>JBBRQW010000111.1:0-9177 GCA_038225765.1 Caulobacterales bacterium | reverse complement strand
CGCACGGTGTTGCGGTAGCCCGAGGCGCTCACGAAGCCGGAAATATTCACCGTCCCGCCCACCGCGCCGTCGATCGCCACGCCCTGGGCGTTGACGCCCCGCGCCGTGACGCCGGTGATCCGGACGTCGCCGCCGATCGCGCCGGTGGGGGTCACCTGGACGCCGACGGTGTTGTCGCCGGTGATGGTGATCGAGCCGTTGGCGACCGTCGGCAGGCCGCCCTGAGTGGCCGGCGGGGTGACGGTCAGCATCAACAGGTCGCCGGTGATCGGCGCCTGGATCGAAATGCCTTCGGAAGTATTGCCCTGGATGGAAATGGCCCCGGTGCTGGTGATGCCGCCGGTGAACGGCGCGGTCCCCGTCACGGCGATTCCGATGCGGTTGGCGCCCTGGGCGAAGGGCCCATCGACAACCCCGTCGCCATTGGTGTCGGTGGCCACGTAGGACTCGGTCAGGGTGATCCCGCCGGTGTTGGTCACTTGGCCGGTGAAGCCGCCATCGACGAGAATGCCGGTGGCGTCGCTCACGTCCTTGAAATTGATCGAGCCTTCGCTGGTGATCACATTGTCGCTGTCGAGGGTCACCGCCGCGCCGGGGGCCGTCGGGTTGACCGATCCGGTGCTGGTGATGTCGATGTCGTCAGGGCCGCCGCCGTTAACGGTGGCGGTGGCCACCGGCTGGGTGGTCGAGGTGGTGATCTGAGTCGCGGCCCGCGCGCTGCCCGCGCCGGCGCCGACGACCAACAAAGGCGCGAGCGCGACGGCCGCGGCGAGGAACTTTCGTTTCATAACGGAGACTCTCACCCGCGGCGGCTTTGGAATCTGACTCGGCCCGCCTATTACGTCCGCAATGGGGCGCCTTTCAAGGCAAAGACGACGAGGTCGCGGCCTGTCACGCGCCGGACACATCCAACCCCCACGGATGGGGCCGATGAAATATCGTCGATTCGATCGGTCCCATGACTGAACCGGGGCGCGATTCGCCCATCGGCGGCCGGGCCGGAGTCGCGACGATTCTCCTGGTCGGCGCGGCGGGCGTGGCGATCTTGGCGGCGCTGGCGGCCCTGGGCGCGGCGAAGGCGGGGCCGGCGGCGCTCGGGGCGGCGGCGCTGGCGGCCCTCACCTGGATGCTGTGGCGGCGCCAGACACGCCGCGACCGTGACGCGGCCAGCGCCCTGCCGACGGTTTCAACCCCAAACCCGTCGCCGCCCTTCGCGGCCATGCTTGAACGCCTCGCCGATCCGATTCTGCTGGCGAGCGGCGGCGACCCGGCCGCCCCCGGCGCCCGCCGCTTCGTGTTCGCCAACGCCGCCGCCCGCGACCTGCTGCGCCTCCAGCGCGCCGAAGGGCCCCTGACCACCGCCGTGCGCGCGCCTGAAATCCTGGCCGCCATCGACGCGGCTCTGTTCCGGTCGGCGGCGGCGGAGGCGATCTACCAGTCGGGCGGCGTCCAGCGGCGGGTCTGGCGAGTCGGCGCCCTGCCGCTGGCCGGCGAGGCCGCCACGCCCCTGGCCCTGGTCTCGTTTCGCGACGAAACCGAATTTCGCCGCGGCGAGCGTGCGCGCGCCGACTTTCTGGCCAACGCCAGCCACGAACTTCGCACTCCGCTCGCCTCCCTGACCGGCTTCATCGAGACGCTGCGCGGCCACGCCCGCGACGACCCGGCGGCGCGCGAGAAGTTCCTGGCCATCATGCACGTCCAGGCCCAGCGCATGCGGCGGCTGATCGACGACCTGATGAGCCTGTCGCGCATCGAACTGGGCGAGCACATTCCCCCTTCGGGCGAGGTGGACGTGGCCGCGGCGGTCATCGATGTCGTGGACGCCCTGGCGCCCATGGCTGAAGAGCGCGAAGTGGGGTTTCGCTCGACCCTTCCGGTCGCCGGCGCGGCGCTCATACCCGGCGACCGCGACCAGATCCTCCAAGTGATCCAGAACCTGGCCGAAAACGCCCTGAAATTCACCCCGGCCGGTGGAACGGTGTTCGTGGAGGTTCTGCCGGCCCTTCACGCCGACGCCGCCGCCGCGCCGGTATCGACGCTCGGCGCCCATCGCGCCCTGCTCACGCCCGACCGCGCCGATGGCGAGCGGTATGTGGCCCTGCGAGTCCGCGACACCGGCCCCGGCATCGCCCGGACGCACCTGCCGCGCCTGACCGAACGCTTCTATCGCGTGGAGGGCCAAAAGAGCGGCGAGCACGCCGGAACGGGCCTGGGCCTGGCCATCGTCAAGCACATCGTCAACCGTCACCGAGGCGGCTTGACGGTGGAAAGCGCCGAAGGCCACGGCGCCGCCTTCACCGCCTATCTGCCCATGGCCGGCGTCGAGGCGCGTCCGGCTTGACGGCTCGACGCGCCTGGCGCCACTGCGGTCGCCATGAACATCCTCATCGTCGGCTCGGGCGGGCGCGAGCACGCCCTGGCCTGGAAGGTCGCCGTCTCGCCGCTGACGAAACGCCTGGTGTGCGCGCCGGGCAATCCGGGCATGGCCAAGCTCGCCGAAGTCCGCGCGGTGAACGCCGCCGATGGGGAGGGCCAGGTCGCCCTGGCGCGCCAGATCGGCGCCGATCTGGTGATCGTCGGGCCGGAGACGGCCATCGAGGCGGGGCTGGCCGACGCCCTGGCGCGAGCCGGCGTTCCCTGTTTCGGCCCGAGCGCGGCGGCGGGGCGGCTGGAGTCTTCCAAGGCTTTTGCCAAGACGTTCGCGGAGCGCCACGCGCTGCCGACCGGCCGCTTTGGCGTGTTCGACGCCTCGGGGCCAGCCAAGGCCTTCCTCGGCCAGTTCGCGCCGCCGTTCGTGATCAAGGCCGACGGGCTGGCGGCGGGCAAGGGGGTGGTCATCGCGCCGACCCTTGCCGAGGCTCGCGCCGCCATCGACGAAGCGCTGGGCGGCCGTTTCGGCGCCGCCGGGACACGCGTGGTGATCGAGGAATTCCTGGACGGCGAGATCGCCTCCCTGTTCGCCCTCTGCGACGGCCAGACCCGTTTGATGTTCGGCGGCGCCCAGGATCACAAACGCGCCTTCGACGGCGAGCGCGGCCCCAATACCGGCGGCATGGGCGCCTACGCGCCGGCGCCGGTTCTGACCGCCCAGGTGGTCGAGACGGCAAGGCGGCGCCTCATCGACCCCGCCTTCGTCGGCATCGCCGCCGAGGGCGCCCCCTACCGGGGAGTGCTGTTCTGCGAGACCATGGTCACCGCCGAGGGCCCCAAGCTGATCGAGTTCAATGTCCGCTTCGGCGACCCGGAATGCCAGGTGCTGATGCTGCGCCTGGCGAGCGATGTGCTCCCCTATCTGCTGGCCGCCGCCACCGGGACCCTGGCCGCGATGGCGCCGCCCGCCTGGCGCGACGAGGCGGCGATCTGCGTGGTGCTGGCGGCCAAGGGCTATCCCGGCGACCCGTCGCTGGGCGGGGTCATCGAGGGCGCCGAGGCGGATTTCGGTGACGACGTGACGGTCTTCCACGCCGGCACGGCGCGGCGCGCGGACGGTGCCCTGATCGCCGCCGGCGGGCGGGTGCTCAACGTCTGCGCGCGCGCTCCGACCCTCCAAGGCGCCCGCGACCTGGCCTACGCCGCCCTTGAGCGGATCGATTTTCCGGGCGGCTTTTACCGTCGCGACATCGGCTGGCGGGCGTTGAGCCGGGCTTCCAATCCCTGATCACGCCTCCAGCGAATATCCCGCCGAGCGCACCGTGCGGATCGGATCGCCGGCCCCGGCCACGACGCCGCCCTGGGCGCCTCGTTGGGCCAGGGCGCGGCGCAGGCGGCCGATGTGGACATCGACGGTGCGGGTTTCCACCTGGGCGTCCGACCCCCAGAGGGCGTCGAGAAGCTGCTCGCGCGAGACTACTCGGCCGGGGCGCCGCATCAGATAGTCGAGCAGGCGAAATTCAGTGGGGCCCAGGCGCACCTCCTCGCCGGCCCGCGTCACCTTGTGCGAGACGCGGTCGATGACGATGTCGCCGGCCCGCGCCCGGTCCTCGGCCAGGCCCGGGCGGATGCGGCGCAGCACGGCGCGGATGCGGGCGGCAAGTTCGCTCATCGAGAACGGCTTGACCAAATAGTCGTCGGCCCCGGTGTTCAGGCCGCGGATGCGGTCGCTCTCTTCACCGCGGGCGGTGAGCATGACGATGGGCAGGTTGCGGGTCGCGGTGCGCTGGCGCAGCCGTCGACAGACCTCGATGCCCGATACTCCGGGCAGCATCCAGTCGAGAACCACCAGGTCCGGCTGCTTCTCGTCGATCAGGATCAGGGCTTCCTCGCCATCGGCGCACAGGGCGACGGCGTAGCCCTCCTTGGCCAGATTGTATTCCAGCAGGGTGGCCAGGGAATCCTCGTCCTCCACCACCAGGATATAGGGGACCAGGGCGGGGCGGTTTTCAGCGTTCATGAGAACCCAGGGCGTCCGACTTGGGCCGCTCGTCGGTGAGCTCGACGCCGGTGATCTCGTAGTGGACGATCTCGGCGATGTTGGTGGCGTGATCGCCGATGCGCTCGAGATTCTTGGCCACGAACAGCAGGTGCGCGCAGGCGGTGATGGTGCGCGGATCGCCCATCATATAGGTCAGCAGTTCGCGGAAGATGGCGTCGTAATGCTCATCGACCTCATGGTCGCCCCGCCACACGACGATGGCGCGGTCCACGTCGCGCGAGGCCACCGCGTCCAGCACGTCCTTTAGGCGGCCCGACACCAGCTCGCCCATGCGCTCGATGGAGGCGCCGAGCGGCGTCACCGGGTCGGCCTCGGCGATCGCCACGGCGCGCTTGGCGATATTCTTGGCCAGATCGCCGCAACGTTCGAGATTGCTGGCGATCTTGATGGCCGCCACGGTGCGGCGCAGATCGTCGGCCACCGGCTGGCGCAGGGCGATCAGGCGGATGGCCTTGCGTTCGATCTCCAGCTCCAAAGCATCGAGGCGCGCGTCGGCGCCGATCACCGCCTCGGCCAGGGCCAGGTCGCGGCGGGCGATGGCGCGGACCGAATCGGCCACCTCCGCCTCCGCCAGCCCGCCCATGCGCGCCAGTTCGGCGGTGATCGCGTCGAGGTCTTCGTCGTAGGCCCTGACCGTGTGGTCCATCTTCACGCGTCCGATTGGCGGGGATTCATGGCCGAAAGCCTAGGCCTCGATTGTGACAGCGGTGTTGCCGCACGATTTCCTCCCGCGCCCCTCACCCGAACCGCCCGGTGATGTAGTCCGAGGCGCGGGCGGTGACCGGCCTGGTGAACATGCCGGCGGTCTCGCCGAACTCCACCAGCTCGCCCAGGTACATGAAGCCGGTGTAGGTCGATAGCCTGGCCGCCTGGCCGAGGTTATGGGTGACCACGACGATGGTGTAGTCGGCCTTGAGCTGGGTCACCGTCTCCTCCAGCTTGGCGCTGGAGATGGGGTCCAGGGCCGAGGTCGGCTCGTCCAGGAGCAGGATCTCCGGCCTCACCGCGATGCAGCGGGCCACGCACAGCCGCTGCTGCTGGCCGCCCGACAGCCCCAGGCCCGAGGCGTGGAGCTGGTCCTTGACCTCGTCCCACAGGGCGGCGCGGCGCAGGGCGTCCTCCACCCGCTCGGCCATCTCGGCCTTGGTGAGGGTCTCATAGAGGCGCACGCCGAAGGCCACATTGTCGTGAATGTACTTGGGAAACGGGGTCGGCTTCTGGAACACCATGCCGACCTTGGCCCGCAGCCTGGAAAGATCGATCCCCGGCCGCAATATGTCCTCGCCGTCCATCATGATGGCGCCGGTGGCCTTCTGGCCGGGATAGAGGGCGTACATGCGGTTGAGCGAGCGCAGCAGGGTGGATTTGCCGCATCCGGACGGCCCGATCAGGGCGGTGACGGCGTTGCGCGCCACCTGCAGCGAAATCCCCTTCAGGGCCTGGGTCTTGCCGTAGAAAAAATCGAGATTCTGGATGTCCAGCTTGACCCGGTCCGGTTCGATGGCGAGGATCGAGCGGTCGTCCATGGGCGCTCCAAGCGTCTCCGGCGCGAAGGCGTTCATACGCGTTTCCGCTCTCTTGCCAGGACGCGGGCGAGGACGGTCACCCCCAACACCGAGACGGCGATGATCAGGGCGCCGGCCCAGGCCAGGCGGCGCCAGTCGTCATAGGCCGACAGGGCGAACTGGTAGATCACCACCGGCAGATTGGCCATCGGCCCCCTCATGTCGAGGCTGAAGAACTGATTGTTTAGCGCCGTGAAAAGCAGCGGCGCGGTCTCGCCGCTGATGCGGGCGAAGGCCAGCAGGGCCCCGGTGACGATGCCGCTGGCCCCCGAGCGCCACAGGATCCGTCCGATCACCCGCCACGCCGGCGCGCCCAAGGCTATCCCCGATTCGCGCAGGGAGGTCGCCTGCAGCCGCAGCACGTCCTCGGTGGTGCGGGTGATGATCGGCGCTGCCAGCAGGGCCAGGGCGACGGCGCCGGCGATGCCCGAAAAGCCGCCGAACGGGGCCACCAGAATCTCATAGACGAACAGGCCCACCAGGATCGACGGGGCCGACAGCAGCACATCGTTGAGGAAGCGGACGGCCGAGCCGTAGCGGCTTTCCCCGGCGTATTCCGCCAGCCAGGTGCCGGCCAGTATGCCGACGACCACGGCCATGGCCATGGCCGCCAGCCCCAGCATGATCGAGCCGACGATGGCGTTGGCCAGGCCCCCGGACGAGCCGGGGGCGGGGGTCGATCGGGTGAACACCGCCAGATTCATCCCCGCCAGCCCCTGGCTGACCAGGGACCACAGGATGGCCGCCAGGGCGGCCAGGGCCAGCACCGTGACGGCGACGCAGGCCCCCATGAACAGGGCGTTGCCGATCCGGCGGCGGGCGATGCGGGCGGGCGAGACGGCCACCGCCCTAGAGCCTCGCCGGCTGGCGCAGCATCAGCCGCGCCAGGGCCAGCACCGTGAAGGTGATGGCGAAGAGGACGAGGCCCAGCGCGATCAGGGAGGCGGTATGCAGCGGGCTGGTCGCCTCGGTGAACTCGTTGGCGATGGTCGAGGCGATGGTCGAGCCGGAGGCGAACAGGCCCTTGGGAAGGTCGTGCGAATTGCCGATGATGAAGGTCACCGCCATGGTCTCGCCCAGGGCCCGGCCGAGGCCCAGCATCACCGCCCCGATCGCGCCGCGCCGCACATAGGGCAAGGTGACCTTCATCGCCACCTCGCCCATGGTCGCGCCCAGTCCGTAGGCGCTTTCGCGCACCTGCGGCGGCACGGCCGTCAGAAGTTCGCGCAAGGTGGCGGCGATGAACGGCAGGATCATGATCGCCAGGATGATCGAGGCCGCCAGTATGCCCGAGCCGTTGGGAACCCCCTGGGTTAAACTCTCCAGCAGCGAGCCGGGCGGCGCGGCGGACATCAGGGGCAGTTCGACGTGCTGGGAAAAGAACGGCGCGAAGACAAAGAGGCCCCACATGCCATAGACGATGGAGGGAATGCCGGCCAGCAGCTCCACCGCCGTGCCGATGGTCCGGCGCAGGAAGGCCGGGCACAGCTCGACCAGGAAGAAGGCCACCCCGCCGGCGACCGGCAGGGCGAGGATCAGGGCCAGGGCCGAGGTGATCAGGGTGCCGACGATTGGCCCGGCGGCGCCATAGACCTCCTTGACCGGATCCCACGTCGAGGTGGTCAAAAATCCGAACCCGAAGCGGGTCAGGGCCGGCCAGCCGCCGACCATCAGCGACACCACCACCCCGCCCAGACTGGCCAGCAGGGCGGTGGCGGCGGCGAAACACACCCCCTCGAACACCGGCTCGAACCCTGCCCCGCGCGGCGCGGACCGGCGGCGGGGGAGAGGAGCGGTGGAGTTGAGGGCTATCGTCATGGCGTCTCTTTACCTCCCCCGTGAGAGGACGGGGGAGGAAAGGCGGCGGCTCGCCCACATGCCCATTGCGCGGCGAAAATGGATTTCCCTACCGATACACCGGTTGGCCGTTCGGGCCGACGATCTTCAGCCAGGACTTGCGGATCAGCGCCTTTACCGGCTCGGGGAGGGGCACATAGTCGAGCTGCTGGGCGGCGGGATTGCCGTTCTTGTAGGCCCAGTCGAAGAAGGCCAGGACGTCGTGGGCGTTCTGGGCGTTGGCCTGTTTCTGATGCATCAGGATGAAGGTCGCCCCGGTGATCGGCCACGATTTGCCCCCCGGCTGATCGAGCAGCAGCAGGTAGAAGCCCGGCGCGGCCTGCCATTTGGCCCCGGCGGCGGCGGCGGCGAAATTCTCCGCCGTCGGCGCGACCCAGCCACCGGCGCGGTTCTGCATGAGGGCGTAGATCATGCGATTCTGTTTGGCGTAGGCGTATTCCACATAGCCGATCGCGCCGGGGGTCTGCTTGACCATGGCGGCGACGCCGTCGTTGCCCTTGCCGCCGACGCCCACCGGCCAGCTCACCGCGTCGTTGGCCCCGACTTCCTTGGCCCAATGGGGGGCTTTCAAGGCCAGATAGCTGGTGAAGAGAAAGCTGGTGCCCGAGCCGTCCGAGCGGTGGACCACGGTGATCCGCGCGTGCGGCAGTTTCACCCTGGGATTGATCACCTTGATCGCCGGATCGTCCCAGAAGGTCCGCACGCCGCGGTAGATGTCGGCCAGCACCGCGCCGCTCAGCCGGATGGCGCCCGGCGCGATCCCCGGCAGATTGACCACCGGAACCACGCCGCCGACCACGGTGGGAAACTGCATCAGCCCGTTGGCGGCCAGCACATCGGGCTTCAGCGGTTTGTCGGAGGCCCCGAAATCCACCGTCTTGGCCTCGATCTGCTTGATCCCGCCGCCCGAACCGATGGCCTGATAGTTGAGCAGCAGGCCCGACCGCGCCTTATAGGTCTCGGCCCACTTGGCGTAGACGGGGGCGGGAAAGGTCGCGCCGGCCCCTGAAATCGTGGCGGCCAGGGCGGCCGTGCACGCCAGGGCGGCGGCGAGGCCCGCTCCGGCGGCGAGGATGGTCTTCAACATCGATGGTCTCCAAATTCGGGCGTCGGGGCCGCCGCTCTTTTAGGGGTCGGTGTAGCGGCGGGAGTTGATGGTTTTGTGACAGGCCGCGCCGCCCCTAGAAGTTCACCTGGCTGAAGATGCCGATTTCGTCGTAGGTCCCCCGGACGACGCCGCCGATGACGCCGTTGGAAGTGGCGAAGAGGCCGTCGTCGACGGCGTCGCGCTTGTAGACCAGGGCGAAGTCCAGCGGCTTGATG
>JBBRQW010000110.1:0-9369 GCA_038225765.1 Caulobacterales bacterium | reverse complement strand
GGTCGAAAACGCCTTCTGCCGCATCAAAGACTTCCGCCGCGTCGCCACCCGATACGACAAGCTCGCCGCCAACTTCCTATCCGCCGTCGCCCTCGCCTCGCTCCTCACTTACTGGCTGTGAATGAGTCTGGAGCCTAGCAATTTCCTCCGCGGCGCCTTCGCTCGGTTGCAACCCGGCATGAATATGCTATGTATATCCCCACACGCAGGATGACAGCCATGTCGCAAATGATCGTCGGACGATGGGGCAAGATGCTTGCGGTTCGCCTTCCCGCGCAGGTCGCCAGGGCGGCGCGGTTTCGCGATGGCGAACGCGTGGAGGTGATCGACCAGGACGGAGATATCCTGATCCGAAAGTCGGCGCACGGCCTCGCCGTCGATGACCTGTTTCGGGGCAAGACCCCACGGGCGTGGCGCGAGCTTTACGCCGGCGCCTATGATTGGGGCCCAGATCGCGGCCGAGAAATCGTCGAGGAATGAGCGGCGACTATCTGCCGGACGCCGGCGATCTCGTGTGGACGGATTTCGATCCGGCGCTTGGCCGCGAACAGGCCGGCCGCCGACCGGCGCTGGTCGTCTCGCCGGCGGCCTTCACCCTCAATACCGGCTTTGCCATCGTCTGTCCGATCACCAGCCGGGTGCGGCCGTTCCCGACCAGCGTCGTTGTCCCCGAGGGCCTGCCCGTCGCCGGCGAGATCCTTCTCAGCCACCTGCGCAGCATCGACACGCGCGCCCGCCCGCTGCAATACGCCGGCGCCGTTCTGCCCCCTGGCGCGGCGGGCGAAGTCCGCGCCAAGCTGATGGCCTTGGTCACCATCTGACCGCCGTGACCCGCTTGTGACGTGGGCCACGGCTTTTCCTTTTCCAGGCGGTTGAGGCGCCCCGGCCTTGCTGGCAGGATGGCCCGAAATGGAAAGGATGACGGCATGACCCAGGTGAGCACCTGCCTTTGGTTCGGAAAGGATGCGGAGGCGGCGGTGCGCTTCTACGTCGCGACCGTGCCGAACTCGGCGATCGACCACGTTCAGCGCGCCCCGGCGCCGTGGCCGGGAGGGGAGGCCGGCGAGGTCATCCTGATCGCCTTCACCCTGGGCGGTCAGCGCTTCCAGGCACTGAACGGCGGCGCTCCGGCCGACTATGGGACCGCCGCCTCGATTTCGGTGGAGTGCGCCGACCAGGCGGAGGTCGACCGCCTGTGGGAGGCGCTCACCGCCGACGGCGGCGCGGAAATCATGTGCGGCTGGCTGCGCGACCGCTGGGGCGTGCCCTGGCAGATCGTGCCGGAGGTTATGCCGCGGCTCCTGGCGGACCCCGACCCGGCGGTCGCCGCCCGCGCCTTCGCCGCCATGACCAAGATGGTCAAACTGGACATAGCCGCCCTCGAGCGCGCCGCCGCCGGCTGAGATGGGAATCACGGGACGGGCGCACCCCTTCCCGCGCCCGCCAGCGAGTCCGCCACCGCCCAGGCGGCGCCGATCAGGGCGATATTGAGGGCGTTTTCGGACCAGATGAAATGGCTGGAGGGGTCGCCCAGGAGCATCGGCAGGTGCACCAGCGCCGTGAAGGAGGCGTACATGGCGGTCAGCAGGATCGCGGCGAGGCGGGCCTTGACTCCGGTCAGGATCGCGACGCCCGCCGCGATGTGGCCGACTCCGGTCGCATAGGCCCAGAACGCCTGGCCGGGCGGCAGCCATTTTGGGACCAGCGGGGCGGTGAGGTGCAAGTAGAAGAAGTGCGCGCCGCCGAACAGCAACGCGCAGACCCCGAAGGCCATTTGGCCCAGGCGGATGAGGCGCGCGCCCAGAGCCGCGTCGATCCTGGCGCTGGCGGCATAGACGATCAGGCCGGCCGCCGCGATGGCGAGCTGCTCGGCGCCGCCGCTGTAGGCGCCGTATTCGGTCGGGTGGGCGAGCGCCACGGCGCCGTTCATCAGGGTGACGACAATGAGGGCGTAGTAGGCGGTGAGGGCCGCGGCGCCCCAGGCCGCCGTCCGGCGCCATTCGACGGCCGCGCCCGCGACGAACATGAACACCGAGGCCACATAGGCCAGGACGGCGCGGTCGGGAAAGCCCTTGGGGACGGGTTGGCCCGGGTCGAAGTCCCCCCACGCCAGTGAAACTATGGCGAGCGCCATCACGCCCAGGCCCCAGACCCGCCAGCCGAAGGTCATCGCCGACTTTGCCCCGGTCATGACTCCCCAGATGAGCTACGGGCGGTTCCGGACCGGCTCCTTCAAGCCGTCATCCGCTCCGCTTCGCCGTGCGCCACGGCGTCGTCGATATCCAGCCAGAAGCGATCGCCGATCTCGAAGGCATGGGCGTGGCCGTCCTTGGCGAGCCGCCGCATGCCGGCCGAGATGCTGCCTTCGCCGCCGGCCTCCAGGTCGGCGCGGATGGCGGCGATGAGGGCCTTGGAAGCCAGGAAGACGCCGGTATCGAGGCCGTTGTGGCCGGCGATGCCCTTGCCGATCGAGACAATGGCGCCCAAGGCGTCGGTTTCGACGCGGGTCACGTCCCGCGGATCGACCAAGGGGCTCTTCAGGCGCCGGTCGATGGCCAGAACCGCGCCCTTGGGATCACCGCCCTTGGCCAGGAGGTCGGTGAGGATGGTCGGGTCGAACAGGTGATCGGCCATCAGCAGGACGAACTGATCGCCGAGGTGGGCCTCGGCGGCGGCCACCGACAGGCCGTTGGCCTGCTCCCACTTGGGGTTGCGCACGCAGGTGATGGCCAGGCCGCGCCGGCTGGCCAGGCCGGCGAGAAACGCCTCGACCTTGGCGCCTTCGTAGCCGGTCACCACCACGAATTCGCTCAACCCCGCGGCGCGCGCGGTTTCGATCACGCGCTCGATGAGCGGCACGCCCTTGATGTCGGCGAGCGGCTTCGAAGGGGCGATGTCGCGCAAACGGGTTCCCTGGCCGGCGGCGACGATCAGGCATTTCACCCGTCCGGCGAGCCCGGCCACCGGGTGGATGAAGGTCTCCACCATCCGCTGGGCTTCGTCGTCGGTGAACTGGACGGGCGGGTGCTTGCAGAAGAACGCCGAGGGGCCGATCAGGGCGCCGCCTTCCTTGCGGTCGAGGGCCAGCTTGCAGCAGCGGATGGCGTCGATCACCACGCCCGCCGAATTGGGCGAGTCCTCCACCGAAAGGCGCACCTCGATGTTCATCGGCACGGCCCCGAAAAGGGCGCCTTCGAGCCGCAGGAAACAGAGCTTGTTGTCGTTGAGCCACGGCACATAGTCGCTGGGGCCGACGTGGATGTTCTCGTCGGCCAGGCGCTCGGCCAGCACCGCCTGCACCGCCTCGGTCTTGGAGATCTTCTTCGAGGCCAGGCGCCCGCGGTCCATCATATTGAGGAAGTCGGTGTTGCCGCCGGTGTTGAGTTGATAAGTCCGGTCGAGCCGCACCCCGCGCTGGCGCATCAGGTTGGTGAGGGCCCGGTGGACGATGGTCGCCCCGAACTGGGCCTTGATGTCGTCGCCGACGATCGGCAGGCCGGCGGCCTTGAAGCGCTGCTCCCAATCGCTGTCGCTGGCGATGAACACCGGCATGCAGTTGACCACGCCGACGCCCGCCTCAAGGGCGCATTCCATGTAGAACTTGACCGCGTCCTCGGAACCCACGGGCAGGAAGTTTACCAGCACATCGACGCGTGCCTCCTTCAGCACCGTGACAATATCGGACTTGCCGGGCTGAGCGGCGCCCGCCACGCGGAAGCTGCGATCGGCGGGCATGGCCTCCATGTGATCGGCCATGCCGTCGAGCACCGCGCCCATCCGCACGACGATCCCCGACGCGGGCACCTGAGCGAAGACGGCCGTGCAGTTGGGCTTGGCGAAGATCGCCTCGGCCAGATCGGTCCCGACCTTGCGCTCATCTATGTCGAAGGCGGCGACGAATTCCACGTCGGTGGGCTCGTAGCCGCCGAGGTCCCAGTGCATCAGGCCGACGGTGTTGTCGTTGACCTCGCGATAATAGGCCACGCCCTGGACCAGCGAGCTCGCGCAATTGCCCACTCCGACAATCGCCGCGCGAATTTTGGCCATGAGTTTTCCCTTTGGGGACTAAGAAATTGGTATGGAGCCGAGGGTCCCGTAAAGGGCCCAGGCTGGTGCGATCCTGGAGTCCAAAAGGACGGAGTTTAGGCTTAACGCCTGACGCCCGCTGTCACAAGACCGCCAAGCGCGCGCCCCTTAGGAGCCAAAGAGGCCATGAAATCAAGTCTTCCTCGCGACGCGGCGGGCGGGGCCGACGCGCCGGGGCGCCCGGTGGAAATCGAGGAATTCACCAACCGATACCTGGTCCACCCGGCTTCGCGGGCCCTGGTCGATCGCCTGATCGCCACGCCGGT
This sequence comes from Caulobacterales bacterium, assembly GCA_038225765.1. Lineage (GTDB taxonomy): Bacteria > Pseudomonadota > Alphaproteobacteria > Caulobacterales > Caulobacteraceae > Acaudatibacter. Next base: position 5,017 of record JBBRQW010000110.1, on the reverse strand, counting down.
GACGCCCAACCAGGTGTCGGTGGCCAGCGTGTTCATGGCCGCCGCCGGCGGCGCCTGTTACGCGTGGCTGGCGTGGCCGTGGGGACCCCTGGCCGGCCTCGCCTGCTTTTTCGCCTGGCACGTCCTGGACGGGGCGGACGGCGATCTCGCCCGGCGCACGGCGCGCGCGTCCACCTCCGGCGAGCTGGTCGATGGCATCTGCGACCATGTCAGCCAGGGATTGCTCTACGTCGCCCTGGCCATGGTGCTGGGCCGCAGCCTGGGCGGCTGGGCGTGGGCGATCGCCGCCGCCGCCGCCGCCTGCCACTTCGTCCAGGCCAACGCCTACGAGACCGGCCGCAAGACCTATCGCCGCTGGGTTTATGGCGCCACCTGGATGCGCCAGAACCCGGACGCCCTGGCCCGGACGGACGCGGTGCGAGGGGCCCTGGCCGGCGCCTATCTATGGGTCTCGGGCCTCGCCAACCGCGGCGAGGCGCGCATCGAGGCGGCGATGGAGCCGCGGCTGGCGCAAGGGGCGGCCAGCGCCGAGGCGGCCAGGGCCCTCTACCGGCGCCTCTACGCCCCCCTGGTCAAGGCGAGCTCGATGCTCGGCGGCAACACCCGCACCCTGGCCGCCTTCGCCAGCCTGCTGGCCGGCGCGCCGCTGTGGTTTTTCGCCTTCGAGATCGTGATTCTGAACCTGGCGCTCGTCGGTTTGACCTTCTGGCGCCGGGGCCGCGACGACGCCTTGCTGACCGCGCTCGCCGATCCGGCTCAGGCCGCCTTGGCCCCAAACTGAAGCCGGGCCAGGCGGGCGTAGAGGCCGCCCCTGGCCAGGAGTTCGGCGTGGCGGCCTTCCTCGACCACCCGCCCGGCGTCCATGACCACGATGCGGTCGGCCTCCAGGACGGTGGCCAGCCGGTGGGCGATGACCAGGGTGGTGCGCCCTTCCATGGCCCCGTGCAGGGCGTGCTGCACCAGGCGTTCGCTCTCGGCGTCCAGGGCGCTGGTCGCCTCGTCCAGCAGCAGGATCGGGGCGTGGCGGATCAGGGCGCGGGCGATGGCGATGCGTTGCCGCTGACCGCCGGAAAGGGTCTTGGCCCGTTCGCCGATCAGAGTGTCGAAGCCCTGGGGCAGGGCGGTGAGGAACCCGTCGGCCTGGGCGGCCACGGCGGCGGCGCGGATGTCCAGGGGACCCGCGCCGCCGCGGCCGAAGGCGATGTTGTCGGCCGCCGAGCCGGAAAACAGCGGCGCGTCCTGGGCCACCAGGGCGAGTCGGGCGCGGGCCTCGCGCGGACAGGCATGGCGAAGGTCCACCCCGTCGATGGCCACCGTCCCGAAGTCCGGATCGTAGAAACGCAGCAGCAGGCGAAAGACGGTGCTCTTGCCGGCCCCGGAAGGGCCGACCAGGGCGACCCGCTCGCCGGGCCTGACGCCGAGCGAAAAGCCCTTCAGAGCCGGCATTTCCGGACGGCCGGGATAGGCGAAGCGGACGTTGCTGAACGCGACTTCGCCGCGCGCCGGCGCCGGCATCGGCGTCGGACGGGCCGGCGCGGCGATGGTCGGGACCGCGTCCATCATGCCGGCGATCCGCTCGGCGGCCCCGGACGCCTTCTGGATCTGACTCCAGGTCTCGGACAGATCCTTCAGAGCCGAAGCGGCGACCATGGCCAGAATGAGCAATTGCAGCAGGGCGCCCGGTGTCATTGTCCGATCGACGATCACGGCGACGGCGCACTGATAGAGCAGGATGAGCATGCCGGCGAAGATCAGGGCGATCATCAGGCCCGACAGCAGGCCGCTGGCGCGGATCTGGGCGCGCGACGCGTCGAAGGCGCTCTCGATGGAGGCGTCGAACCGCGCCGAGACCGCCTCCTCCTGACCGAACGCCTGGACCGTTTCGAGCGCCTCGAGCCCCTCGCCGGCCTGGCCGATGGCCTCGGCGAAGCGATCCTGGGCGCGCAGGGACAGCCGCTGCATCCGCCGGCCGATCAGCAGCAGGGGGGTCAGGAACAGGGGAATCAGGACCAGCACCAGGCCGGTGAAATTAGGGCTGACGACGATCATCAACCCCAGCGCCCCGGCCAGGGTGAGAAGATTACGCAGGGCGACCGGAATGACATTGCCCACCGTGAGCTCGACGATGGTCATGTCGGTGGTCATGCGCGACAGCACCTCGCCGGTGCGCAGCTTGAGAAAATGAGTGAGGTCCAGGCTCAGCACATGGCGGAAGACCGCCTGGCGAAGGTCCGCCACCACCCGCTCGCCGAGCTTGTAGAGAAAATAGATGCGAAGGCCGGTGGTCGCGGCCAGGGCGCCGGCCACCGCGCCCAGGCCGAGAAAGACATGGGTCAGGGCGGCGCGGCTGTGCAGCTGGAATCCCTGGTCGAGCACCGTGCGCGCGCCGCCGGTGATGACGAGCAGGGACGCCGTCGAGAGGATCAGGAAGAGGCCGCCCAGCGCCGCGTCGCTCAGGTGGGCGCGCACGAAGGGGATCAGCCGCGTCAGCGGCCGAACGTCGCGGCCGCGTTCGCGGCGCCAGCCGTCGATCAGAAAGGCGTCCTTCATCAGGGCCCCGAGACTGGGTCGATCGGCCTTGGCCGCCTCGCTGCCTGGTCGGTTCATCGGCGTCCCATGTCCCCGCGCGTTGGCCGCGCCACCGTGATAACAACCACTATAACAGACGTGGCGAAGACAGTCCGTTCACCGTTCCGCGCCCCGATCGGTCACCGGCGCGGCTCGAATTCGCGCCGCCCGGCGGCGCCGCCGCTCACGACTATCAGGTCGCGGGGCATTGTCGATAATGACGCGCCACCCTCTGGCGTGTCATATGGCCGCGAATCCGGGCCGGTTCCGGAGCGTTTCGATTGGACCATCGCCCTTGACCCCGACGCCCACCGCGCCCGAACGCGCCATCCGCCTGGGCGATTTCGCCACCGTCGCCGGGGCGCTGGACCACGCCGCCCTGCAGCCGACCGGAATCAACATCCATTCCCTGCGCGGCGAGTTGGTGGAGGTTCTCCCCTATTCGAAGCTGCGTGAACAGGCGTTGGCCTTGGCGGGGAGGCTGCTGGCGAGCGGCCTCATGCCGGGCGATCGCGTCGCCCTGGCGGCCGAAAGCGACGGCGATTTTCTGCGCGCTTTCTTCGCCTGCCAGTACGCGGCGCTGGTTCCGGCGCCCCTGCCCCTGCCGGCCCCGTTCGGCGGCAAGGACGCCTATGTGGCGCATGTCCGGCGCATGCTGATCTCGTCGGGGGCCCGCGCCGCCTTCGCGCCGCCGGTTCTGGCCGAATGGTTCGCCCAGGCCGCCGAGGGCCTCGGCCTCGTCGCGACCGGCGCCGCGGCCGACGTGCCGCCACGGCGCGCGGGCGATTTGCCCACGCCCGACCCGTCGGGCCTTTGCTATCTGCAATTCTCGTCGGGCAGCACCCGGTTTCCCCTGGGCGTGGCGGTGACCCAGGCGGCGCTGATGGCCAATATCGCGGCGATCGGTCGCGAGGGCCTGCGGGTCGCCGCCAGCGACCGCACCGTCTCCTGGCTGCCGCTCTACCATGACATGGGGCTGGTCGGCATGCTGCTCAGCAGTCTCGCCTTCCAGGTGTCCGTCGACCTTCTGCCCACCGGGGCCTTCGTCCGGCGCCCCGGGCTGTGGCTGGACCTGATCTCGAAGCGGCGCGGCACCATCTCCTACGCCCCGACCTTCGGCTACGACCTGGCGGCGCGCCGCGGCTCGGCGGCAAACGATCTGGACCTCTCGTCGTGGCGGGTGGCGGGCCTGGGCGGCGACATGATTCGGCCAGAGCCCTTGCGCGCCTTCAGCGAGGTCTTCGCCGCCGCCGGTTTCGACGCCCGCGCCTTCGTGGCCAGCTACGGCATGGCCGAGGCGACCCTGGCCTTGACCCTCTCCCCACTCGGCCAGGGCCTGCGCACCGACCTCGCCGACGTCGATCGCCTGGAGCGCCACGACATGGCCACCCCGCCGAGCGGGCCGGACAGGCGCGCCCGCGAATTCGCCCTGTGCGGCCAGGTGCTGGCCGGGCACCGGCTCGAGGTCCGCGACGGCGCCGGCGCCCCGCTCGGCGACCGGCGGGTTGGCAACATCTTCGCCGCCGGCCCCAGCCTGATGAAGACCTATTTCGGCGAAACGGCGGAGACCGCGAAAGTGCTGTCCGACGACGGGTGGCTGGACACCGGCGATCTCGGCTACGCCCTGGACGGCCAGATCGTCATCACCGGCCGGGCCAAGGACCTGATCATCGTCAACGGTCGAAACGTCTGGCCGCAGGATCTGGAATGGACCCTGGAGCGGGAGCTGACCGGCCTACGCAGCGGCGACGCGGCGGTGTTCTCGGTGGGCGAGGAGGCGGGCGAGCGGGTAATCGCCCTCATCCAATGCCGCACCGGCGAAACGGCGGCGCGCGAGGCCCTGCGCATGGCGGCGGCCAATCTGATTCGCTCGCGGCACGGCCTCGACGCCCAGGTGGCGCTCGTCGCGCCTCACGGCCTGCCGCAGACCTCGTCGGGGAAACTCAGCCGCGCCCGCGCCCGGGCCCTCTACCTTTCCGGCGCGTTCGACGCCGCGACGGCGAACGTCACCGCCTGACGGAAGCGGCAAATCCGCCGAACAGTTGAAGCGACCGTCTCAAACCTGTTACGGTGCGCCGGTGCTTCGGGGCTTCGCGCTCCTGACGGGACGGCGACAGGCGGCATGCGGCAAGACCATCAATTGGCGTTGGTAGACAATAACACCGTCGGCGCGACGCGATCCCTGCGCGCCGATATTTCGGCGATTTTCGAGCAAGTGCTCGGTCATCCGGCCCAGATCACCGATAACACCGATATTGTCGAGGATCTCGGCATGGATTCTCTGGGGGTGATGAATTTTGTCATGGCGATCGAAGACTTCTATGATATTTCGATTCCCCTTGATCGGATCGCCCAGATTGAAACGGTGGGCGATTTGATCCACGCGGTCGAAGACCTGCGAAGCGGAACCCCAGCATGACGATTCTCGCCAAACATTCCGCCTCGAAGC
>JBBRQW010000109.1:0-9385 GCA_038225765.1 Caulobacterales bacterium | reverse complement strand
GGACCGGGCCTTCGTCGGGGCCACCGCGTCGGGCCTGCTGATCTACGAGGCGGCCTGCCAGGACGGCAAGGGCTACATGCTCGAACAGGCCGCCAACGGCGATCTCAAACAGGCTGTCGATTGCGCCGCCGCGGACACCATCGGCGGCGGCTGCAAGCTGACCGACGCCCGCCAGGCCAAGACCGAGCAGGCCGGCCTCTACACCAGCCTGGCCAAGAAGGCCGGCTTCGATTGCCAGGTGTCCGGTTACGCGCCCCTGCCCGCCAATCTGCAGGGCAAGGAGGTGGTGGAACTGGCCTGCTCCAATCGCCCCGACGGCGGCATCGGCGTCTTCGGGGCCACGGCGAGCGATTCCTCGACGGTCTACGACTGCGCCCATTCGGAACTCGAAGGCTATCGCTGCGCCCTCAGCAAGCCGGCCGCCGCCTACGGCAAACTCACCGCCGATCTGAAGACCCTGGGCAAGAACACCTGTCAGGTCTCGGCCGCCCGCACCGTCGGCGTCACCGCCGACCATCGCGGCTACCTGGAGGTCGCCTGCGCGGACGGGCTGCAGGGCTATATGGTCGAGTACGCGATGACCCCGCTGACGCCCAAGACCACCATCGTCTGCAGCGACGCCAAGGGCATCTCCGGCGGCTGCACGCTGGCGGGGAATTTGAAGAAGTAGAGCGGGCGCTCGCGCCAAGCGCGCGCCGCTACGCGATCGCCGCTTCGATGAAGTGGGGACCGCTCTCGCCCATGGCGCGGGCGAAGGCGGCGTCGAAAGCCTCGGCGGTTTCGCAGCGGCGGGCGGGAACGCCCAGCCCCTGGGCCACGCCGACCCAATCGATGGCCGGCTCGCCCAGGCTCAGGAGGCGCGAGGCCGCCGGGCCTGGATTGCCGGCCCCGGCGCGGCCAAGCTCGATGCCAAGGATGCGATAGGCGTGGTTGGCGAACACGACCACGGTGACATCGAGGCCCTCGCGGGCCAGGGTCCACAGGCCCTGCACGGTGTACATCGCCGCCCCGTCGCCGTTCAGCGACACTACCTTGCGGCCCGGGCAGGCGACCGCCGCGCCGACCGCCACAGGGATACCCTGGCCGATCGCGCCGCCGGTCAGCCCCAGCCAATCGTGGGGTCGCGCCCCGCGGGTCAAGGCCAGGATCGCCTGGCCCGAGGTCACTGAATCGTCCGACACGATGGCGCCCTCGGGCAAATGGCGGGCGATGGCGGCGCCGGCGGCGGCGGGGGTGAGGGGGCCGGTCGGCGGCGCCGGCGGGGCGAGCGCTTCCAACTCGGCCTTCCCGGCGCCCAGGCGGTCGGCCAGTTCGATGAGGGCGGCGGTCCCATCCTCGCCTCGGCGCGCCAGCATGGAGACCTCGCATCCCTCCGGCACGAGGACGCTCGGCCGATCCGGATAGGCGAAAAAGGCGACCGGGGCCGTGGTCTCCACCAACACCATCAGATCGACCCCCTCGAGGTCGGCCAGGGCCATCTCGCCGAAATACATCATCCGGGCCGGCGCGAATCGGCCGGCCCCGCGCGGCTGGCGGGCGATGAAGGTGTCGGTGAGCACACGCACGCCGCAGGCCGCGATCCGCCCGGCGGCGGCGAGCGCCGCCTCGCCGCACGCCCCCGACCCCAGCAGCAGAACCGGCATGTTCGCGGCGTGAATCCGCCGGGCGACCGCTTCGACGGCGGCGGCGTTCGGAGCGGCCTTGGCCGCCGCCTCGACGCGCGGCCCGACCTGGGTCGTCGCCGACCAGGCGCAGTCGGCCGGCAGGATCAAGCTCGCCGAGCCGCCCGGCGGGCCATGGCTGGCGGCGATGGCTTGCGCGGCCAGGGCGCCCACTTCGTCGGCGGTTCGCGCCGCCTCGACCCAGAGCGAATTGGCCCCGGCGATGGCGGCGATGTCGGAGGTCAGGGGGGCGTCGAGGGCGCGGTGCCAAGTGGCGTGGTCGCCGATGACGTTGACGATGGGGGTGAAGGCGCGGCGGGCGTTGTGCAGATTGGCTAGGCCGTTGCCGAGGCCCGGACCCAGATGCAGCAGGGTGCAGGCCGGGCGGCCCGTCATCCGGCCGTAGCCGTCCGCCGCGCCAGTGGCGACGCCCTCGAACAGGCACAGCACCGGGCGCATGGCGCCATGCCGGTCCAGGGCGCTGACGAACGGCATCTCGCTGGTGCCGGGATTGGCGAAACAGGCGGTGACGCCGTTGAGGATCAGGGTCTCGATCAGGGCGTCGGCGCCGTTCATTTCAGGTTTCTCAGCGTTCGCCCCGGCGCGATGTCCTCGACGCCGGTCTTGATGTGGATCAGCGCCGGCGCCCCGGCCCGGCGCGCCGACCGCAGGGCCTCGGGGAACTGGGCGGTTTGGTCCACCCGCGTCGCCCAGGCGCCGAAGGCGCGGGCATAGGCGGCGAAGTCGGGATTGATCAGGTCGGTGGCCATGACCCGGCCGGGGTAGTCCCGCTCCTGATGCATGCGGATGGTGCCGTAGGAGCCGTTATCGACGACGATGAAGACCACCGCCGCCCCGTATTGCACGGCGGTGGCCAGTTCCTGGCCGGTCATCAGGAAATCGCCATCGCCGGCCACGGCGACCACCTCGCGCTCCGGGGCGGTGATCTTGGCGGCGACGGCGGCCGGGACGCCAAAACCCATGGCCCCGCTGGTGGGCGCGAGTTGGGTTCGAAATCGCCGGTGACGGTAAAAGCGGTGCAGCCAAGCGGCGAAATTCCCCGCCCCGTTGCAGACGATGGCGTCGGCCGGAAGCGCTTGGCTTAGATGGGCGAACACTTCCGAGAGATTTACGGGGCCTTCCACCGGCACGGGTCTGATGAACGCATCCACATCGGCCCGCGCCGCCGCCGCCTCGGCCCGCCATCGCGCCATGGGCAAGGCGATGGTGGTGAGGGCCGTGGCGGCGGCGGCGCAGTTGGCGACGGCGGCCAGCGAGGGGGGCCAGACGCGGCCGATTTCCTCGGCGCCGGGATGAATGTGGACGAGCTTTTGGGCCGTCTCCCCGCGGGTGAACAGGCTGTAGCCCTGGGTGGGATTTTCGCCCAGGCGCGCGCCCAGGGCGACGATCAGGTCGGCGCGGCGGACCCGCTCGATGAGTCTGGGATTTGGCCCGAGGCCCAGATCGCCGGCGTAGCAAGGATGGTCGTTGTCGATCAGATCCTTGCGCCGGAACGACAGGGCGATCGGCAGGCCCGCCTCGCCGGCCCAGGCGGCCAGGGCGGCGAGCGAGTCCGCCATCCATCCCGTGCCGCCGAGGATCATCAGCGGTCGCTCCGCCGCCCTCAGGCGCGCGGCCAGAGCGTCGGTGAACTCAGGGTCCGGCGCGCCGACCGCTCGGACGCTGGCGCTCACCGGCCCGGCCGGGTCTTCGTCGAGGAGCATGTCCTCGGGCAGAGCGATCACCACCGGCCCGGCGCGGCCCTGAACGGCGGTGCAAAAGCCGCGCTGGACCAGTTCGGCCATGCGGTCGGCCTGGTCGATCTCAACCGCCCATTTGGCCAGGGGCCCGAAGGCGGCGCGGTAGTCGACTTCCTGGAAGGCTTCGCGATCCCTCTGGCCCCGCGCCACTTGGCCGACGAAGAGGATCATCGGCACGCTGTCCTGGCGCGCCGTATGCACCCCGATGCTGGCGTGGGTGGCGCCGGGGCCGCGGGTCACCATGCAGATCCCCGGCCGCCCGGTCAGCTTGCCGTGGGCCACCGCCATGTTGGCCGCCCCGGCCTCATGGCGGCAGGTGACGACGGTCATGCGGCCCTGGACATCGGCCAGCGCGTCGAGGACCGCCAGATAGCTCTCCCCGGGCACGCAGAATACATGGGTGACGCCCTCGGCGAGCAGCACCCGCACCAAGGATTGGGCGGCCGTTATTCGCGCCATGGCCGCGCCTCAGCTCAACAAGGCGACCTTTCCCGTCGCCAGGTCGTAGTAGGCCGCGACGACCTTGAGCGCGCCCTGCTTGATCATGTCGGCGATGACCGGAGACGAGGTGGCCAAGAGATCGGCCTGGATGCGGGCGTTGGCCTTGGTCACCGCCTCCACGTCGCTCCCGGCCTGTTCGACGGCGGGGCGCAGCGGCCGGTAGAGGGCGCTGATCTGACCGGGAACGGCCTTGCCGGCGATGGCCGCCTTCACCGCGCCGCAGGACCGATGGCCCAGCACCACGATCGCCCGCGTTCCCAGGACCGCCGCCCCGTATTCCAGGGTGGCCATGACCTCCGGCGTGGCGACGTTGCCCGCCACCCGGGTCACGAACACATGGCCGATGCTCTGGTCGAAGATCAGTTCCACCGGCACCCGCGAGTCGGCGCATGAGAGCACGGCGGCGAAGGGCGCCTGGCTTTCGACCGTCCCGGCCTTGAGGATATCCAGATCCTCCTGGAAGGAAGCCAGCCGGTTGCCCACGAACCGCGCGTTGCCGGCCATGAGCTGGTCCAGGGCGGCCGCCGGCGAAAGGGGGCTCTGGGCGCGCGCGCCCGGCGCGGTGAGGAGCGCGGCGCCGCCGGCCAGGGCCGTCGCGGCGCCGGCGGCGAGGAACCGGCGGCGCGCCAGGCCGGGGGCGGCCACGGCGTGGGCGGCGCAGGCGCACCCGCCGTGCGGGTTCGGATGGGTTTGGTGAATGTCGGTCATTGGCTCCCTCCACGTTTGGCCCGTTTGGCGCGTCGCGCCTCGGGCATGGGAGGAAGCTAGACATCAACTTCGCCGACTATGCCAGCGCCGGCGGCCCTTTTCCACGCCGACGTCAGGCGATCTGGCCGGATCGCCGAACCGGCGGCGAACGCGCCGGCGGGCCGGTTAAAGGCGCGGCGGCAGATGGCCGGCGGCCGGATCGGGGGCGTGGGCGTGGGCGTGGGCGCGCGTCTCCCAGGCGTGCGTTCGGCTGCCATAGCGACCGCCGAAAACCGCGCCCACCGCTCCCAACAGCATGGTCAGGAACGACCACAGGGCGAGGGTGGCGGTGGCGTCGGCGGCTTTCTGGATCGTCGCCGGACGGACGGGGGTCGGCGCGACCGCGCCGGTGTCGGAAGGGAGCACCGTGCCATCCGACTGCAGGACGCCATTGGCGGCCGAAGGATCCGGCGACGCCGCGGCGTCGGACGGCGCCATGGCGGCGGCGTCGGCTCCGCCGCCCAGAGCGGCGGTCACGCCGCCGGCCGCGGTGGCGCCGGCTACGAACAGGGCGACCAGGAAGGCCACGGCCCATACGATCAGGCCATGAAGCATGCCGCGATGATGATCGGCGTATTTCGCCGCGCGGCTGGCCACCACGCCGCCCGCGAACAGGGCGAGGGTGTTGGCCAGGGCGACCCACAAACCGGCCCCGACCGTGAACGCCTTGGCGCCGGGGCGCGTCATGTCGAAGGGGTTCAACGCCCCCGCGCCCAGGGCGACGCCCAGCAGGTTCAGCATGGCCCCGGCGGCGACGGCGACCGCCGCGCCGGCGAAGACCGCCGGCCAGGAAATCAGGGTGGGAAGGGGATGGGCCTCATAGGTAGCTGGGTCTTGGTGAGTCATGTTGAGGTGCCTTGCGGGAATGCTTGAGCTTCGATCCCGATCAACGATTCAACGGCCCGGTTGGTTCATTTTAGCCGCGGACGGCCCCCGGCTTACGCCGGGGGCCGCTCACCTCAATAGACGTTGTACATGACGTCGGCGATCCTGCCGGTAGCCAGGGCCATCAGGGCGATGTTGTTGTCCAGATAGACGTAGCGGTAGCCGTAGGGGGCCCGGCGCAGGTGGTAGAAATAGGGGTCTTCCACGAAGAAGCTCCGGTAGGCGCCGGGAACGTAGCCGCCGACGCGCCAGTGATAACCGATCCACCGGGGATCGGGTCGGAAATAGCCGCGGCCCGGCGCGTACCAGAAGCCGGGACGACGGCCGGCGAAACGGTCGAAGCCGGGACGGCCGCGCCACCAGTTGCGATTGTTGCGATCCCAGCCGCCGCCTTGCCGGTTGTCCTGGCGGGCGTCCTGGCGATTGTCCTGCCGGTTGTCCTGCCGAACATCTTGCCGGTTGTCCTGTCGATTGTCGCGACGGACAGCCTGGCGGTTGTCTTGACGGTTATCCTGGCGGGCGTCCTGGCGGGCGTCCGGACGGTTGTTCTGATCGTTTTGAGCGAAGGACACCGCCGGAAGGGCGAGCGTCGCGATCGCCGAGGCGGCCAGTAAGATGCGTTTCATAATGTCTCCAATTCCGAGATAGGTTGATTGGGTCGTTCGTTTAGCGACCATGCGCGTTGCGCCATGAACCTCCATTGAACGGCGCTGGCCGCCTTCGGTTCATCTTTGCCGCGCGACCGGGATCGACTGGCGTCCCACTTGGCTGGGGTCCGCCGCGGCGCCGTTGACGTGCGCGGGGTAGCCGGGGCGGTGAAGCGGGCGGTAGGATGGATCGACTCGCAGGATTTTTCCGGCGGCCCGGCGGCGCGAAGAGGGCGTGGAAATGCAAGGCATGGTCATGGCCGTCACCGGCGGTTTCGGCGTTCTGGGGCGGGCGGTGGTCGGCGCGGCGCGGGCTGCCGGCGCTCAGGCGGCGGCGATCGGCCGCTCCGCCGCGCCAGACGACGCCCTCGACGGCGTTCTGGCTATCGGCGAGACCGATGTCGCCGATCCGGCGGCGGCGCGCCGGGCCATGGAGGCGGTGGCGGCGCGTTTTGGCCGGCTGGACGCCCTGGTCAACGTGGCGGGCGCCTTCCGCTGGCAGGCCGTGGCCGACGAGCCGTTCGAGACCTGGGCGCGGCTTTATGCGGTCAATGTGCTTACGGCGGCGGCGGCGTCCAGGGCCGCCCTGCCGCACCTGGCCGCCTCGGGGCGCGGGGCGATCGTCAACGTCGGCGCCGCCGCGGCCCTCAAGGCCGCCGCCGGCATGGGGCCCTATGCGGCGGCCAAGGCGGGCGTTCACCGCCTCACCGAGGCCCTGGCCGAGGAATGGAAGGGTAAGGTGCGGGTGAACGCCATCCTTCCCTCCATCCTCGACACGCCGGCCAACCGCGCCGACATGCCGGGGGCCGATCCCGCCGCCTGGGTGTCGCCGGCGGAGGCCGCCGAGGCCATCCTGTTTCTGGCCTCGACGCGCGCCTCGGCGATCAACGGCGCCTTGCTGCCGGTGACCGGGCGGGTATGAGGGACCGACAAGGGGAGCGGGCGATGGAAGAGGCGATGGAGCATTTCGACGTCCTGGTGGTCGGGGCGGGCATTTCCGGCATCGGCGCCGGCTATCACCTGCAGACCCTCTGCCCCGGCCGGACCTATGCCATCTTCGAGGGGCGGGAGGCGCTGGGCGGGACGTGGGACCTGTTCCGCTATCCGGGCATCCGCTCGGACAGCGACATGTTCACCCTCGGCTATGCGTTCAAACCATGGACGCAGGCCAAGGCGATCGCCGACGGGCCGTCCATTCTCGAGTATCTGGAGGAAACCTCCCGGCAATACGGCGTCGATCGGCACATCCGCTATCGTCACAGGGTGACGGGCGCCGCGTGGCGTTCCGAGGAGTCGCGCTGGACGGTGGACTACCAACGCGGGCCGGAAGGGATCGCCGAGCGCGTCACCTGCAATTTCCTCTTCATGTGCACCGGCTATTACAACTACAAGCAGGGCTACCGCCCGCCCTTCCGGGACGAGGAACGCTTCGCCGGGCCGATCGTCGAGCCGCAGTTCTGGCCCACGGACCTCGACTACGCGGGCAAGCGCGTGGTGGTGATCGGCAGCGGGGCCACGGCCGTGACCCTGGTGCCGGCAATGGCGGAGAGGGCGGGCCATGTGACCATGCTGCAGCGCTCGCCGACCTATGTGGTGTCGCGCCCATCTGAAGACGCCTTCGCCAATCGGTTGCGAAAATGGCTGCCGGCCAAGCTCGCCTACGACATCGTCCGCTGGCGAAACGTGCTCGTTCAAATGCACATCTACAACGTCGCGCGAAAGAAACCCGAGGCGACCAAGAAGGCCATCGTCGACATGGCGCGCGCCGCCCTCGGCCCCGCCTACGACGTCGGCGCCCACTTCACCCCTTCCTACAATCCCTGGACCCAGCGCCTGTGCCTGGTTCCCGACGCCGACCTCTTCGAGGCGCTCAAGGCGGGCACGGCGGAGGTGGTCACCGATCGTATCGAGCGCTTCACGCCAGAGGGGATATTGCTGACGTCAGGCAAGGTGCTGGAGGCCGACATCGTCGTCGCCGCCACCGGGCTGGACATGCAGGTGCTGAGCGGCGCGGCGTTCACGGTGGACGGCGCGCCGGTCGATTTCGGCCGCGCCTTCAACTACAAGGGCATGATGTACAGCGGGGTGCCGAACCTCGCCTCGGTGTTCGGCTACATCAACGCCTCGTGGACGCTGAAGGCCGACCTCATCGCCAAGCATGTATGCCGGATCCTGCGCTACATGGACCGCAAGGGGTTCACGCAGGTCCGCCCGGTTAACGACGATCCGGACATGGCGCCGGCCCCGTGGTTCGATTTTTCGTCCGGCTACATCCAGCGGGCCCTGGAGCGCTTCCCCAAGATGGGGCCGACGACGCCCTGGCGCGCGCACCAGAACTACGTCAAGGATCTGCTCTATCTGCGCAGCGGAACGGTGAACGATGGCGTGCTGCGCTTTTCGGCGCCGGCGAAGCCCCCGGCCCGGCCCGGCGCGCTCGCGGGCGCCGCGGCCAGAGAGTCGTCCTCGGCGGGGGCGATGTCCTGAGCGGTTCGGCGCCCCTCCCGATCGGCCGGCGACCTGGAGGGGGCATGGAGGCCGCCCTTGTTCTTGATGGGGTGACCAAGCGCTACGGCGCCTTCACCGCCGTCGATGATCTTTCCTTTCAGGCGCGGAGTGGGCGGATTCTCGGCTTTCTCGGCCCCAACGGGGCCGGCAAGACCACCACTTTGCGCATGGCCCTGGGCCTGGTGGCGCCGACGGCCGGGCGGATCGCCGTGCTGGGCGCCCCGGACGCCGCGGCCGTGCGCTCGCGCATCGGCTTTCTGCCCGAGGAACGCGGCCTCTACCGCCGCATGACCCCCATCGGCGTCATCGCCTTTCTCGCCGGCCTCAAGGGCCTGCCCGGCGGCGAGGCTCGGCGCCGGGGGCGCGCCCTGCTCGAAGCCCAGGGCCTGGGCGAGGTCATGCATCGCCAGATTCGCTCGCTGAGCAAGGGCATGGCCCAGAAGGTCCAACTTCTCTCCGCCCTGGCCCATGAGCCGGACCTGCTGATCCTGGACGAGCCTTTCGCCGGTCTCGATCCGGTCAACCAGCAATCCCTGGAGGCCCTGCTCCGCTCCATCGCGGCGCGCGGCGCGGCGGTGATCTTTTCCACCCATGTCATGCAGCACGCCGAGCGATTGTGCGATCAGGTCGTCCTGCTGGCGCTCGGGCGCAAGGTGTTCGACGGCACGGTGGAGGAGGC
>JBBRQW010000108.1:0-9542 GCA_038225765.1 Caulobacterales bacterium | reverse complement strand
GTAGTCGAGATACGAGCGCTTGACCTCGTCCTCGATGGAAATGGGGGTGACATTCCCCCGCCGGCCGTCACCGGGCGGTATGGTCGTCTCGTCGGTCAAACGGGGGTTTCAACGCTCAGAATCGGACACCGAACGTCCGCCCGTTTCCTTAGCAGTCGGGAGGCGCGAACGCCACCAGAACGCGTTTACGGCGCCTTGACGCGTACATGTTGGTGGCGCAAAGTGTACATATGAAGACGGTCACCATCACCGAATTTCGCAAAAACATCTTCCAGATGGTCGATGAGGCGCTGGCCACGGGTGAGGCCATCGAGATCAAACGCAAGGGTGGGCGCGTCGTGCTGCGGCGCGAAAGCGAGCCAGCGGGCGCGGCGCATGACAGGGCCGAACGGTGGAAGCGGTTCTGGGAATCCCCACCCGACTTGACGTTGGGGGGCGATATGGACGTGAAGGATTTCCGCGAAGTGCGTGAATCCTATTGGCATTGGGACGAGGAACCCGAGTTGGATCTTTGATTCATCTCGACACGCACGTGGTGATCTGGCTGGCGTTGCGTCGAAGCCATCGTCTGTCCGTCCGAGGGCGAGCGCTCGTCGAACGCGACGAGAGCCATATTTCGCCGATGGTCATGCTCGAACTCGAGATATCGTTCGAAAGGGGCAAGATCGATCGCGACGCGGCCAGCTTGATCGAAAGACTGTCGGGTCGGATCGAATTGGCGATATCGGAGACGCCCCTCCCTTCTATCGTGGACCGCGCCCGATCCTTCGCCTGGACGCGCGATCCGTTCGACCGGCTGATCGTCGCTCACGCCATGGCGGACGGCGCGCGGTTGGTGACAGCCGACCAACTGATCCTGGAGAATTTCGCGGACGCGGTCTGGTGAGGCGCGCCAGATTCCTTAGAACGGAATCTCGTCGTCCAGGTCGGCGGTGAAGGTTTCCTTGGGGCCGGCGCTGGCGGCGCGCGGGCCGGCGTCGTAGCCGCCGGCGTCGTGGTCGCGCGTCCCGCCGCCCTCGCCCTTGCCGTCGAGCATGGTGAGTTCGCCGCGAAACTTCTGCAGGGCGATTTCGGTGGAATATTTCTCGACCCCGCCCTGCTCGTATTTGCGGGTCTGCAAGGCGCCCTCGATGTAGACCTTGGAGCCCTTGCGCAGATAGTTCTCGGCCACCTTCACCAGATTGTCGTTGAAGATGACGATCCGGTGCCACTCGGTCCGCTCCTTGCGCTCGCCGGTGGTGCGGTCGCGCCAGGTTTCGGAGGTGGCGAGGCTGAGGTTGGCGACGCGGTCGCCGGAAGGAAGGGTGCGAACCTCGGGATCCTTGCCGAGATTGCCCACCAGAATGACCTTGTTGACGCTGCCCGCCATCGCGTTTGCTCCCTTGCTCGCCCGGCGACCCATCGCGCGCCGAAATCGGCCCCGACCCTAGCAGGCTTTGCGCCGGGCGCAAGCTCGACGTTCTAGTTTTGTTCCGGCATCGCCCCGGGAACCGCCAGCCGCCCGTCGCCGGTGCGGACCATGAAGGGATAGCGATAGCCGCCAAGGGTCTGGGCGGTGAACACCCCTTCCGGCTGGATGAACAGAAACTGACCCTGGTAGGCCCCGGTGACCTGCGTCTGGGTGCTGCCCAGGGCGCGGAAACGCAGGCGCATCATCTCCAATTGCGCCGCGCAGTGCTCCAGGTCCGGCTGGGCCTCGGCCAGCTTGTTGAATTTCATCTTCCCATCGGGAGTCTGGGCGAGATGCCAGCAGACGCCCCGATCGGCGGGGGCGTCCAACTGTTTCTGGCAGGCTCCCAGGCCGAAAACGGCGAGGAAGGCGATCGACGGAAGGAAGAGGCGCATGATCGTCGAACCTACAGCCCCCGGCCGGTCGAGGGAATGGGCGCCACCGAGCAGGCCGGCCCCTGCCCAGCGAGGGCGTGGAAGTCGCGGTTATCGCCAGAGATTTCCACCCGGCCCGGAACGAGGCGAAGGGTGCGAGCGCCCCAACGTCCGTAAAGGGCGTCGCCCGGCGCGACGCACTGTCCGGCGTAAAGCGTTTGCACACACGCGTTCAGCGTCAAATCGTAGGGAATTCGTTTCCAGCTTGCCTGCGCATAGGCGAGACAAGGCGCCGCCGCCGGTCGAGGGATGGCCGACGGGAGTTCGCCCGGCGTAGCGGCAGGCGGCGGCGAAGGCTCGACCGGCGCCGCCTCGGCCACCAGGGCCTGGGACGGCGGCAGGGGGGTGATGTCGGCGGAGAGGCCGTGCGATGCGACCAGCGCGCCGCTAGGGTCAAGGCCCACGTCGAGGGCGCCGGTCGCCACGCCGTTGCGCTTGGCGCAATCGCCGAGCGGCAACTCTCCGATCAGCAGACCCTGGACGAAACAGCGCAGGGGGCGCCGTGGATCGAGCTTGATGTCGTCGTCGCGCCCGGTCTTGACGACCAGGCCGCCTTGCGCGGCGGGTGGCGCTTCCTGGGCGTCGCGGTGTTGGGTGGCAATCAAAGCGGCCACCGCCAGGCCCGCGGCCAGAGCCAGCCCCGCGCCGCCCGCGAGGATCACACGTCGATCCTTGAGGATGCCCATCATCACGCCTCGCTACCCCCGCGCGCGCGGGGGTTCAAGCGGCGGCCGGGGGCGGCGGAAAATGTCTCACTTGAAGCGATAGGTGATCCGGCCCTTGCTGAAATCGTAGGGAGTCATCTCGACCAGAACCTTGTCGCCGGCCAGCACCCGGATGCGATTCTTGCGCATCTTGCCGGCGGTGTGGGCGATGATTTCGTGCTCGTTTTCCAGCTTCACCCGAAAGGTGGCGTTGGGCAGCAACTCGCTCACCGTGCCCGGCAGTTCCAGAAGTTCTTCTTTCGCCATGCGGCCTCTCGAAATGCGCTGAAACGGCCAACACGGTCCCGAACGGGAAAAACGCGCCTGCCGTGACTTTCTTGGCGATCATAGCCCACCTCACCGGTTGAGGTCGATGGGCGGCGGGCGTATCGCTGAAACCGTCGTGTTCCGCTCGCACCGAGGGCTCTTCGATGTTCCCTTCGCCAGGATGGCCGATCGCTCGGGCGCGGCGGGCGACGATCTTGGCCAGCCTCGCGGCGATCGCCTTGGCGCTGGCCGTCGCCCCACCGGCCGTCGTCCTGGCGCAAGCGCCTGGCGGCGGTCCCGCCTGCGCCCACGCCCTCGGCGGCCCGATCTTCGACAAATGGACGGCCATGGGTGGCGCGCCGGGACCGCTGGGCTGTCCCGTCTCCGGCGAGGCGGCGACATCCACCTCCCCACAGGGCTCCAAGGCCCGCGAAGCGACCTTCCCCGCCGCCACGATCCTTTGGCATCGGTCCGGACCGCGCGCGGGCCAGACCTTCGCCGTCTCCGGCTGCCTCTATCGCCTGTATTTCCAATACGGCGGGCCCAGCGGCTGGCTCGGACTGCCGGTGTCGGATGCGGAAAATACGCCCGACGGCCAGCGCCAGAGGTTCGAAGGCGGTTTCATGACCTTTTTGCGCGCGCCCAATGAATGCAGCGCCGAACATTCCACCGAAGCGGTCGCCGCCGCGCCGGCGGCCGGGGCGGCGGCGCCCGAAACGTCGCCCCTCGATCAGTTCTACGACCCCAGCCGGGGGGACTATTTCGCCGCCGCCTCGGCCGCCGGCGCGGCGCGGGCGCAATCGGCCCACTATCGGCGCCTGCGCAACGAAGGTTACGTCTTCACCCACCCCTTCCCCGGCGACGCGCCCCTCAAGGCCTATTGGAACGAGAGCCTCGGCGCCCACGACACCGTGGCCACCGCCGAGGGCGAACGAGATGCTCTGGCGGCGGGCTATGTGTTCGACGGCGCGCAGGGTTTCATCTACCCCGAGCCCAAACCCGGGACTCGGCCGTTGAAACTGTTTCGCAACGCCGCGCTTGGGCGCAATCTCGTCACGGCCACGGCCGAAGGCGAGGCCGACGCGGCGGCCCAGGGTTATGTTTTCGTTCGCATCGAAGGCTACGTCCAGGCCGCGCCAAACTAACCCCCGAAGGTCCGCGCCCGGCCAAAACGGCGCCGGATGTTGTCCTCGAGGGCCCCGCGAACCGCCCGGTAAGCGTCCATGACGGTGTCGCGCGCCCCGACCGTCAAGGTCGGGTCGAGAGTGGGCCAATACTCGATATCCACCGCCCGGCCCCGCGCCAGTTCCAGGGCCCGGTGATGGGCTTCGGGGCTGAGCGAAATGACCACGTCGAAGGCATGGGCTTCCACGTCCTCGAAGGTCTTGCCTCGGTGACCGGAAAGATCGACCCCAATCTCGTCCATCGCCGCCAGGGCGAAGGGATCGACCCCGCCGTCGTCGCCGGCGCGCAGGCCGCAGCTATCCACATAGACCTGGTTGCCGAACCGCCGCTTCATCAGCCCTTCGGCCATGGGCGAGCGGATTCGGTTGAGGTTGCAGGCGAACAGCACCGCCCCGGGCAGGTCGGCCATGCTCAGCCCCGCCAGTGCAGGGCGCAGATCAGGGTGAAGAGGCGCCGGGCTGTATCCGGATCGATCCCGACCTTGCCGGCCAGGCGCGCCCGGAGCACGCTCGATCCTTCGTCGTGCAGGCCCCGCCGGCCCATGTCGAGGGCCTCGATCCGCTGGGGCGTGGCGTTGCGGATGGCTTGGTAGTAGCTCTCGCAGACCAGGTGATAGTCGCGCACCAGCGCGCGCAGGGGCGACAGCGACAGGATATGCCGGCGCTGGTAGTCCGGGCCGGCGATGTCGAGGGCCAGCCGGTTATCGATCAGGGCGATTTTCAGATCGTAGGGTCCGCCGCCCGCGCCATCCGGGGCGAAATGATTTTCCTCCAGCAGATCGAAGATGGCGATCTGCCGCTCCTGTTCCTGGTCGCGGGACACCGCCGCCAGGGACTCGTCGTCCAATTCGACGGACTGCAGGCGATGATGCGGGGCGTCGGCGGCCATGGGTTCTCTTGCCACAACGCGCCCGCGACCCAAAAGGGGCGCCGGAATCGCGGCCCGATCCCCGCGCTATCCCTGGTGATCGGGCTTGCGCGGCGTGGGCCAGGGCGCCGACAGATCGGCCAAGGCGGCGTCGATGCACTCCACGCCGGCCGCCAGATCGCCGCCGGCGGCGAAGGTGAAGATGACCCGGCCACCGGGCGAGACTCCCGGCTCGAAGGTGAGGGCCAGCAACTCCAGCACCGCGTCGGCGGCACCCTGGCGCAGGTGGCGCGCCTTGACCTCGAGCACGCCGCCCAATTGCAGTCCGGCGCGCACCCGCTCGCCCGCCCCCTCCTCCGCCTCCCAGCGGAAACGGTTGAAGGCCACGGTCAGGCGCGCGGCGCCCGGCTCCCATTGGATGTCGCCGATCCGGGTCACCGCGTCCTGCAGGGCGGCGGAGATCACCGCCAGGTCGTCGGCGTCTTGCGCCAGCAGGCGCAGGGGTTGCGGCGCGGTCACCCTTGGTCCTCCTCACGGCGAGCGGTTCGAGGGGCCGCCTTGCGCCGGCGCAGATTGGCCCGCAGCGCCGCCGCCAGGCGGCCTTCTCGCGGATCGGCCGGACGGGGCGCGGCCGGGGGCCGGGCGGACGGCGGTGTCGGTGTCGGCGTATCGGCCATCCCTTCGCCTAACCCGGCCCGCGAGTGCGTCAAGCCGAATTCGCTTCACACCGCCCTCGCCTTTCGCTAACACCCCGCCCTTCCCTCTTGGGAAACGCCGCCGTAGCTCAGTGGTAGAGCGCATCCTTGGTAAGGCTGAGGTCCACAGTTCGATCCTGTGCGGCGGCGCCAGCCACATAACGTAAATACATCAATGGCTTATCAGGTTCCGGCCCTGGCCAGATTTGGCCGCCCGTCCCGTCTGAGTCAGCACATAGTCATCACTGACAAAGCGCGGGAAGGTCGAAAGGTGTGCGTGTCATACGTATGCCTTTTGTCCAAAGGTGTGGCCATCATGGCCATACCCCCCATGACGGCGACCACTTCGCCGTCAGCGATAGGAAATCGCCTCCGCCTAACCGGTGAGCTTTGATCGGTGACGCGAAAGGCGTTCTCGGCGGTTGGGATTAGGGGCTCGGCGTAGCGGCCGGATGCAGAGGCTGGCCGGCTTTCAGGGCCGGCCGTTGGGCCTTAGCCAGGGCAATCAGGTCCACACCGTCAGGGCAGGCATAGGTGGCCTCCCAAGCGGCGCCCATCCGCGTCAGCGGCTTGATCGCCGACACGCTGCAACCGACAGGCTGAACAAAAGCCTCGGCTACGGTGCGCCACACCGGATCCGGGTAATGGCCGCCACCACTCAAAACGGTCTTCATCGACGGTTCAATCAGGATCGCCGGGCGGTGTTGATTGACCCACAGGTTGAAGCTCACCTTGCCCACGGGAACCTTGGCGTCCGCCTGGGTCCAGGAATAATCCGCAAGGCCACCGGCGGAAGCCGGGCCGGCCAAGGCAATCGCGATGACGGCCAGGGCGAGCCCTTTCACGGCGTGGCCGGCTTGCCGTAGGGCGTCCCGGCGAGATAGCCGAGCACTTCGTGAGCGTCGAAGAGGCCGTCTGGCATCGGATCGGGCCGCGGACCCTTGGACATGCGGATCGTCAGGCTCTGGCCTGGAAAGACGATTGGCATGGAAAACGCCCCGCCAAGCACCGACCGCCGGCCGCCGGCCGCGTAGCCGAAGCTCTGCGAGCCACTCTGTGTTCGGTCGGTGTCGGCCGCGATGCGGAACAGGTCGTAGCCGTCGGCGATGGTCTCCTCGGCCGCGCGGCGCAGAGCGTATGATTGGATGGTGTCTTGATCGGTGTAGGCGTTGCCCTTGGCGGTGATCAGCACCGTGTCGGCGGTGACGCGAGTGGCTTTGACCCCGCCGGTCAAGCTCATCTGCTGATATGGCGTGGCACAACCGGCCAGAGCAACAAGCGCCCCCGCCGCCAGAGCCCCCGTGATCGTTTTCCCCATGCGGCCACGATGGCGCGTTCGAATTCCCGGCGCAAGGCCACACCGCCAGCCAAGGGCGATCTCGCAGCTCGCCGACTTGATTGGGGCGACGGGGATCGGCGTAGCGTGGATCACGTCCCGCCCTTTCGGAGCCTGACGCCCGACCCGCCGCCGTTCTCGTCGATGAAGATCGCTCCACCTTCGACCAGGGAAATACAGGACCGCCAAGACTGCTAAGATGAGGAACCCGCCAAACAGGGTTCCGGAATCCGCAGCGCTGTCCATCGTTGCCCCCCTTGGGTCAGGTGATCGCCATCCTGGGCGAATGAATGCCGAACCGCCGATAAGCATCGGCATTACCGACCAGCAAAGTCCAGCCAAACAAAGAAGGGGTCACCGCTGGCCCCCAGCGACCCGCCAAGGCCGAGCGAATCTTGGCCGCGGCAGGTGACAGAAGGAAAATCTCGGACTCGCGACCGTCGCTGGTTCTCGAAAACAGCGCCATGTCTGAGGGCCCGCGGGCCGCCGTGAATAGCGCCTCGAACGGTTCTTGTATCCCGCGGAAGTCGCCCGGATAGGGCGTCTCACACTGAGCCCAGCCGATCAGGTTTTCCTTGAAGAGCCGGACGCCTGCCCCGCCGCCGTTTTCCGGAAGGAACACAACACCGGCACGCTCTAAGGCGCTTCGGAGCGCCGACAGCGTGCTCACTCGCGGGTCGGTGGCGCCGCCCTCGACGTTCTTGACGCTGATTTCCGAGACACGCGCCGCCTCGGCAAGTTGCTTCTGGGTGAGTCCGACCAGCGCTCGGGCGGCCTTAACTTGTGCGGATGATATCATTGCGACTCCAGTCTGTCGGGTGGCAATAATATACGCTTGGGATGTTTTGGCAACCGTGATAGCGTAACGGACCGGAAGAGCGTTGGAGCGCTCGACCGGCCCTGACTTGAACCCGCGACCGATGGAGGATCGCAATGGCACAAGCTGCCGAAACCAATACCACGAATCCGCTCGCGAACGTGACGGCCATCGACACGGCCGCCACGAATGCCTTCCTCGACCGGCCGGTCTTCTTCTTCCGCCGCACCGCTCGCGATGTTCTTAGGGCCGTGGCCGGTGAGCACGTCGAGATCACCCGTCCGCGCCGCGAGTGCATCGAGGACATGCTCGATCGCCTGGAGGACTTGCGCCAACGGCTAATATCGCGACTCGACGCCCTGGACGCCGATCCCGACCTGGAGCCATTCCTGAGCGCGTTCGAACGCTGGGATCAGCGTCGGTGGACCGCCGGAGTGGACGACGATCGGGAGTGCGGCGACGATCTGGAGCCGTATCTCAGCGCCAACAACGCCGTCGATCAGCGGACGTGGTCGCAAGGCGGGGCCACCGACAACGAATGGGAGCATGACGGCAAGGAGCCGTCCATGGGCTGGGGCGAGCCCGCTGTAGGCACACCGACGCCCTGGCTCACAGACGGTGGGCTCGGCACGGACGCAAAGAAAGGGCGGCCATGACTACCCCACCCCGCGACCTGGCCCTGTGCCTGGAGGTCTATGACCGCCTGATGGCCGCCTACCACGCGGGGCCGGCTGGCGGTGTGGTCCGCGCCACCGATCCTGCCGAGGCAATCCTGGCGAAGGCGATGGAATATCGGGCGCTCATCAAGGGGGCCGGGAAATGATAGCGCAGGGTCCGCGACCCGCCACCTAGCCCCCCGCCGCGGCCGCCGGCGCGTCCTCGACCTTTGCTCGACCGGGGATGGGGAAGTTCGGGTCGTCGAAGTATTTTCGTGCGATTGGGCCAAATTCATCGAGGACGCTCAGGGCTAGGTCGTTGACGCTCTTTATGTCGGCGCGAGCCTGTTCGGCCAAGTCGGCCACGGCTGCGATGTAGGGCGCCAGCCGCTGCTTTTCTTCCTGAGAGATGTCGCCGACCAGACCTCTCATCTCGCCGACCGGTGTGATCATCGCCATGAGCTCTTCCCGGCGCCTACTGTAAAAATCGACGCCGTGGGTCATGCTGTTGAATCGAGACACCAGAAAGAGAAATTTGGTTGCGAACGGGAACTCGCGGGCGTGCATGAACGCGATCAGGTCGTCCGCATCGATGTGCAGTTCGGTCGCCCTGGAAGTCAATGCAGCCATGAGAAGCCACGTTTCGGGATTGGGATCCGAAACGAGCTTTCTGTTCTCGGCAATCCCTTGCTCCGCGAGCCGGGAGTAGCCGCCGGCTTCATTCACTAACTGCAGGAGCTTAAACGCCGCCCTGAGGGTGGCGGCAATCTCTAGCTCTCGACGCGCAGTTCGCGCCGCCTCGGCGTTCTGCTTCGCCGTCTCGCGAGCGACGACGTATGCGATGGACGCCCCGATCAAGGCCCCAATGATCGTTGCCGCCCCTGTGAATCCGACAGTCCACCAGTCAGGTCCGGCAAAGTCTGAGATAATCCTGACATCGATCGGGGGCGTCATAAGACCGCCTTAGCGGCCGAGTTGGCCATAAGCCATTGCTTAGGCTCCAGACTCATTCACAGCCAGTAAGTGAGGAGCGAGGCGAGGGCGACGGCGGATAGGAAGTTGGCGGCGAGCTTGTCGTATCGGGTGGCGACGCGGCGGAAGTCTTTGATGCGGCAGAAGGCGTTTTCGACC
>JBBRQW010000107.1:0-9701 GCA_038225765.1 Caulobacterales bacterium | reverse complement strand
TCTTCCTCGACGCTCAGAATCCACTGGAGCATCCGCTTGGTGGTCGGATCGTCGTTGCCAAAATAGCGGACCAGTTCGCGGTAATGCTCCACCGCGATCCGCTCGGCAATCAGGTTTTCCTTGATCATATCGACCAGGGTGGGGCCGGTGGAATACTGCGAGGCCGAGCGGGTGGCGAGGCCCTCGGGGTTGAAATCCGGCTCGCCGCCGAGCTGGGTGATCCGCTCGGCCACCGCCATCATATGCTCCTGCTCTTCCTTGGCGTGCTCGGCGAATTCGGCCTTCACCCCCTCGCTCGAGATGCCGGTCGCGGTGATCGAATGCATGGTGTAGCGCAGCACACAGACGATCTCGGTGGCCAGCACCGACTGCAGGATGGCGACCGTGTGCTTGGGATCGCCCTTGTAGTTGGGGGTCAGCGCGCCATCGGCGATGTCCTTGCGCGCCCGCGCCCGCAGGGTCTTGACGTCGGTGAGGAAGGGGGTGGCGGTCTTCGGCGCGGTGGCGGCCATGGTCTCTCCTTGGAATGAATGGGCCGCCTCGCCCGTTGGCGGGCCGACGATCCTGGGGTGAAAACGCCGCCCGCCGGCGCCAAGTTCCGCCTGTCTAGGCCGTCGAACCGGCGGCGGAAAGCTTGGCCTGCAGCTTGGCCACCAGTTCAGCCAGGTCGCGCACCGCCGAGGTCAGGTTGAGAACCTCCTTCTGCCGCAGTTCGTCCATCTTCTGGTGCAGCAGCTCGATTTCCAGCTCCGCCTTGATGTTGACCCGATGGTCGGTCTCGGCGGCGGCGCGGTCGATGTCCTGCTGGCGGTTCTGGCTCATCATGATGAAGGGCGCGGCATAGGCGGCCTGGAACGACAGGGCCAGATTGAGGAGGATGAACGGGTAGGGGTCCCATCGTTGCACGAAGGCGGTGACGTTGAGGGCGATCCATACCAGGAGGATCGCCGACTGGACGATAATGAACGGCCAAGAGCCCATGGTCGCCGCCACCCGGTCGGCGACCCTTTGGCCAAGGGTCAGGCGCCGCTCGTCGCGGGTGGGGCCGGCCAGGGCCAGACGCGCGGTTCTTCTCAGGCGCCGCAAATCCGCCAGCAGCTGCTCTTCGCCTTCATGGAGGCGGGTTTCGATATCCGAGGCGAGGTCCACGTCGATTTCTCCAAAAAAGATCTGTCAGGGCTTCAGCTTGCGGGCGGCGAAATAGGCGATGAGGTCGGCCCGCTGGCGCGGATCGTGGAGGGTCACCGCCATGGCCGTGCCGGGCATCGCCTTGCCGGGGCCGGCGAGGAACCGGTCGAGCTCCGGCGCGCTCCAGGTGACTCCCGACGCCTTGAGGGCCGGCGTGTAGTGGAAACCGGGCGCCGATCCGGCCCTTCGCCCGAAGACCCCGGCGAGGCTCGGCCCCTGACCGCCGCCCGCCGCCACGTGGCACATGACGCAGCGGTCCTCGAACAGGGCCGCCCCGGCGGCCGGATCGCCCTTCGGCGGGACCTGCGCCGTCGCCGCCGACGTCCCCGCGACGAACGCCGCCGCCGCCAGGACGATCTGGGAAAACACTCGCCTCATTTCACCCCCCGCCGCGCGCCGCGTAGGCGATCCGCCAGACCGTGTCGCCGCCGTCGTCGGTCACCAGCAGCGCCCCATCGTGGGCCACCGCCACGCCGACCGGCCGGCCCCAGACCTTCGCATCGTCGATCACGAAGCCGGTCAGGAAATCCTCGTATTCCCCGGTGGGGACCCCGCTTCGCATCTTCAGCCTCACCACCTTGTAGCCGGTGCGCGGCTTGCGGTTCCACGAGCCGTGCAGGGCGACGAAGGCGTCGCCGCGATAGCCGGCCGGGAAGGCGGCGGCGCCCGTGCCCGCCGTGTAGAAGGCCATGCCGAGCGGCGCGGAGTGCGGCTGGATCAGGACGTCGGGGATGGTGGCCTTGCCGGCCAGATCGGGGCGCTGGGCCTTGTGCCCCGGATCGACATGATTGCCGATGTAGTACCAGGGCCAGCCGTAGAAACCGCCCGCCTTGACCCGCGTGGCATAGTCGGGCGGCAGATTGTCGCCCAGATTGTCCCGCTCGTTGACGACGCACCACGGCGCGCCGGTCCTTTTCTCCACCGTCAGGGTCACGCAGTTCCGCAAGCCGCTGGCGAACACCCGCCGCCCCCCGCCGAGGGGATCGAAGGCCAGGACGTCGGCGCGGCCCTCCTCCCGGCCCCACGTCGCGCCGAGCGCATGGCCCGCGTTCCACGCCTCGATCTCGACCGGCGTCTTGGCCGCCATGCCTTCGGCGGTGTTGGAGCCCGAGCCCACCGAGACCAACATCGTGCGCCCGTCATTTGAAAAGGCGACGTCGCGGGTGGAATGGCCGCCCTTGCTGTCGGCGAGCTTGGCCACCACCACCTGCGCCGCGCCGCGCGCCTTCAGATCGCCGGGCCGATAGGCGAAGCGGACCACCGAATTGTTGTTGGCCACATAGACCCACCGAGGGTTGGGGCCGGCCGGGTAGAAGGCGACGCCGAACGGCTGGTCGAGTCCCTCGGCGTAAGCGGACCGCGTGGCCGGGGATGCGGCGCCGTCGGCGGCGCGCAGCACGGTGACCCGGCCCGCGTCGGTCTCGGCGACGAAGATGTCGCCGTTCGGCGCCACCCGGATCTGCCGAGGCCCTTCCAGCTTGGCGAAGGCCGCGACGGTGAAGCCGGGGAGGGTCTTCAGGGCCGCGCCCGGGGGGCGGGCGACCACGCTGGACGGCGCGCCGGCCGGCGGCGTGGCGAACGGGGGCGGCATGTCCGCCGCCGTGATATGGCGAACCATCCCCGGCGCGTCCGACCGCCAGTCGCCCAGGGCCGCGGCGCCACTCTGAACGGGCGCCGCCGAGCAGGCGGATATGGCCACGGCGAGCGCCGTCGCGGCGAGGATCGAAACCTTCAGCATCGGCGCCTCCCGTTGTCGCGCAGCGCGGCGGAACGATAATCCCCGCGCCGATAAGGCGCCAGCCTTGCCGGGAGCGCCCAGATCTTTGGTGGATTCGCGACATCCCGGAGCAGTAAGACACGGCTGGACGCCCCCTCCGTCACGCGACGCGAGAGGGCATCGCGCGCCACCTCCCCCGCGAAGAGGCGCGAGGGAGGAAAGATGAAGGACTGACCCCATCTCTTTCGCCCCCTTCCCGGGACTGCCTCAGTTTCCAAATCTCGCCCACTTGACTCCTTAACGCCAAGCATACCGTAGTCTCCAGCATGGTGCCAAAGCGAAGCAACAGCGCGTTTGTCGTGGTCGTGGCCGCTGGGGTTATGATGATCCCGGCTGGCCTCATGCAATTGGTGCTGGGCAATGCCATTCTCGGGTTTCTCCTGATCATCATGGGCTGCGTGTTGGTCGTACAGCGCCTTATGATCAAGCGAGCCCCCGCCCGATCCGATGAGGTTCACGGTAGCGAGCCGAAGGATTTTTCAGGACCGCCAGATGCCTAAGGGACCCAATGGCCAAAAGCGCCCCGCCGACGTGATCGGCAATGCTGTCCACGTCATGAAGGTGCTGACCGGCGAGGCTGACGACGGCGCGCGTGACGACGGGAAGGATAAGGCGGCGCAAGCACTGGGCCGCAAGGGTGGCGCGGCGCGGGCCGCTGGCATGACGCCTGAGCGGCGAGCGGAGATCGCGCGCAACGCGGCGGCGAAGCGGTGGGCCGCAAACACTGGTTGACAAACTCCGCTCATTTTCGGATACGGTTGCAGCGGGGCTGTCGCAACTGATTCGATGGAGCTGGGTATTGTGACTGAAGCCGAAGCCTTTCTTCTGGACCAGGTGCCAATGGTGCACCGCGCGAAAATCCCGACAACGCTGAAGACCGCTTATGATGCGGCAAGGGTGGTCGCTGCTGGCGAGCCGATTCTCCAGGTGCCGAGCGCCCGTGATAATTATGGTCGCATCATTCAATGGGCGGTCGATTTTGGGTTTCAAAAACTGGTTGAGTCGGGCGCTTGGCCTTACGCCATGCGCTGGCGCCCCTTCGCACTGCCCACCGGACGCTACCTAGAAATTGCGGCCTCCCATTCTGTAATCACTATCAGCCAATGTTCGGACCCAAAGAAACAGCCAAGGGAAGCGGTTTTTCGCATAAATAAACGACTCAACAATCAAGGGTGTTTCAAGGAAATATTGGGCGAGCCGGAGCCCGCTCATGGGTTACCTCACATATTGCTGATGCACGGATATCAGCAACTCGACTTCGCTCATTTGGCAATGCCTCGCGAGGAAGGGGGTTTTCATACTCGAACCCCGAACCTGATGCTCATGCCACATGAGATCGCGTCACCGGAACCGCCGATGGAGTTAACGGACCAAGAGGCGGTCATGACGTTGAAGGAAGAGATAGACCGCTGGCGCAAGGACAATGGCGACCAATAACGTAGTCAACTTCCTAGGCGCCGCCCGGCCCGCAACCGGGCGGCGTTTGATTCCGGGCCGTATCCGCGCGGCCAGGAAGTTCGCCCGGAAGAGCCAGGGTGAGCTTGGCGACGATATCGGTGTCTCGCGGCAGGCGGTGTCTGCCTATGAACGGGGCGATAAGGCCCCCGACCCTGAAATCTTTGACAAGATCATCGTCGCGTTGGAGCAACCGGCTGGCTTCTTTACGGCCGAGGATTCTGGCTCGTTTGGGGCAACCGGACCAAGGTTCTTCAGGCGATTCGGCTCTGATACGGCGAGACGGAATGATGCGTGCGCTATATTGGGCGATTGGTTCGTGCAAACCGCCCACTACTTGGACCAATATGTAAACTATCCCGACGTTTTTCTACCAGAGGCCGCATCCGGCGACCCGGATGGCTACTCCGTAGAAGAAATCGAATCCGCCGCAGAGAACTGCCGCGCGCGCTGGGGGCTGGGCCACGGCCCTATTTCGAATGTCTTGGCGTTGTTGGAGAGCAAGGGGGTGGCGGTCTGCCGTTACGAAATGACTGGAGAGAATGTCGAGGCATTTTCGTTTTGGAATGGTCCGCGCCCCTTCATCTTTATGGCCTCCGAAAAAGAGTGCGGTGTTCGAACCCGTTATGATCTCGCTCACGAACTTGGACACTTAATTCTTCATAGATCAATTGAGGAAACCGAGCTTGAAGACAAAACTATCTTAAAAAGAATTGAACGGGAAGCTGATCGGTTCGCGGGCGCTTTCCTGCTTCCGCATCGGTCATTTCCTAATGAGGTGTATACGCCGCGATTGGATGCTTTTGTCTCCTTGAAGCGCAGATGGTTAGTTTCGATACAGGCGATGATTTATCGCTGTAGCGATTTAGGAATTATTGACCCTGACGGTATTTTGAATCTTAGGAAACAAATATCTTTCCGGAAATGGCGGACTAAGGAGCCTCTTGATGATCCCGCCATCATTCCTCTTGAACAGCCGAGACTTTTGCGTCGGGCAGTTGAAATGGTTCTCGACGGTCAACGGCGCCACCCTGACGAAATTCTGAGCGATCTCGCGTTGAGTCCGCGCATCGTGGAAGCCCTTTGTAATCTTCCTCCTAAATCGTTGACCGGCGCTCAATCTGAGGTTGTGGAGTTGACGCTAAAACCCACTTAGTGCTTGACGCTAAGCATAAAGGTTCATATACAAATGGGCATGAACAAGCTGCCCACCGCGAAGCGCGCCAAAATCCTCACCCTGCTTTGCGAGGGCATGTCGATGCGCGCCATAGCCCGCACGGAAGACGTGAGCTTCAACACCGTCGCCAAGGCGCTAACTGACGCCGGGACGGTCTGCGCTCAGATGCACGATGAAATGGTCCGCGACGTGGACGCGAAGCGTATCCAGTGCGACGAAATCTGGGCTTTCAATTATTGCAAGCAACGGACGGTCGCCACGGCCAAGGCCGCGCCGGCTGACGCTGGCGACATCTGGACGTGGACCGGGATCGACGCCGACTCCAAGCTGATCGTTTCCTACCTTGTGGGCGACCGTTCGGGCCAAGCGGCAATCGAGCTTATGGACGATCTCCGCGCCCGCCTGGCCAATCGCGTCCAGATCAGCACGGACGGCCACCGTGCCTATCTGGAGGCCGTGGAAGGCGCATTCGGCGGCGACGTTGACTATGCCCAGGTGATCAAGCTCTACGGCGCCACGGTGGCCGGTCCGGGCCGCTACAGCCCCGCCGAATGCACCGGGATCAAAAAGGTGAAGGTCGAAGGCAACCCCGACGAAAAGCACGTCAGCACGTCGTTCGTCGAAGCCCACAACAAGACGATGCGGATGCACATGCGCCGGTTCACACGCCTGACGAACGGCCATTCAAAGAAGGTCGCGAACCATGCCCACATGGTGGCGCTCTACACCCTCTATTACAATTTCATCCGGACGCACTCGAAGCTGAAAATGACGCCCGCCATGCAAGCCGGGATCGCCTCAACCTTTCTGAGCTTCGATGACGTGATCGCTCGGATCGACGCGGCGAACCCGCCTCCGGTTCGTGGCCCGCGCGGCCCTTACAAAAAGAAGATTGGAAACTGAGGCAGTCCCCTCTTCCCCACTTGGTTGCGGTGCCGCGAGGGCCATGGTATCAGGCGCCCGGCTCGCCGCGAGGGGGCGTTCGCGTCCCTGCGCGCCCGCCGGCTTTCTTCGGCGCATCAACCCTTTAGGCCGGATTTGGACTTGAAGTCCGGGACCGGCGCCACAACGACACCCGGGCGGTTTTCACTTGGCTGACGATTCCAGAGCAGGCGATGTCGGCGCGCGTTACGCGCGGGCGCTGTTCGATCTCGCCGTCGAGACCGACGCCCTGGACGCCGTCGAGGCCGACCTGAAGAGCCTCAAATCGATGATCGCCGCCAGCGCCGATCTGCGCCTGCTGCTGGCCTCGCCGGCCCTGTCGTCCGAGGACAAGGCGGGGGGCCTGGCCGCCATCGCCGCGCGGGCGGCCTTTTGCCGGACCACCCGCAATTTTCTGGGCCTGCTGGCCGCCAACCGCCGGGTGTCGGCCCTCTCGCCCATCATCGAAGCCTTCGCCCTCCTGGCCGAGGCGCGGCGCGGGGTCGTTTCGGCCCATGTGGTGACCGCCGTCGCCATGAGCAAAGCCCAGACCGCCGGCCTCGCCGCCGCCCTGAGAACCGCCCTCGGCAAGGATCCGCAAATCGAGACCCACGTCGATCCGGCCATCCTGGGCGGGGTCAAGGTGCGGGTCGGTTCGCGCCTTTACGACGCTTCCCTCAAATCCAAGCTCGACTCCCTCAAGTTCGCCCTCAAGAGAGCCTAAGACACTTCCATGGACATCCGCGCCGCCGAAATTTCGGACATCCTCAAATCCCAGATCGCCAACTTCGGCGTCGAAGCCGATGTCTCCGACGTCGGCCAGGTGCTCAGCGTCGGCGACGGCATCGCTCGGGTGTTCGGCCTCGACCAGGTCCAGGCCGGCGAAATGGTCGAATTCCCATCGGCGGGGGTCAAGGGCATGGCCCTCAACCTGGAGCGCGACAACGTCGGCATCGTCATCTTCGGGGCCGACGCCCAGATCGCCGAGGGCGACGAGGTGCGGCGCCTGGGCGAAATCGTCGATGTGCCGGTGGGCAAGGGCCTTCTGGGGCGGGTGCTCAATCCGCTAGGCGAGCCCATCGACGGCAAGGGCCCCCTGACCGATGTAGCCGAAAAACGCCGCGTGGATGTCAAGGCCCCCGGCATCATCCCGCGCCAGTCGGTGCACGAGCCGATGTATACCGGCCTCAAATGCGTCGATGCGCTCACCGCCATCGGCCGGGGCCAGCGGGAGCTTATCATCGGCGACCGCCAGACCGGCAAGACCGCCATCGCCATCGACACCATCCTGAACCAGAAAGAGATCAACGCCTCGGGCGACGAAAAGGCCAAGCTCTACTGCGTCTATGTGGCCATCGGCCAGAAGCGCTCGACGGTGGCGCAGATCGTCAAGACCCTCGAGGAGCGCGGAGCCCTGGACTACACCATCGTGGTCGCCGCCACCGCCTCCGAGCCGGCCCCACTGCAGTTCCTCGCCCCCTTCTCGGGCTGCGCCATGGGCGAGTGGTTCCGCGACAACGGCATGCACGCCCTGATCGTCTACGACGATCTCTCCAAACAGGCCGTGGCCTATCGCCAGATGAGTCTGCTGCTGCGCCGCCCGCCCGGCCGCGAAGCCTATCCCGGCGATGTCTTCTATCTCCATTCGCGCCTACTGGAGCGCGCCGCCAAACTCAACGAGGCGCACGGCGGCGGCTCGCTCACCGCCCTGCCGATCATCGAGACCCAGGCCAACGACGTCTCGGCCTACATCCCGACCAATGTGATCTCGATCACCGACGGCCAGATCTTCCTGGAGACCGACCTGTTCTTCCAGGGCATCCGGCCGGCCATGAACATCGGCATCTCGGTCAGCCGCGTGGGCGGCAACGCCCAGATCAAGGCGATGAAGCAGGCCGCCGGGCCGCTGAAAGGCGAGCTCGCCCAGTTCCGCGAAATGGCCGCCTTCGCCAAGTTCGGCTCCGACCTGGACATCTCCACCCAGCGGATGCTGGCCCGCGGCGAGCGGTTGACCGAACTTCTGAAACAGGCGCAATATTCGCCCCAGTCGGTGGAGGAGCAGGTCTGCTCCCTCTACGCCGGCACCCGCGGCTCTCTGGACGGTCTTCCGGTTTCGCAGGTCGAGCGTTTCGAGAGCGAACTGCTGGCCCGCCTGCACGGCCAGCACACCGACCTCTTGGAGGCCATCCGCACCCAGAAGGCGCTCACCCCCGAGATCGAGGGTCAACTCAAGGCGGTCCTCGACGCCTTTTCGGCCACCTTCGCCTAGGCGTCGAGAGACTCTCAGCCGGCATGGCCAGCCTCAAGGAACTGCGAAATCGGATCGCCAGCGTCACCGCGACGCAGAAGATCACCAAGGCCATGCAGATGGTGGCGGCGGCCAAGCTACGCCGCGCCCGCGAGGCGGCCGAGAGCGCGCGGCCCTACGCCGAGCGGATGACGGCGGTGATCGCCAATCTGGCCGCCGGAGTGTCCGGCCCCGGCGCCCCGAAGTTGCTCATCGGAACCGGGGCGGAGCGCCGCGAACTGGTGGTCGTGGCCACCGCCGACCGCGGCCTGGCGGGAGGGTTCAACTCTTCCATCGTCCGCGCCGCGCGCGACTATATGGCGGCCCGCATGGCCGAAGGCCGCGAGGTCTCGATGATCACCGTCGGGCGCAAGGCGCGCGACCAGCTCAAGCGGCTCCACGGCGAACGCCAGGTCGCCTTTTTCGAGGCCGGCAACGTGCCGGCCATGGATCGCGCCAGGGAAATCACCGACGCCGTCATCCAGCGCTTCGAGGCCGGCGAGATCGATGTGGTCACCCTGTTCTTCAATCGGTTCGCCTCGGTGGTCAGCCAGGTTCCCACTTCAAAGCAATTGATTCCGGCCCAGATCGCCGGCGGCTCGGGCGAGCGGGCCATCGATCTGAAAGGCGCGGCCTACGAATACGAGCCGGACGAGGCGACCATCCTGGCCACGCTTCTGC
Organism: Caulobacterales bacterium; assembly: GCA_038225765.1. GTDB lineage: Bacteria > Pseudomonadota > Alphaproteobacteria > Caulobacterales > Caulobacteraceae > Acaudatibacter. The sequence continues at coordinate 215 of JBBRQW010000107.1, read as the reverse complement.
CGCGCAACATCGCCACTCAGATCCTCTCGGCGATGATGGAAAACCAGGTCGGCTTCTTCGCCGCCCAGATGGCCGCCATGGACGCCGCCACCCGCAACGCCGGCGACATGATCGCCGCCCTCACCCTGATCAAGAACCGCACCCGCCAGGCGCAGATCACCAAGGAGCTGATCGAGATCATCTCCGGCGCCGAAGCCCTCTAGACGAAAGGCCCT
>JBBRQW010000106.1:0-9731 GCA_038225765.1 Caulobacterales bacterium | reverse complement strand
GATGGCCTCGGGGTGCACCGCCATCGCCTAAGACACGGTCACCGACCGCGCCGGGCGCCTGCCGCTCCTCGCCCCCATGAGCCAGGAGGCCGGGCGGATCGCGGTGGCCGTCGGCGCCTCTCATCTGCTCAAACCCCACGGCGGGCGGGGCCTGCTGCTGGGCGGCGCGCCGGGCGTCCTGCCGGCGCGGGTGCTGATCCTGGGCGGCGGGGTGAGCGGCAAGCACGCCGCCCAGATGGCCGTCGGCCACCGCGCCGACGTCACCTTGTTCGACATCTCCGCCGCCCGCCTGGAGGAACTGGACGACCAGTTCGGCGGCGCGGTCAAGACCTGCTACTCCACCCACGACCTGGTGGCCGAGGCCCTGCCGACCGCCGACCTGGTGATCGGCTGCGTGCTGATCCCCGGCGCCGCCGCCCCCAAGCTGGTCACCCGCGCCGACCTTTCCCGGATGCGCCCCGGCTCGGTGCTGGTCGACGTGGCCATCGACCAGGGCGGCTGTTTCGAGACCAGCCACCCCACCACCCACGCCGACCCCACCTTCGTGGTCGACGAGGTGATCCACTACTGCGTCGCCAACATGCCCGGCGCCGCCCCCCTCACCTCCACCTATGCCTTGAGCGCCGCCACCGCCCCCTACATCCTCGCCCTGGCCGGCAAGGGCGTGGACCAGGCCCTGGCCGACGACCCCGGCTTCGCCCAGGGCCTCAACGTCAGGGCCGGCAAGGTGGTCCACAAGGCGGCGGCGGAGTCGTTGGGGATGGGGTGAGGGGCGGGCCGGCGGCGCGCGCCAGGCCTCGCGGGCAGGGCGGATCGCCGTCGGGACGCCCTTCGCGTTCGGCGATTTCGCCGACTTGAACCACAACGGTCCAGCAGGTCCGCGCCGCCTAGCGGGAACCGCCAACGCCTTCCCGTTCACCCCCGGTTCAGGCTGGCGCGCCTAGCGGTAAGCGACTGTGCCGGCCGGGGGCGACCATCGCGGCGGCCTCAAGTGAAAGAGATAAGCAAAATGAACGACTGGCGATTGGCCAACGCGGCCGCGCTCCTGGGCGCCCTTTCGAGCGCGGCCATGGTCGCCCTGCCCGCGGCGTCCTACGCCCAGGGCGCCCCCGACGGCTATGGCCAGAACGGCTACGGCCAAGGCGGCTACGGTCAGGGCGGCTACGATCAAGGCGGCTATGGCCAGAACGACGGCTATGGCGCCAACGGCTACGATCAGGGCGGCTATGCCCAGAACGGGCCGCCGCCCCCCAGGCAATACGCCCCGCCGCCGCCGCAAGGCCAGTACGCCCCCCAATATGGCGGCGGCCCGGACTACAATTCCCAGGCCTACCAGCAGTCCGTGGCCGATTATCAACAATCCCTGGCCGACTATCGGGCGCGTTACGACCATCCCTACGGGGGGCGGAACTGTTCGGGCAATCGCGGCGCCAACACCGTCGCCGGGGCCATTGTCGGCGGCGTGGCCGGGGCGGCTCTGGGCCTCAGCGTCGCCGGCTGGGCGGCCAGAGGCGCCTGGGCCCTGTTCGGCGGCTCGATCGGCGCGACCCTCGGCGCGGCGGTCGGCTCCAGTTCGGGCGGCGATTGCGGCTATGCCTACGGCGGCCCCGCTTACGGCGGCGGCGGTTACGGCTATGCGCCCGGCTACGCCTATGCTCCGGGCTATGCCTACGCCCCACGGGCCGCTTGGCGCCCGGCGCGGTGGCGCCGGTGGGCCCATCGTCCCCGTCCCGACGGCTGGCGCCCATAGGCGGCGAAAAGGCCGGCGGCGCGCGCCTTGCGCCAACCTCCCGGCGGCTGCTAGCGTCCACGCCTCACGATGAGCGAGGCCACGCCATGAGCCGATCCGCCGCCGCCTTGGCCATGACGCTCGTTTCGCTCGCCGCCTGCGCCCCGGCCCCGGCGGCCAAGGCCCCGGCGCCCCCGGCCCCGTCTCCCGTCGCCGCCGCGCCGGCCCCGCCGCCGGCCCGCCACGCCACCATGATCTGCCGCAACAGCCAGGACGGCCGCGACGTCGCCTGCGGAACCCCCAACGCCGTGATGGTGGGAATCAAGGAAGATTAGGCCTGGGCGGCGGCTACCAGCGCTAGTTCCCTACCCGAACTCCGGCGTGAAGCGGATATTGCCCGCTTCCAGCCCCTTGACCACCACCTCCAGCCCGCCGGACTTGATCATCCATTCCAGGCGGTGGTCGCGGTATTCGCGTTTGAAGTGGCCCTTGGCGACCAGGTCGGCGACGTTGGACGCCCCGATATCGAAGGCGCGGGCTTCGGCGAGAGTTCGCGCCACCGAGGAACGGGCGAGGGCGCGCTCCAGCCACGCCGCCAGCGCCCCGCCGGCCGGCGGCCGGTTGCCCATGGCGATCGAGGTTCCCACCAGCGGGGCCACGGCCAGGTCGCCCCAGCCGAAGGCCTCGCCGTTGAACCACGGCGCCGCGCCCAACTGGCGCTCCAGCCAGGCGAAGAAGCCCTGCGTCTGCCGCGCCGCGTTGGCTTTCAGGGTCGCCGCCAGCTCCCCGTCGGCGCGCTTGAACCAGTCAATCTCGCCCAGTCCCCAGTTGACCGCCTCGAAGTGGGTGTCCATCACCTCCTCGATCGTCCGCGCCCGCGCCCGCTCGGCCGCGCCGGCGGGGAGCAGGGCCGGGGTGGGCCAGCGATCCTCGATATATTCCAGGATGACGGTGGAATCGAAAACCGCCGTCTCGCCGTCGATCAGCACGGGGACCTCGGCGCGCGGATTGGCCGCCGCGAAGTCGCCGGCCGCTCCCCCGCCGCCCATCCTCGGCGGCTCGGCCCGCCGAAAGTCCACGCCCTTTTCCCGCAGGGCGATCTTGACCTTCTGGGCATAGGGCGAAAGGACGTGCTCGTAGAGGGTGATCATGGGGTTCCTCGGTAGCGGCAGGGAAGGTGGATATAGTCATGACAAAATTAGAGCGTGAATATCTTCCTTCCCCCCTTGCGGGGGAAGGTGGCGCCCCCGGCTCCGAAAGGAGCCGGGCCGAACGTCAAGATTTGGCGTCGGATGGGGGGTGGTTCGCCGGCGCTGGTTCGTTGGCGCACCCCCACCCCCGACCCCTCCCCGCAGGGGGGAGGGGAGCATCGTGCCTGGCCAAATGAGCGCCGCCGCCGACTGGTGGCGCGGGGCGGTGATCTATCAGATCTATCCGCGCAGCTTCGCCGATTCCGACGGCGACGGGGTGGGCGACCTGAAGGGGATCCTGGGCAAGCTAGAGTATGTGGCGGGTCTCGGCGTCGATGGGATCTGGCTCTCGCCCTTCTTCGCCTCGCCGATGAAGGACTTCGGCTATGACGTGAGCGATTACCGCGCCGTCGATCCCCTGTTCGGGACCCTGGCCGACTTCGACGCCGTCGTCGCCCGGGCTCATGAACTGGGCCTCAAGGTCGTCATCGACCAGGTGTGGTCGCACACCTCCGACCGGCATCCGTGGTTCGCCGAGAGCGCCGCCTCCCGCGAGGGTCCTAGGGCCGACTGGTACGTGTGGGCCGACGCCAGGGCGGACGGCGCGCCGCCCAACAACTGGCAGGCGGTGTTCGGTGGCCCGTCGTGGGCCTGGAACGCCCGGCGGCGGCAATACTATCTGCACAATTTCCTGATCGAACAGCCCGACCTCAACTACTGGAATCCGGAAGTCCAGGACGCCATCCTGGACGTGGCCCGGTTCTGGCTCGATCGCGGCGTCGACGGCTTCCGCCTCGACGTGATCAATTTCATCTTTCACGACCGGGCCTTGACCGACAATCCGGCGCAGCCGCGCGAGCGGCCGCCGGCCATGCCGACGCTCTTCCAGCGTCACGTGCACGACCGCTCCCGGCCCGAGCCGCTGGCCTTCCTCGGCCGCCTGCGAGGCCTGCTGGACTCGTATGGCGCCATGAGCGTGGGCGAGGTGGTCGATGATCCGCCCCTGCCGCGCCAGAAGGAATATGTGGCAGGCGCCGATCGCCTGCACACCGCCTACGGCTTCTACCTGCTGACGGCGAACGCGGCGACGCCCGAGCTGTTCGCCGGCGCGCTGGAGGCGTGGACCGCCGCCGACGGCTGGCCGTCCTGGTCCTTGGACAATCACGACGCGCCGCGCTTCGCCACCCGCCTGGCCCGGTCGGGCGATCCGGCGCAGGTGAGGGCCATCCTCGCCGCCCTGATGTGCCTGCGCGGCACGATCTTCCTCTATCAGGGCGACGAACTGGGCCTGCCCCAGGCGCGGGTGCCCTTCGAGCGCCTGCGCGATCCGTTCGACATCGCCGCCTGGCCCGGCGGCGCGGGGCGCGACGGCGCGCGCACTCCCATGCCGTGGACGGCGCAGGGCCCCGCCGCCGGTTTCTCGACCGCCGCCGACACCTGGCTGCCCATCGATCCGGCCCATCGGCCCCTCGCTGTGGACGTCCAGGAGGCGGACGGCGCCTCGATGCTGCATTTCACCCGCCGGCTGATCGCCCTGCGCCAATCTTCGCCGGCGCTGCGCCTCGGCGACGCCACCGTTCTCCCCGCCCCGCCCGGCGTCCTCGCCTTCGAGCGATCGACCCCCGAGGAAATATTGTTGTGCGTCTTCGAACTCGCGGGGCGGCCGGCGGATTTTCATGGCCCAGCCGATGCCTCGGTGGAGGCGCAATTCGGCTTCGACGACGAGATCGCCCACGGCGCCGCGCGCCTTCCTCCGTTCGGCGGCGTCATTTTCAAACTCGGCCCAAGGTGAATTTGGCCGGGGCGGCGTGATAGTCCTTGATATATGCCAATCGAGGCGCATATTTGCCTGAAGCCACCGGGAGATCACCGCCATGTCCAAGGTCGCCAAGCTGTTCACCAACGGGCGAAGCCAGGCAGTACGATTGCCGCGCGACTTCCGTTTCGACGGCGCGGAGGTGTTCATCCGCAAGGATCTCGCCTCGGGCGATGTCATCCTGTCGCGCAAGCCGGGCGGATGGGACGATTTCTTCACGATGATGGAGGTCATGGAGATTCCCGCCGATTTCCTCGATGACCGCCAGGACGCGCCGCCCCAGGAACGCGATCTTTTCTAAAAAAAAGGCGATGCCCGCGCCTTCCCGCTGCATGTTGGACACCAATACGGTGAGCCACATCATCAAGGGCCGCCCCGCCCGGGTGCGCGAGCGGCTGATCGCCACGCCCATGGCCGAGGTCTGCATTTCGACGATCACCGAGGGAGAATTGCGCTTTGGCCTAGCCAAGCGCCCGGACGCCGCGAACCTGCGCCGCGCCGTCGCCGAGTTTCTGCTGAGGGTCGATATCCTCGCCTGGGACAGCGCGGCGGCGGAGCGCTACGGCGCGCTGCGCGCTCGCCTGGAGCAAGGCGGAAAGCCGCTCGGCAACCTCGACACCCTCATCGCCGCCCACGCCCTGGCGACCGGCGCGCGGCTCGTCACCAGCGACGCGGCGTTCAAGCGGGTTCCGGAGCTTGCCGTCGTCGATTGGACACAGCCGTAAGGCGACGGGCGTCTCCCATGATTCAGTCGTTTATCCGCGCGGTGCCGAGGCCGCCTCGATGTCTCCCTACGCCGCCACGCCTCGTGGATTGACCAGCAACGGCGGGTGGGCCGACCAGGGTTCGCGCGCCTGGATTGCCTGGCCGCCCGAACCCGCCAGGCTGGCCATCGCGGCGACAAACGAGTGCGGCGAGGGCGCCGAACTCACCGCCGACCGCGCCAAATCGGGCGTCGCGGCGAAATCGACGATTCTCACCCCGCCCTGCCCGTCGCTGGCCGTGACGAAGGTCGAGTCGGTGTAGTCGCCGGCCAGCTTGATGCGGGCGGTGTGGGTCCCGTCGGTGACGGTCAACACCCCGGATGTTGTCGTGCCTCTGAAGGTCGCCTCGGTGGAACCCAGGAAGGCGATATCCCGAAGGTCCAACGACGTCCCGCCAGTTCGGGAGAATCCGGTGATCGTGGCGCGATAGCTCTGGGATCGGGCCAGTTGGAGCATCCCCGACGAGGCGATGAAGCTCACGTCCTCATTGAACGCGGCGTTGAAGATCAGCGCCCCGCCGGCGATCACCCCGGTCCCGGGCCCGCTCACCGCCCCGTTCGCCGTCAAGGTCCCGCCCGCCGCCTCCAGCCGGCCGCCATTGCGGACCGCGCTCTGGATCGTCACCCCGCCCGCCCCGACCGCCTCGATGAGGCCGAAGTTGCCGATTCGGTTCGCTCCGGTATCGATGACGAGGGCGTTCCTCCCATCGCCGTCGATGACTCCCGCGGCGCGATTGATCAGGCGCATCTGGCCGGCCCCCAGCATTCCGGCCCCGGAGAGGGTGGCGCTGATGTTGGTCAGGGTGTCGCCGGCCGACAGGCCCACGACTCGGTTGGCGAACCCGTCGCTCAGGGCCCAGACGCCGCCGACCAGCCTCGCCCCGCCCGCGCCGATCGTCAGGGAGCGGGTGGCCGCCTCCACCGTCCCGCCGTTGGCGATCCGCCCGGTCAGGGTGACGTTCGCCCCGCTGATCGACATTTCCGCCGCCGCCAGGGTGGTCCCGCTGAAGGTGTCGCTTCCGCCGAAGAAGGCCACGCCGCCGGCCCCCGCGATGGTCCCGGCGAAGAGGCAGCCCTCGCCGGTGAAGGTCGTCGTTTGGCCGACGGCGACCGACAGGGTCCCAGCCGTCTGGCGCCAGGTTCCGTCATAGTTCAGGCTCTCGTCCGCCTCGACGACGGTGGCCCGGCCGAGGACCGCGACGCCGGCCACGCTCAAGACGGCGCCGGTCTCGATCCGACTGAATCCGCCGCTCAACGACAGAGTCCCCGCGCCGCCGACCGCGCCGCTGGTCACCAGGCCGCCGGCGAACCTCGCCGCGACCGAAACCACATCCACGCTCCCCTGGCCGACGTCGGCGACCCCGATGAACACCGATCCCGCCTCGGCGATCAGGCTGTCGGAGTTCGAAGAGGTTGAGCGGAAATAGACCGAAGGCGCGCCTCCCGCCCCGGCGAGGTTTCCCTCGATCGTGCCGAAATTGGTCACCGTCCCGGCGCCGCGGCTGATTAGAACGCCATTGTAGCCTGCTATCAGGGCGCGGGGGTCGTTCGGGTCACCGTTGGTGACCGTCCCTCCATCGCTGAGATAAATTCCGACGTTGGCCGAGGAGTAATTTCCCGAGCCCGTCGCCATGATCGTGCCGAAATTGGTTACCGCGGCGGCGGGGCTCGCCAAGCGTATGCCCGCATAGCCCTCGATCAGGGCGCTGGTGTCGCGCGCGCCGCCATTGGTTATGGCGAACGCGCCGCCCTCGATCGCCGCCGAGCCCGCGTAGGTGGCCGCGCTGACGATGACGCCGAAGTTCGCCACCGTCGCCGCATAGGACTCGTTTCTTATGGCGACGCCGCTGGCGCTCTCGATCGTGGCCTGGGTATCGGATGCGCTGCCGTTGATCACGCTGCCGGCGGCGAGTAGATACACGCCGGTGGAATAGCCGGCGACGGTTCCGAAGTTTTTCAGGGTTCCGAAAGCGCCGTATATATTCACCCCGTTGGCGCCATCGATCAGGGCCGCGGTGTCGGCGGCGCTTCCGTTCACCACCCGCCCGTCATAGGAGATGACGCCGGCGACACCGTTCTGGGGATCGGCGGTGATCGTGGCAAAATTCCTGACGACGCCGTAGCGCGCATAAACGCCGACGAGGCCGCCGCCGATTTGCGCCTGGGTATCGCTGGCCGATCCGTTCCTGACCTCGCCGCCGGCGATGAGGATAACCCCCTCGGAAGGGCCGGTTATAGTCCCGAAGTTATCGACGGTTCCGATCGCGCCGCCGAGCGAGACGCCGTGCGAGCCGCCGCTGATCAGCGCCCCGGTGTCGGTCGCGCTTCCGTTGACGACCCTGCCCCCGTCTCCGAAGTAGACCGCCGATTTGGAAAGCCCCTGGACGGTTCCCAGGTTGCGAAGCGTGCCGGCGCCGCCCATCACCTCGACGCCGTGCCATCCGGCGATGGTCGCGGTGGTGTCTTGGTCGGCGCCGTTGGTGATCTTGCCGCCCGCGGCGAGATAGACCCCCGCGCCATAGGTGTACGACGCCGATCCGGCGATCCGCCCGAAGTTTGTCACCGTCCCCGGCGCGTTCTCGATCAGCACGCCGTCGCTCCCCGAGATATATCCCCCCGGCGCGACCCCGGCGCCCGGCCGGCGCCCATTGGTCACCTTGCCCCCGCCGGAGAGGTAGATTCCCGGCCCGCCGATATCGCTCACGATCGCGCCCGCGTTGAAGATCGAATAGGCGGTGGGCGCGTCGGCGGCCGTCTTGACGCCGCTCCCCTCGACGAAACCGCTGGCGGTGATGCGCAGGGTGGTGATCGGCGATTGCAGGAGATAGCCGGAAACGTAGGTTCCGGTCAGAACCTTGGTCGTCATTTAAATGCCCCCCTCGAACGCGCCCGGCGCTCGCCCCGCTGGTGTCATGCTTCGCGGGTGCGAACAAGGAGATTGCGGCGCTCCGTTCGCGTTGGCGTCAGCCGGCGACCTGCAGCCGCCGCAGCATGGCCAGGCGCTTGTCGGCCAGATCCTTGGCCTGGGTGTTCAGCTCGTCCAGATTGGCGTCGGCACCCTGCAGGACCTTGCCCTCCTTGATGATCGCCTGGTTCTGGGTGGCGAGGGTGTTCCAGGCGTCCTTGGCCCAGTCCGCCGGCGTCTTCAGCCCGCGGGCGCGGGCGCCCAGAAACATCTGCTCGAAGCGGCCGGCCGGCACCCCCGCCCCGATCACCGGCGAGGCCAGGCAGCTCACGTCGCCGCTGATCCGGGCCCGATCGATCAGATAGGCGTTCAACCGCTGACAGCGGGGAGCGGACAACGTTTGGTCGGCGTCGTTCTGGGCCGGATGGGCGCGGCCCGAGCCGATCAGCACCGCCAGGGCCTCGATCAGGGCCCCGCCGGGCAGGGCGGCCAGAGCCGGCCTCTTGGCCAGGTCGCCGATCCGCTTGGGCGCCGCGTCGTCGTCGGCCAGGGCGTCGATCACCGGCTGGTAGATCTCCGGCTTGAGGCCGACCTTGCCCAGCCCCGCCTCCACTTCGTGGGCGATGTCGGCCGGCGGCGTGGTCAGGGTCACCCTCACCTCGCCCAGCCGCTCCAGCCGCTCCAGCGGCGACAGGCGGCGGGCCCCGCGGCTGTAGATGTCGCGCCGGAACTGCTGGTTGAGCAGGTAGTCGCGCACGGTTTCGCGCAGCACGCTGTAGGGGATGGCGCCCAGCGCCTCCTGCTGGGCGGTCGTCAGGTTGAATCCGTCCATCTGGTCGAGCAGGGCGGCGGCGCAGGCGTAGGATAGCTTGCCGTCCGACAACCAGGTGTGGACGTCGGAGAAATACATCGGCGCCCAGTCGCGGTTGAAGTATTCGTGCGCCACATAGTTGCGGTTCTGGCCGGCGATGGCGTCGAGGCGCCCCTTGGCCATGGGGTTGGCGGCGAAATAGCGCGCGCCGACCTCGGCCAGCTTGCTGCCGAAGGCGATGGAGGCGTCGATGCGCCCGACCACCCCTTGGGCGTCGCTGCCCACCGTCTCGGCGTGCAGGGTCATCATGTGGCGCAGCGGCATGGCCATCGACCAGCCCGGCAGGGTGTTGTAGCTCATGTAGACCGCGCCGCCGACCTTCAGCCGGCGGCGGACGATCTCGACGATGGCGCGGCGATTGTCGTCGCTGACCCAGCTCCACACCCCGTGCAGGACGATGTAGTCGAAGGCCGGCAGGTCGTCGCGGGCGGCCATGTCGGCGAAACTGTCGTCGAAG
>JBBRQW010000105.1:0-10121 GCA_038225765.1 Caulobacterales bacterium | reverse complement strand
GTTACGCCTTCCAGGTCACCGGCCGCGGCTCCGAGCGGGCGGTGAAGCTTGAGGTCGGGGGGCGCGGCTACGACTTCGCCAACAACGCCGCCGGCGATCTCCAGATCAAGGGCCTGGGGCCGAACGCCGCCTTGCCCAGCGTCCTGCCCAAAGGGGCCTACACCCTTTCCGAAGAGGGCCGCAGCCCGGTCTTCGTGGGCGTCCTCTACCTAGCCCTGGCCCTGATCGTCATGGGGGTGGGTTTTTTGAAGGCCAACATCTCGTCCATCGTCGGCAAGCTTTACCCGCGGGGCGACCCCAGGCGCGATCCCGGATTCACCCTCTACTACTACGGCATCAACCTGGGGGCCTTCTGGGCGGCGGTGCTGTGCGGTTATCTGGGCCAGACCTACGGCTGGAAATACGGCTTCGGCCTGGCGGGCGTGGGCATGCTGGCCGGTTATATCACCTTCGTGGTCGGCAAGCCCCTGCTCAAGGGCCACGGCGAGCCACCCGACCCGGCCAGGCTCGCCAAACCCGTCTTCGGGCCGATCAACCTGGAATGGCTGATCTATCTGGGCGGGATCGTCGGCATCGGGGCGATCTGGCTGCTGGTCCAGCATAACCGGATCGTCGGGGGCGCCCTGGGCGTCGGTTGGCTCGCCGCCCTGGCCTACGTCGGCCACTTCATGGCCACCAAGTGCAACAAGGTCGAGCGCGACCGGATCATCCTGGCCTTCGTGCTGATCGCCGGGTCGATCGTCTTCTTCACCCTGTTCGAACAGGCGGCCACCTCGCTCAACCTGTTCGCCGACCGCAACACCAATCTGGCGCTGATCTCCTCGCCGATCGCCTTCGACCTGCTCGGCCAGCCGGTGTTCCTGGGGACCCGCGCCATGCTGGCGTCGGCCGCGCCCGGCGCCTGGTGGATCGACATGGGTTTCAATTCGGCCCAGACCCAGGCATTCAACGCCGGTTTCATTCTCATCCTGGCCCCGCTCTTCGCCGCCCTGTGGGGCCGGCTCGGCCGCGCCGGCCGCGACCCCAACCCGATGATCAAGTTCGGCCTGGGCCTGGCCCAGGTCGGCCTGGGGTTTCTGGTCATCGTCTGGAGCCAGGGTTTCGCCGACGGCGCGTTCCGCCTGCCGCTGCTGGTGCTGGCCTTCGCCTATCTGCTCCACACCACCGGCGAGCTTTGCCTCAGCCCGGTGGGCCTGTCGGAAATCACCAAGCTCTCGCCGGTGGTCCTGGTCTCGACCCTGATGGCGGTGTGGTTCATGGCCACCTCGGCGGCCGAGTTCATCGCCGCCCAGATCGCCCAGTCGGCCGGGACGGCGACGGCCGGCGGCCAGGTGCTCGACCCGCGCGCCGCCCTGCACACATCCCTCAACGTGTTCCAGACCATCGGCTGGGTGGGCGTGGGCTTCGGCGCCCTGTTCCTCATCCTGGCCCCGTTCCTCAAGCACCTGGCCCACGGCGTCGATGACCCCGCCAATCACCCAACGCCCGACCGAAACGGCTGATCGATCAAGTCGCGCTGGATTTGCCCCAAGCCTTGCTGTAGCAATTTACGCCTTCTTGCCCCCTTGGAACCCCAAACATGCGAATGATTGCCCCCACTCCGCTCGGCGCGATCTGCGCCACGACGGCCTTGGCCCTGGTCTTGTCGCCGACAGCGCCGCTTTTCGCGGCGCCTCTTTCGGCGGTCGAGGTTAGCCAGGATATCCATCACGACGTTTCGGCGCCGCTGAGCCATATGATCCGGACCGCGCCGCCACACCGCCGCGCCGCGCCGCGCATCGTTCCGCTGCGCCGGATTCCGACAGTTCAGTCTGCCGGCGCCGAGCAGGAAGACGGCGCCCTTCAGAAGGCCGTCGGGCCCAACCTGGGAACGGTCGATGGCCTGAACTTCGCCGGCGCCGGACAGGGCGACTATGGCTATTCGGATTCCTTTGCGCCGCCGGACGCCAATGGCGCCGTCGGCGCCACCCAGTACGTTCAGATCGTGAATTCGTCCCTGGCCATCTTCGACAAGACCACCGGCGCCTTGTCGATGCCCATAGTCGACACCAACACGGTGTGGTCGGGCTTCACCGGCCCCTGCGAGACCAACAACGACGGCGACGGCGTGGTGAAATACGACCGGATCGCCGATCGCTGGGTGATCAGCCAGTTGTCGGTTGAATCGACGCCCTTTACCGAATGTATCGCCGTTTCGCAGACTAGCGACGCCACCGGCGCCTATAACCGCTACGCCTTCACCTACGGCACCGATTTCAACGACTATCCCAAGATCGGCGTCTGGCCCGATGGCTACTACATAACCTACAACATCTTCGCCAACGGCCAGTCGTTTTCCGGCGCCAAGCTGTGCGCCCTGCATAGCTCCAAGATGTTAAAGGGCGAACCGGCGACGCAGCAATGCTTCCAGCTGTCCAGGTCTTTCGGCGGCGTTCTGCCCGCCGACCTCGACGGCGCGACAAAGCCGCCCAAAGGCTCGCCCAACTACCTGGTCAATTTCGGCAAGAACTCCCTCAACCTGTGGCAGTTTCACGTCGATTGGAAGACGCCGGCCAACACCACCCTATCCACCCCGGTCAACATCCCGGTCCCCAACTTCAGTCCGCTTTGCGGCGGCGGGACCTGCGTTCCCCAAAAAACCACCACCCAAAGGCTCGACAGCCTGGCGGACCGCCTGATGTACCGTCTGGCGTACCGCAATTTCGGCGATCACGAAGCGCTGGTGGTCAATCACTCGGTGACGGTCGGCGCCGGCTCGGGCGTCCGCTGGTATGAACTTCGCACCCCAGCCGTCCCCACGCTCTTCCAGAGCGGGACCTATGCTCCAGACTCGGCCTTCCGTTGGATGGGCAGCGTCGCCATGGACAAGGTGGGCGACATGGCCGTCGGCTACAGTGTCTCCTCCGCCACCACCTTCCCGTCCATCGCCTATACCGGGCGCGTTCCGAGCGACGCCCTGGGCACGCTGGGATCGGAGAAGGTGGTCAAGACCGGATCCGGGGCTCAGACGGGTGGGCTTAGCCGGTGGGGCGACTACACCGCGATGGCCATCGATCCCACCGACGACTGCACTTTCTACTATACCAATGAGTATTTGAAGAGCACTGGAAGTTTCAACTGGAGCACGGAGATCAATTCCTTCAAGTTCAAGAAGTGCAGTTAGCGGATTTCCTTTCGAAGCGAACGGGCTGATATCGATAGCTTCCCCGGCCCTCTCCGCGCGACTTCTAATCGCGGGGCGGGTCGGGGCTTGCGATGTGAGCGCGGGCCGACGGCGGCGATGGAGTTCAGCGCCGTGCCGCCGGCGCGCGTGGTCGGCTTGACGCTCGCCTGGGCGGGGGACGGCGGCAGGCCGGGCCTGTCGTCCTTCTCGTCGGGCTTGCCCGCGTCGGCTTAGCCCGCGTCGAACGGGCCAATCCCCGCCGCCAGCGTCAGGGCGGTCAGCAGTATCCGCATCGCCGTTTCCTTTGGAGGGCCGCCTACCGCAGCACGGTCAGCCCGTTCTTGATCACCGTGACGCCCCGCGCCGTCACGCGCGCCTCGAAGGCGATTTCCTTGCCGTCCCGCCACAGGTCGACGGTCAGGGTGTCGCCGGGAAACACCGGAGCCGAAAAGCGGGCCTGATGGCTCAGGATCGGCTCGGGGTCGAAGCCGGTGATTCCCGCCAGGATCGCCCGGCAGGTGATCCCGTAAGTACACAGGCCATGCAGGATCGGCCGCTCGAAGCCGGCCAGGCGGGCGAATTCCGGGTCGGCGTGCAAGGGATTGCGGTCGCCGTTCAGGCGATAAAGCAGGGCCTGATCGCGACGGGTGGCGAAATCCAAGGAGAGGTCGGGGGCGCGCGTCGGGGTCGGGTGCGGCGCGGGCGCCCCTTCCGAGGGGCCGCCAAAGCCGCCGTCGCCGCGGGCGAACATCGATCCGGTCAGGGTGGCGACGGCCTCGCCGGCCGCGTCCGTCCACACCGTTTCCTGGATGACCACCGCGCCCTTCTCCCGGCCCTTGTCGTAGGCGCCGACGGTGCGGCTGGCGGCGGTGAAGGCGCCGGCCGCCGGCAGGGGCCGATGGAGCTCGATCTTCTGCTCGCCGTGCACCACCATCAGATAGTTGATGTCGCTGACCCGATGGCCGGGCGGCGCCTCCACGCTCGCGCCATCCCTCGCCGCCGCGCCGGAGGCCAGCACCGTGGCCGCCGTCGGCACGACCTTCAGCCCTCTTTCATAAACAAAGGGCAGCTCCCTCTCGTCCAGCGGATCGGCCCCCAGGCCGATGCCCAGGGCATAGAGCATCACCTCCTTGTCGCCGTAACTGAAGGCCCGCGCCGCGCTCGGCTGGTTCAGGATGTCGGGATAGTAGATCGGCATGGGCGTCTCCGTTGGCGGCGGCCTTCGCCATCTAGGTCGTCGGACGCGGGGGAAGGCAAGGCCGTGGCCGGGCGCCGCATTGCCCACCGCCGGGCGATCGGCTAAAGCGCGCCCTCCACCCCACCCTTCGAGTGTTTCATGGCCGCCACCGATCAGCCCGACGCGGGCCCCATCACGGGTGCCGTACTTTTCTATTCCAAGCCCGAGCCGCTCAGCAAGGAAATGCACGCGGGGCTGGGCCTGCGGCGGATCGCCAAGCCCTTCGCCTTCGCCGCCGGCAGTCAGGTCGCGCCCCTGACGGTGGCGGAGTTTCCGGTCGCCGCCCTGTCCTTCCCGATCATCTTCGCCGGCGAGCGCCGCCAGCCCCTGGCGGTGATGGGGGTCAACGCCGACGCCAACATGTTCATCGAGCCCACCGGCGGCTTCGAGGCCGGCGTCTACATCCCCGCCTACATCCGCCGCTATCCCTTCGTCCTGGCCAACGATTCCAAGGGCGAGCAGATGGTGGTGTGCATCGACCGCGCCGCCCCGATGCTGGGCGACCTTCCCGACCTGGCCTTCTTCGACGCCGCCGGCGAGCCCACCGAATACACCCAGAACTGCATGAAGTTCTGCAACGACTTCGAGGTCGAGGTGCGGCGCACCGAATCCTTCATCGACCTGATCAAGGATTTGGACCTGTTCGAGACCCGCACCCAGACCTACACCCCGACCAATTCCGACGGTTCGCCCGGCGCGCCCCAGACCGTCGCCGAATATTTCGCCATCTCCGAGACCAAGCTCAAGGCGTTGCCGGCCGAGAAGCTCCATGAACTGCTCGTCAACGGCGCCGTCGGCCAGATCTACGCCCACCTTATGAGCCTCCTCGGCTGGGACCGCCTGATCGCCCTGGCCATCGCCCGCCAAGCCGCCGCGCCGCGGGCGGCGAATTTGAATTAGCTAAGGGGGCCACCTCACCGCGCGTAGACGCTCCGCGTCAGGCACGAGAACACCAGCCGGCCCGCTTCGTCCAAGAGGTCGTGCTGGGCGATGACGATGCCCTTGCCTTCGCCAACCGGGTCCTTGCCCATCACCGTCATCCGGCCGCGCAGCACATCGCCGGCCGGTGGGTTGCGGGCCCAGCGCAGGGCATCGACGCCGACGCGCTTCATCCGCGGCCAGGCGGCGGCCGCCTCGGCGTCCAGTTTCGACCACAGGGCGAAGACCATGGCGTCCGGCGCCCCACGATCGGCGCTCCAGCCGGGGGAAAAGGCGGCGATGAAGGCGGCCAGCGCCTCCGCCTCGATCGCCGCCGCCCCGAAATGAACCACCTGACCGATCTCGATATCGTCGAAGGCGGCGGGCATGGGACGGCTCCTGGCCGGCGAGGGTGCGACGGTTCCGCGCGCGGCGTCAAGCGTCTATGGTGGCGCCCATGAAGCCCCTGATCGTCGCCATGTTCGCCGCGTTCGCGCTCTTGATTTTCGCCGGCGCGCGGGCGGCGCCCGTGACCACACCCCATGTGGTGAGCGAACTGGTCGCCCAGAGCGACGGCGCGGCGCCCGGCTCGACCGTCTATGTCGCGGTGGCTCAGAGCCTGGAAAAAGGCTGGCACACCTATTGGCGCAATCCCGGGGACGCCGGCGAGGCGACGAAGATCGCCTGGACCCTGCCGGCTGGATGGCGGGCCGGCGACATTGTCTGGCCGGCCCCGAGGCGCCTGCCGGTCGGCCCGCTCATGAACTACGGCTACGAGGGCAAGGTCCTGCTGTCGGTTCCCATCGAGATTCCCGCCACCGCCCGGCCCGGCGATTCGGCGAGCCTGAAGGCGGTGGTCGATTACCTGGTGTGCGCCGAGGTGTGCATTCCGGGCAGCGCCACCCTGACGCTGAACCTCCCTGTCGTCGCCGGCCTTCCCGCCGCCGACCCCCGCTGGGGCCCAGCGATCGCCGCCGCCCTGGCGGCCGCCCCCAAGCCCGCCGGCCTGACCGCCACCTTCCAGAACGCCGGCTCCAGGCTCACCCTCGCCGTCGCCGGGGCGCCCCTGGCGGGGACGGCGGGCGCCGACGCCTACTTCTATCCCTACGACGACACCTTCATCGATCAGAGCCGGCCGGAGGCGGTCCAACGCGGCGCGCGCGGCCTCACCCTGGCCATGACCGCCGGGAGCGCCTTCAAGAAGACGCCCGCCGCGGCCTCGGCGGCCGGCGTGCTAGCCGTGGACGGCGCCGCCTATGAAATTACCGCGACGCCCGGCGCGCCGCCGGCCGGGAGTTTCGGCCTGGGGCCGCCCGCCAAGTCGGCCGGACCGGGAGGCGACCTCATGGCGGCCATGGGCCTGGCCTTGCTGGGCGGCTTGATCCTCAACCTGATGCCGTGCGTCTTTCCCATCCTCTCGATGAAGGCCGCCGCCCTGGCCGGACACGACCAGGAGGCGGCTCATTCCCGCGCCCAGGGACTCGCCTTTCTCGTCGGCGTGCTGGCGACCTTCCTCGCCCTGGCCGGCGTGTTGATCGCCGCCAAGGCGGGCGGCGCGGCCATCGGCTGGGGATTTCAGCTTCAATCGCCGCTGGTGGTGGCGGCGCTGGGGCTGGTGATGCTGGCGGCGGCCCTCAATCTTTCCGGCCTGTATGAGATCGGAAGCTCGGCTCAGGGCCTCGGCGGCGGGCTCGCCGCGCGTGGCGGCTTGCTGGGCTCGGCCCTCACCGGGATGCTGGCGGTGGTGGTCGCCGCCCCCTGCACCGCGCCCTTCATGGGGCCGGCCCTGGGCTACGCCCTGACCCAGCCGGCGGCGGTGGCCCTGGCGGTGTTCGCCGCCCTGGGCCTGGGGTTCGCCGCCCCGTTCACCCTCCTCGCCTTCAGCCCCGCCCTGATGCGCCGCCTGCCCCGGCCGGGCGCGTGGATGGACGTGTTCCGCAAGGCCCTGGCCTTCCCGATGTACGCCACCGCCGCCTGGCTCGCCTGGGTCCTGGCCCAGCAGGCCGGTCCGGCCGGCCTGGCCCGCCTGTTCGCCGCCGCCCTGGCCCTGGCCTTCGCCGCCTGGTTGTTCGGGCTGGGCCAGCGCCGCCGGACACAAGGCCGCGCCGCTCCCGTCGCCCTGGCCTTGGCCGGCCTGTCCCTGATTCTGTGCGTCGGCGCCGTCGCCGTCGGCGGCTATGGGCCGGCGGTCGCCGCCGCCGGTTCGGCGCCGGCCGGAGTCCTGGCCTCCCAGCCCTACAGCCCCGAGCGCCTCGCCGCCCTGCGCGCCCAGGGTAGGCCCGTTCTCATCAACTTCACCGCCGCCTGGTGCGTGACCTGCCAGGTCAACGAACGTCTGGCCTTTTCCAGCCCGCCGGTCGCCGCCGCCTTCCGGCGAACGGGCGCCGCCTATCTGGTGGCCGACTGGACCAACCGCGACCCGACCATCGCCAAGGCCCTGGCCGATCAGGGCCGGATCGGCGTCCCTCTCTATTTGGTCTACGGCGCGGCGGGCGGCGCGCCCAAGGTGCTGCCCCAGCTTCTGACCCCGACCCTCGTCGCCCAGGCGCTGGACGGCGCGAAGGCTCCATGACCGACGAGGCTCCTGTCCGCCCCCTCGCCCGCGCGCCGCGTGGTTTCCAGGACCGCCGGGCCGGCCAGATCCGCGCTGAGCGGCGGATCCTGGAGGCGGTGGCGGCCGTCTATGAGTCCTGGGGCTTCGAGGCCCTCGACACCGGGGCGTTCGAATATGCCGATGCGCTCGGCAAATTCCTGCCCGACGCCGACCGCCCCAACGAGGGGGTGTTCGCCCTCCAGGACGACGACGAAGCGTGGCTGGCGCTGCGCTACGATCTCACGGCGCCTCTGGCGAGGTTCTTCGCCGAAAACGCGGCGAATCTGCCCAAGCCCTTCCGCCGTTACGCTTTTGGCCCGGTGTGGCGCGACGAGAAGCCCGGCCCGGGCCGCTATCGCGAGTTTCTGCAGTGCGACGCCGACACCGTGGGTTCGAGCCGCCCGGAGGCCGACGCGGAGATTATCGCCATGGCGGTGGAAGGTTACGCCGCCGCCGGCCTCGCGCCTGGCGCCGTCGTTCTGAAGATCAACAACCGCAAGCTCCTCAACGGCCTGCTAACCGCCGCCGGCGTCACCGATCCGCCCCAGAGGCTCGCCGTCCTGCGCGCCGTGGACAAGCTCGACCGCCTGGGGCGCGGCGGCGTGGCCGATCTGCTGGGCGAAGGGCGGCGCGACGAATCCGGCGCCTTCACCAAGGGCGCTTTGCTCAAAACCGCCGCGACCGAGGCGGTTCTCGCCTTTGTCGAGGCCGGCCGCGCCAGTCGGGGGAAAACCCTCGACGCTTTGGCGGGGGCGATCGGTGGCTCGCCGGAGGGCGACGAGGGTCTTTCGGAACTGGCCCGCATCGGCGAGGCCCTGGGCCGTCTGGGGGTGGCCGAGGACCGCGCGGTGTTCGCCCCTTCGGTGGTGCGCGGCCTGGAATACTACACCGGCGCGGTGTTCGAGGCCGATCTGGCCCTCGACATATTGGACGACCGGGGCGAGTCGATCCGCTTCGGCTCGATCGGCGGCGGCGGCCGCTACGACGATCTGGTGGCGCGGTTCACCGGCCAAGCCATGCCCGCCACCGGCTTTTCCTTCGGGGTGTCGAGACTGGCGGCGGCCATCAAGGCCGGCGGTGGCGCGTCGGATGCGGCGCGCGGCCCCGTGGTGGTGCTCGCCCTCGACGGCGCGCGGATGGGCGACTACCTCGGCCTCGCCGCCGAACTGCGCGCGGCGGGCGTCGCCGCCGAGGTCTACCTGGGGAGTTCGGGGATGCGCGCCCAGATGAAATACGCCGACCGTCGCCTGGCCCCCGCCGCCGTCATCCTGGGTGAGGACGAGATCGCCGCCGGGGTGGTGACGATCAAGGATCTCGACCTGGGCCGAGCCCTTTCCGGCGAGGTCGCGGACAACGCCGCCTGGCGCGCCGGTCGCCCCGGCCAGATTACCGCGCCGCGCCACCAGTGGGTTTCCGCCGTACGCGAGATTATCGCCCGCGCCCGATGACGCGAGCGCCGCTTACCAGATCCTGACCCTCTGATCCGGCGCGATATAGAGGGCGTCGCCGGGCTTGACGCCATAGGCGGCGTACCAGGCGTCGATGTTGCGCACCACGCCATCCACCCGGACCCGTGGCGGCGAGTGGGGATCGGAAACCAGCCGTTGACGCACCGCGTCGTCGCGCAGCTTGCCGCGCCAGACCTGCGCCCAGCCGAGGAAGACGCGCTGATCGCCGCCGGCGCCGTCCAGCACCGGCGCGACCGCGCCTTTGAGCGAGAGGTGATAGGCGTCAAGGCCCAGCAGCAGGCCGCCCAGGTCGGCGATGTTCTCGCCCATGGTCAGGCCGCCGTTTACATGCGCGCCCGGCAACGGTTCGAAGGCGGAGTATTGCGCCCCGAGCCGCTCTGTCTGGGCGGTGAATTTGGCGGCGTCGGCGGCCGTCCACCAATCGGTGAGCTTGCCGGTTCCATCGAACTGGCGTCCCTGGTCGTCGAAGCCGTGGGTCATCTCGTGGCCGATCACGCCCCCGATGGCTCCGAAGTTGATTGCCGGGCCGGCTTTGGGATCGAAGAACGGCGGCTGCAGGATGGCGGCGGGAAAGACGATCTCGTTTTCCGTCGGCGAGTAATAGGCGTTCACCGTCTGCGGCGTCATGCCCCATTCGGTGCGGTCCACCGGCCCGTTCAGCCGCTTCACCTGGCGCGCCCAGTCGAAGCTCGCCGAGCGCCGGACATCGCCATAGAGGTCGTCCGGCGCGATGGTCAGGGC
>JBBRQW010000104.1:0-10392 GCA_038225765.1 Caulobacterales bacterium | reverse complement strand
GTGAGCCACGCCGGGAGAAAGCAACGCCTTTAGACGTCTGTCGATGCTGATCGGCCCCGCGAAAATCCCCGCCGATAACGCGAGGGGGAAGGGCGATTGGTGGAGCCGCCGGGAATCGCACCCGGGTCCAGTCCGCTTATTGCGCGCGCGTTTATCTCCATAGTCCGCAAGTGACGGACCCACTCCATATAGGCGCGATCGGAGCCGCGAGGAAGGACCGGCGACGGAAAAGCTAGCGCCGGGGCCAATCGGGCGCCTGGTTGCGGAACCAGGTGAGTTGGCGCTTGGCGTAGCGGCGGGTGTCGCGCTGGGCGGCGGCGAGGGCCTCGTCGGCGGAAAGCACGCTGCCCAGATGGGCGGCCAGGGGCGCCACGCCCAGGGCCTTCATGGCCGGCAGCCCCGGATCCAGGCGCCGCGCCATCAGCGCCGAGACCTCCTCGAGGGCGCCGGCCTCGATCATGGTCAGCAGGCGCGCGTCGCAGCGACGATAAAGCTCGGCCCGCGGCGGCTCCAGAACCAGGGCGCGCCATGAGCCAGGCGCGAGAGCCGGCGTGGTGGCCCCCTGCCAGGCGCTCAAGGGCGCGCCGCTGGCGGCGAACACCTCATGGGCGCGGGTCAGCCGTTGGCGGTCGCCAGGCGCGATGCGCGCCTCGGCCTGGGGATCCACGGCGGCGAGGCGCCGGCGAAACCGAGCCTCGCCCAGGCCGTCGAACAGCGCGCCGCTCTGCTGGCGCACGGCGCGCGGCACGGGCGGCATGTCGGCCAACCCCACGGTCAGGGCGCGGAAATAGAGGCCCGTGCCGCCGACCACGACGGCCGGCCGGCCGCGCCGGGCGATGTTGGCCAAGGTCTCGCGGGCGGCGGCCAGCCAGCGTCCCGCCGACCACGCCTCGGCCGCGTCGGCGACGCCGTAGAGATGATGCGGGGCGAGGGCCCGCTCGGCCGGCGTCGGCTGGGCGGTCAGGATGGGAAGGTCGCGGTAGACCTGCATGGAATCGGCATTGACGATCTCCCCGCCGATTTCACGCGCCAGCCTCAGCGCCAGGGCCGACTTGCCGCTGGCGGTGGGGCCTGCGATGAGGTGGATGGGTGCGTCAGGCTCCTTCACCGTCCCTCCCTCCCGATGAATGGGAGGGGGGATCGGCCTCGCGCCTAGAACTTTTTGGTGATCTGGACGCCGTAGGTGCGGGGATCGAGGGTGAAGACGTTCTGGAACAGGCCCGAGGTGTCGTTGGTGAGATAGGTGCCGGTGATCGGTTGGGCGTTGAAGGCGTTTTTGACGAAGAATTGCACGTCGAGACCATCGGATACGTTGGAGAAAGTCAGCGTGGCGTTGGTCACGGAGTAGCCTCTGAGCTGGTCGTTGACCGCGTTGAAGATGCGGGCGAAGCTGTCGTCCTGCCAATACCAGTCGCCGCGCACCGTCGCCAGCCAGTCGTTCGGCAGTTCGAAGACGTACTGGGCGCCCACCGAAACGGTGAACTTCGGCGTATTGGGCAGTTGTTTGCCGCCCAGGTCCACCGGAACGCCGTTCTTCAAGGCGCCCGACGCATCGCAGATGTTGGGAATGCCCAGCGCGGCGAAGCCGCCCAGGAACGGCGCCGGCTCACCGCCGGCGATGGCGGCGGCCAGCAGGGCGGTCGGCGCCAGGCACGCCGTGCCGTCGGCTTCATGGATCAGGGTGAAGTTGGGGTTGCCCTGGGTCAGGTTGATCTGATCGACCTGGCTTTGACCGTTGTCGATCGAGGTGTGGAGGTAGCCGATATTGGCGTTGAGAGCCAGGTTGCGGATCGGTTCGAAGACGCTCTCGAATTCCGCGCCGTAGATCTTGGCGTTGATGTTAAGGTTGACCGACGATTTAGCGACGATCGTGGAGACCTGATAGCCCTTGTAGTCGTAGTAGAACGCGTCGCCATTCAGAGTGAGTTTGCCGCCATCCAGGGTATTCTTGGTGCCGATCTCGAAGGCGTTGATGAATTCAGGGTTATAGGCGAGCGGATAGGGGCAGGAGTTGCCCACCGAGCCCACGGTGCCCAGGCCCGCCTGGCAAGGGGTATTGAATCCACCACCCTTATAACCGCGCGAATAGCTGGCGTAGAACAGCGACTTGTCGGTGAACGACAGGGTCGGGGTCCAATCCAGGTTGGCGCGGCCGGTGAATTCCCGGTAGGTGACTTTCTGGGCGATCAGGCACTCGGCCAGAGAGGTGGTGCAGATCTGCGTCGGGAAGCCGCCGACGCCGCCGTCCGGGAAGAACGGATTGCCGGTGGTGTTGGGAAACAGCGGAGTTCCGTTGGGCACACCGACCAGGACCGATATCGGATAGGAGATGTTGAGGAGTTGATCGACCGTGTAGCGACCGCCGAGGGTCAGTTTAAGGGTCGGCGTGATATTGTAGTAGACTTCGCCGAACGCGGCATATGATTTCAGATAGCCACCGCCGCTGCGGGCGTCGTAATAGTTATGGCCCGAGCCGTCCGGCGGAAAGTTCGGATCGATATGTGTCGGGCCGCCGAGAAGAGCCCCGTTTACGATGTTGTTGATGATCGCCGAGGCTGTGAGCGCGTTGCTCATGACATAGTAATTATTCGCGCCGGGATTGCTGGTCACCTCGCTGTAGAAGGCGCCGGCGGAGAAATTAAGCGGCCCCGCGAACGACGATTGAAGGCGCAGTTCCTGCGTGTATTCCTTCGATTCGGCCGTGCTGAGGTCGAAGGTGGTGAACAGGTTTGAATGCCCGGTCTGCGGGTCGTTCACGACGCCGTTGGGGAAGGCGAGAAGCGGAATGCCGCCCAGGCCGAACAGTTGGAGGATGCCGGTGTCGGTCGGGGTGAAGGGGGTCAGAGGCACCAGTCGGTTATAGTCCTCGGACCAGGTCGCGACGTCCCGGTTGTAGCCGGTGATCGAGGTCAAGGTGAGGTTGTCGGTGAGCCGGTACTCCATGTGGAGATCGATCAGATCCTGATTGACCTTGTAATTGGGCTGAACGACCGACTCGATGTCGTGCAGGTTGTGATTTTGCAAGGGGTGGTTGGCGAAGACGTCGGTGCCGTTGTTTAGGCCGAACAGGTTGCCGGTGGCCAGGAAGGTGGCGTTGCTGTTGACCGTCCCGTAGGCGGCGTCCTGATAGAGCGAGCCGGGCACGCAGCCTTGGTTCAGAAAGGCGGCGTAGTTGGTGAAGATGGGACCGCCGGCCGGGGCGATCGGCACACCGCCGACGCTGGAGGGGCCTTGGTCCTTGATGCAGAGCTGTTTGCCGATCCGGTTGCGGTTGTCGTCCTCGCCGTAGTGCTCATACAGCAGATAGGCGTCGAACCGGTCGCTCGGCTTAAAGCTCAAGGTCGTGCGGATGGCCCCAAGGTCGCGCCCATCGACCCGCCGGTTCAGATAGAGATTTTCGCCGAAACCGTCCTGGGTCAGACGGAAACCGGCGACGCGCAGGGCGAGGGCGTCGCCGATCGGGATGTTAACCGCGCCCTGCGCGCGGATGGTGTTGTAGTTGCCGTATTCGGCCGATGCGTAGCCGCCGAAGCTGTCGGTGGGCTTGTTGGTGATGATATCGACCGCCCCGCCGACGGCGTTGCGCCCGTAGAGCGTTCCCTGGGGGCCGCGCACCACTTCGACGCGCTGGGTGTCGAAGAAGTCGGTGTTGGCGAAATTGTTGGCCGCGACCGGCAGTTCGTTTTCGTTGATGCTCACCCCGGTGGTGCCGCTGTAGGAAACCACATCGACGCCGATGCCGCGGATCTTCAGGTTGAAGCCGCCGAAATTGGAACGGGTATAGTTGGTGTTGGGAATTTGGAGAATGAGGTTCTGGCCGCCGTCGAGGCGTTTGCTCTTGAGGGTGTCGCCGGAGAAGGCCGACACCGCGATAGGCGTATCCTGCAGATTTTCCTCGCGCCGCTCGGCGGTGACCACCAGCTCGCCGATGGTGGTGCCTGAGCCGGTGTCGGCGGCCGTGGCGACCGCGCCAGCCGCCGCCGCATAGGAGCCGCCCGCGGACAACATCAGGGCGCTCACGGCGCAGGACATCGACAGGATATGCTTCTTCATGGTTCCTCCCCGCCCGGTCGAAGGCCGGATCCGTAATTTGCCAAGCATCCTTGGGCCTGAAAGCCAACAGATGTTCGAATCCGAAACTGAGCCATCGCCCTGAGGGCGTCAACCGTTCAATGGCGCCGGACTGACAAACAATCGCCGCACTGTGGCCGTGGGGACGCAAGAGGGGAAAATATGCTCACCCCGCCGCGAAGGGGTAGGGGGAGATGGACTTGGTGAAGTCATCGACGGTCAAGGTGCGGCCGGCCGGCTCGGCGGCGCGCTGCGGGCAGGCGGGGCGCTCGCACACCCGGCAGGCCGGGCCGATCTGGGTCACCGCCGGATCCGCCAGATCGAGCCCCCGCGCGTAGATCAGGCGCGGGGCGTACTTCAGTTCGCAGCCCAGGCCGATGGCCAGCTCCGAATCCTCCTTGGTGTGCGGCGCGGCGATGCGCCGGACGGTGCGGGCAAGCGTGAAGTAACGGGCGCCGTCCAGCGTCTCGACGATCTGGGTGAGAATTCGGCCGGGGGAGCGGAAGGCCGAATGGATCCGCCAGCGGGGGCAGGCGCCCCCGAGCCGCGAGAAGGGAAAGGCCCCGCCGGCGAAGCGCTTGGAGACATTGCCGGCGCTGTCCACCCGCAGCATGAAGAAAGGCACGCCCCGGGCGGTGGGCCGCGACAGGGTGGTCAGGCGATGGCAGACCTGCTCGAAACTGGCCCCGAATCGGGCCCGGATGAGTTCGATGTCGTGGCCGGCCCCCTCGCAGGCCTGGCGGAACCGCTCGTAGGGCATCATGGCGGCGGCGGCCAAATAGTTGGCCAGGGAGACCTTGAGCAGGCGGGCGGTGGGCGCGTCGGGGGGGGCGGCGCGGGCGACGGCGGCCACCAGGTCGATGTCATGTTCCTGGAGAGCGAGCTGAAAGGCCGCCGCGAAGGCCCGCCCCGGGCCGGCCAACCCTTCCGACAGCATCAGCCGGCGCCGGTGATGATCGTAGCGGCGCACCGAGTCGGGCAGTACGTCGCGCGGAACCACGCGGACCTCGATTCCGTGACGCTCGGCCAAGCGCGCCCGGGCGGCGGCGGCGAAGCCCCCCGGTTCGGGGGCCATCTCGGCGGCCAGTGCCTCGCCCATCTCGTCCAGTTCGGGGAAGTAGTTGCGCTGGGCCTGGATGAAGTCGCGCACCCAATCCGAGGGGGTCCCGGACGGCGCCCCGCCGGCGCCCAGATCGGTCAGGCGGCGCCGGTCGGCCCAGGCGCGGTAGAGCCGCACCAGGGCGTCAGCCACGCCTGGGGCGTTTTCAGCCACCTCGGCGATTTCGTGGCGGGGAATGGCCAGGTCGCGGAAAAGCTGGTCGGCCAACACCTCGCCCAAATCCCGCGCCCCGGCGGCGTCGGCGTCGCTGGAAAGGGTGCGGATATCGATGTCGTAGGTCTGGGCCAGGCGCAACAGGACCTGGGCAGTGAGCGGGCGCTGGTTGCGTTCCAGGAGATTGAGGTAGCTGGGTGAAACCCCCAGGTCCTCGGCCATGCGGGTCTGGGTGAGGCCAAGTTCGCGGCGAATTCGCTTGAGGCGGACGCCCAGAAAGAGTTTGCGTTCGGGCGCTTGAGCCATGTCGCGGTTTTGTCACGTCTTTACCGGCATTACAAGGTAGAGTTTTGACAATATAGCCTTTCAGTGGATAACCACACTTTTCCCGCTGTCGGCGAAGGGCTAACCGTGCCCGGTGCGACGACCATCCCCAAGGGAGACGGCCATGGACGGCTTTGACAGTCTGGTTCCCGGCGCGCCGGCGGGAAGGTTCGCGGGCATCGAGCGGCCCTATTCGCCGGCCGACGTTGAAAAGCTGCGCGGCTCCTTCCCCATCGCCCACACCCTCGCCGAGCGCGGGGCGAACCGGCTTTGGAAATCGCTTGGCAGCGAACCCTATGTGAACGCCCTGGGCGCGGTGACTGGCAACCAGGCCATGCAGATGGCCCGGGCCGGCCTGAAGGCGGTCTATCTCTCCGGCTGGCAGGTGGCGGCGGACAACAACACCGCCGGAGCCATGTATCCGGACCAGAGCCTCTATCCGGCCAACGCCGCGCCGGAGCTGTGCCGCAAGATCAACCGCACCCTCCAGCGCGCCGACCAGATCGAGCACGCCGAGGGCGGCGCGAGCCGCGACTGGTTCCTGCCCATCGTCGCCGACGCCGAGGCCGGTTTCGGCGGGCCCCTGAACAGTTTCGAGATCATGAAGGCGTTCATCGAGGCCGGCGCGGCGGGCGTCCACTTCGAGGACCAGCTCGCCTCGGAAAAGAAGTGCGGCCACATGGGCGGCAAGGTGCTGATCCCCACCTCGGCCCATGTGCGTAACCTGGTCGCCGCGCGGCTGGCCGCCGATGTCTGCAGCGTCCCGACCCTGACCTTCGCCCGCACCGACGCCGAATCGGCCAAACTCATCACCTCGGACGTGGATGAGCGCGACCGGGCCTTCATTGTCTCGGGGGCCCGCACGCCGGAGGGCTTCTATCGTCTGCGGGAGGGAACGGGCCTGGCCCACTGCATCGCCCGCGGCCTCGCCTACGCGCCCTATGCCGACGTGCTGTGGTGGGAGACCTCGCACCCGAACTTGAGCGAGGCGCGCCAGTTCGCCGAGGCGGTGCTGGCCAAATATCCGGGCAAGCTCTTGGCCTACAATTGTTCGCCGTCCTTCAACTGGGGCGCGAATATCGACGCCGCCACCATTGCCGCTTTCCAGCGCGAGCTGGGGGCCATGGGCTATAAATTCCAGTTCGTCACCCTGGCCGGATTTCATAGCCTCAACCACGGCATGTTCGAACTGGCGCGCGGCTATCGCGACCGCGGCATGGCCGCCTATGCGGAGCTGCAGGAGGCCGAGTTCGCCTCCGAGGCCCACGGCTATTCCGCCACCCGGCACCAGCGGGAGGTCGGCACCGGCTATTTCGACCAGGTGGCCCAGACCATCGCCAGCGGCGCGTCCTCGACGACCGCGCTTGGGGAGTCCACGGAAAGCGCGCAGTTCAAGAAGGAAGCGGCCTAGGGGACAGTTTCAGGGAACACTCGCCCATGGCCGACACCGCGACTCTTCCCGCCATCGAAATCCACGGCCCGGTCACTGGCCGCGCGGCCGAGATCCTCACCCCCGAGGCGCTCGATTTCCTGGCCGGCCTCCACCGGCGGTTCGACGGGCGGCGGCGCGAGTTGCTGGCGGCGCGGGCGGAGCGTCAGACGCGGTTCGACGCCGGGGCGCGGCCGGATTTCCTGGCGGCGACGAAGGCCGTCCGCGACGGCGACTGGACCGTCGCGCCGATCCCGGCCGACCTGATGGACCGGCGGGTGGAGATCACCGGGCCGACCGACCGCAAGATGATCATCAACGCCCTCAACAGCGGGGCGCGCGTGTTCATGGCCGATTTCGAGGACGCCACCTCGCCCACCTGGGCCAATCTGATCGACGGCCAGATCAATCTCAAGGACCTCTGGTCGGGGACCCTCGCCTTCACCGACCCGGCGAACGGCAAGGCTTACGCCCTGGGGCCCAGACCCGCCGTGCTGATGGTCCGCTCGCGCGGCTGGCATCTGCCGGAAAAGCACCTCCGCATCGACGGCGTCCCGATGTCTGGCTCGCTTTTCGACTTTGGGGTCTATTTCTTCCACAACGCCCGGGCGCAGATCGCGTCGGGGACCGGGCCCTATTTCTACCTGCCCAAGCTCGAGAGCCATCTGGAGGCGCGGCTGTGGAACGATGTCTTCGTCCACGCCCAGGGCGCGCTGGGCATTCCGGTGGGAACCATCAAGGCGACGGTGCTGATCGAGACCCTGCCGGCCGCCTTCGAGATGGACGAGATTCTTTACGAACTGCGCGCTCACATGGCCGGCCTCAACTGCGGGCGCTGGGACTATATCTTCTCCTACATCAAGCGCCTGGGCCGCCAGGCGGGGACCCTGACCCCCGACCGGGCGGCCATGGGCATGGGGGCGGCGTTCCTGCGCGCCTATTCGCTGAAACTGATCCAGACCTGTCACCGGCGCGGGGCCTTCGCCATGGGGGGCATGGCGGCCCAGATCCCGGTCAAGGGCGACGACGCCGCCAACCAGGCCGCCTTCGCCAAGGTCCGCGCCGACAAGGAGCGCGAGGCCGGCGACGGGCACGACGGCACCTGGGTCGCCCACCCGGATTTGGTGCCGGTGGCCATGCAAGTCTTTGACAGGCTGATGCCGGCGGCGAACCAACTGGGCCGGCTTCGCGCCGATATTTCGGTCTCGCGCGAGGACATGCTGAAGGTTCACGACGGCGCGCGCACCGAGCACGGCCTGCGCGAGAACATCCGGGTCGGGGTCCGATATATCGAGGCCTGGCTGCGCGGCCGGGGGGCCGTGCCGCTCTATGACCTGATGGAGGACGCCGCGACCGCCGAGATCGCCCGCGCCCAGATCTGGCAGTGGATCGCCCTCGGCGCGGCGCTGGAGGACGGCCGCGTGGTAACGGGCGCCCTCTTCGCGGCGGTGCTGGACGAGGAGATGGCGGCGCTCAAGACGGCCATGCCACAGGCCTTCGAAACCGGCCGTTTTGAGGAGGCGGTCAAGCTGTTTTCCCACATGAGCCTCGCGCCCACCTTCGAGGAATTCCTCACCCTGCCGGCCTACGCGGTGCTGGAAGACTAGGACGGGCGCCTCCCTCCCGCGAGGGGAGGGAGGCTTGGCGCCTTCTAGTTGGGGGAAGACGGAGGGGGCGGCGGGGGAGGCGGCGGCGTTTCGGGCATGGCCGGGGGCGCCGCTTCTGGCGCGGCGGGTGGCATGGCCGCCTCGGGCGCGGCCGGGGCTTCGGTGGGCTCGGCCATCGACTGGCCGCCGCCGCGCCCGCTCAGATAGCTGTCGAGCTGGCCGTAGGGGATCGGCTGAGCCGGCTCGGCGTAGACGCGCGCGGCGACGCCGATGCGGCTCATGCGATGCATCCGCATGTGGTGGCGATGCATCCAGTGCACGGAGTGGTGATGCCTCCAGTGGTGGTGGGTCATGGCCGAGGCGCCCCCGGCGGCGAGCGCGGCGATTGCGGCGCCGGCGATCAGAAACTTGGCGTTCATTTTGAGTCTGTCTCCATCCGGTACGGCGGGAGGGCCGTCGGTGTTGCGTCAACGAGCCGGGAAGCGAATTTGTTGCCATTCGCCCGGCGAGAAACGATGGCCGCCGGCCGCCGTCTGGTCAAGCCCGCGGCGCAGGGTTTATGAGGCGCCACCGATCGCCGAGGCGTCAAGACCATGCCCAAGTCCAAGCCGGCCCTGCTCATCGTCCAGCCGCACTTGGCCCCGCTGACCGCCTTTCTGGAGCCGGAGTTCACCGTCTGGCGGTTCTGGGAAGGGCCGCCGGTGGAGGCGGTGAACGTCATTCGCGCCCTGGTGGTGGCCGGCGAATATCCGGTCGATAAGGCGCTGGTGGAGCGCCTGCCCAACCTGGGCCTGATCGCCTTCTTCACCGCCGGCTACGATGGCCTGGATCTGCCCTGGGCGCTGGCGCGGGGCCTGAAGGTCAGCCACTCGCCGGGGGTCAATCACGAGGATGTTGCCGATCATGCCCTGGGCCTGATCCTCGCCGCCTGGCGGCGGATCGCCGAGGGCGACCGGGCGCTGAGGGCCGGCGGCTGGACGGCGGGCGAGAAAATGCTCACCCGCTCGCTGGGCGGGCGCCGGCTGGGGATTGTCGGCCTGGGGGCCATCGGCGAGGCGGTGGCCCGTCGCGCCGAGGCCTTCGGGCTCAAGGTCGCCTGGTGGGGCCCGCGCGAAAAGCCGACGGCGCCGTGGCCCAGGGCCGAGAGCCTGGCGGCCCTGGCCGAGGCCAGCGACATCCTGGTCGTCGCCTGCCGGGCCGGCGATGAGACCCGGGGCATGATCTCGCGCCCCGTGCTCGACGCCCTGGGCCCGCGCGGCCTGCTGGTCAATGTGGCGCGCGGCCAGATCGTCGATGAGGACGCCCTGATCCAGGCGCTGAAAGACGGGCGGCTGGGCATGGCGGCCCTGGATGTCTACCAGAGCGAGCCGACATCCGTTCAGCGGTGGAACGGGGTTCCCAACACCGTGCTCACGCCGCACACCGCCGGCGCGACCTCGGGCGCCATCCCCAAGATGATGGCCCTGACCCTTGAGAACCTGCGCCGCTTCTTCGCTGGAGAGCCGCTGGTCAACCCGGTGGGGGAGTAGGGGGGCGTTCAGCGCCGCGCCTACTCCCGTTCCACCGTGGCGGCGGCGGCGTCGAGGGCGGCGGCGACATCGGCGATCTGGTCGCCGGTCAGTTTCCCGCGCTCCAGGCGCAGGCGAAGCGCGGTTTTGAAGTTCTCCATGGCGCGGACGATCCGGGGG
>JBBRQW010000103.1:0-10406 GCA_038225765.1 Caulobacterales bacterium | reverse complement strand
TCCTCGCCGACCGGCACGTGGGTGGCCTTGTAGATCAGGATGTCGGCGGCCTGTAGCACCGGATAGGTGTAGAGCCCGACGCTGGCCCGCTCCTTGTGCTGGCCGCTTTTTTCCTTGAACTGGGTCATGCGGTCGAGCCAGCCCAGGCGGGCCACGCAGTTGAAAATCCAGGCCAGTTGAGCGTGCTCGGGGACGGCCGACTGGGCGAAGACGATCGCCTTGGCCGGATCGACCCCGGCGGCCAGATAGGCGGCGGCGATCTCCCGGGTCTGGGCGGCGAGCGCCCGCGGTTCCTGCCAGGCGGTAATGGCGTGCAGGTCCACCACGCAGAACAGGCACTCCATTTCGTTCTGCAAGGCGACGAACTTCACCAGGGCGCCCAGGTAATTGCCCAGATGCAGCGCGCCGGACGGCTGGACGCCGGAAAGGACGCGTTGAGGCCCAGCATAGGGGCCGGAAGGCTGGTCGGTCATGGCGGCTGTTTAGCGCAATTGGCGCGCCGATCGAGAGGCGTTCCCACGCTCATCGCGCCGCGCTCGCGCGGGCTTTCGACAGGCCGGCCCGGGCGGGGGGGCTCTCGGCGGCCTCCAACACCGCGATGAGGCGGGAGCGCAGGTCGGCGGCGCGCGCCTCGTCGCTCAGTTTGCCGCCGTCCTCGGTGACCACGTAGAAGGCGTCCACCGCCCGCTCGCCGTGGCTGTCGATGTGGGCCGACAGGATGGAAAGAGCGCCGTCCGAGAGCGCGCGCGCCAGCGCCTCAAGCAGGCCGGGCCGGTCGCGGCCCGAGGCCTCGATCACCGTCGCGCCGCGCGACGCCGCGTTGTCGATGGTCACCGAGGGCGCAAGGATGAAAGGCGAGGGTCGCGCGAAGGCGGCGGGGCGGCGCGGCTCGTGCCCCAACGACTCGCCGCGGGCCGAGCGCTCCAACGCCCCAAGCAGGCGCGCCGTGGCGCGCGGATTGTCGCCGCCGAACGGCCCCGCCGCGGCATTCTGGACATAGAAGACGTCCAGAGCCTCGCCGGCGGCGGAGGTGAAGATGCGCGCGCCGACCACATTGCCGCCGAGGGTGGCGATGGCCAGGGCGAGGTCCGCGAACAGGGCGCGCCGATCCCTGGCCCCGATGACGATCTCGGCGACGTTGCGATCGGCCAGGATGCGCGCCTGGGCGGCGGCGCCGCCGGCCGCCCGCGCCCGAAGCGTCAGAGCCAGGTGCGCCTTGTGATCGTCGGGCGAAAAGGCCGCGAAATAGGCGTCTTCCATGGCCTCCGCCCAGGCGCCGTCCCCGGAATCGGCGGCAGCGAGCGCGTGTCGCGCCCTCTGGGCGACCGCCGTTCGCCCGCGATGCGGCGCGCCCGCCGCCGCCAAGGCGCGACCGCTCAGTAGGACCGTCTCGGTGGCGTCATGGAGTTGGCGCAGGAGCTGGCCTTTCCAGCCGTTCCACACTCCTGGGCCCACGGCGCGAATGTCGGCGACGGTGAGCACCAGAAGCAGGCGCAGGCGCTCGGGCGTCTCCACGACGGCGGCGAAGGCGGCGACGGTGGAAGGGTCGGCGATGTCTCGCTTCTGGGCGTAGTCGCTCATCACCAGGTGATGCTCGACCAGCCAGGCGACGAGGTCGATACGGCGCCGCTCCAGCCCCAGGCGCTCGCAGGCCTGCCGCGCCGTGCGCGCACCGGCCGCCTCCTGGCCGCCGACCCCTCCCTTGCCGGTGTCGTGGAGCAGCATGGCCACAAACAGCGCCTCGGTGTCCTCGATCAGGGCCATGAGCGCCGTGGCGAGAGGGTGATCGTGGGCCAGGCGCCCGGCGGCGATGTCGGCGATGATCCCCACGGCGCGCAGCGAATGCTCGTCCACCGTGTAGGCGTGGTACATGTTGAACTGCGTCTGGCCGACAATATGCCCGAACTCAGGGATGAATCGGCCGAGCACACCGGCTTCGTTCATCAGCTCCAGGCTTCGCCCCGTTTTGCGCCCGCGCGCCAGGATGTCGAGGAACACCCCGGCCGCCGCCGGATCGCGCCGCATCGCCGAACCGATCAGGCCCAGGTGGCGGGTCGCCGCGGTGAAGGCGTCCGGGTGCAGGTCGAGATCGCGCGCGTCGGCGATCTGAAACAGGCGAAGCAAGTTGACCGGATCGCCCTCGAAGGTCTCGGGGCCGGCGATGGTCAGCCGCCCGCCCTCCATCTGGAAGCCCGGCTCGCCGAGCGCCCGGCGCCTCGCGCGGCCCAGCAGGAACCGCGACAGGCCGTGCGGCTTCGCCTTCATGTTGTCGGCTTCAAGCTTGGCGGCGAACACCCGCGTCAGGGCGCCGACCTCCTTGGCGACCAGGAAATAGCGGCGCATGAAGCGCTCCACCGCCGGGGTGTTGTCGCCATTCGCCTTGGGCCGGTCGCGATAGCCCATGCGGCGAGCCACCTCGGGCTGAACGTCGAAGGTCAGCCGCTCCTCGGCGTGGCCGGCGACGAAGTGCAGATGAGCCCGCGCCGCTTCCAGGAAATCGAAGGCGCCCATGAAGGCGCGCACCTCGCGGCCCTGGAACATGTCCAGCCGCATGACCGCGCCCACGCTGTCGGCGGGATGGAGGTATTGGGCGATCCAGAACAGGGTGTGCAGGTCGCGAAGACCGCCTTTTCCCTCCTTCACATTGGGTTCGACCATGAAGCGGCTGGCCCCGGCGCGGGCGTGACGATCGTCGCGCTCCTCAAGCTTGGCGGCCACGAACGCCGCCCCCGTGCCCTTGACCACCTCGTCGCGGAAGCGACGCTTCAGGCTCCGCGCCAGGGCGTCGTCGCCGGTCAGCAGCCGCGACTCCAGCAGGCTGGTGCGGATGGTCATGTCCGCGCGGGCGAGCTTGACGCATTCGCCGACGGTGCGCGAGGCGTGCCCGACCTTGAAGCCCAGATCCCACAACGCGTAGAGCATGAACTCGATGACGCTCTCGGTGTGGGCGGTCTCCTTGTAGGGGCGCACGAACAGCAGATCGATGTCCGAGAAGGGCGCCAGCGCCCCGCGCCCATAGCCGCCCACCGCCATCAGGGCGATGCGCTCGCCCTGGGTGGGATTGCGGGCGCGAAAGACGTGAACAGTGGTGAAATCGTAGAGGGCGCGGATAACCTCGTCGGTGACCGCGCATAGCAGCCGCGCCGTCTCCACCCCGCCCGCGCCGCTCTCCAGCCGCGCCTTGGCGATCGTCCGGCCGTGAATGAGCGCGCCCTTGAGGATGTCGAGGGCCCGCCGCCGCTGGCCGGCCTCGTCGCCGAGGCAGTCCAGAGCGGCGGCCGAAAGCCGCGCCCGCAACCCGCGCCCGTCGATGACATCCTCCACGGCGATCGGGCGGGGGCGGCGGGGCATGGGGGGCTATATAGCGGGCGGCGCGGAGAATGTCCGGCGGTTCACCTATCGCCGGGCTCGCCATCCGACGAAAGATGTCGAGCCAAGTCCATGGCGTCGTGCGGAACCCTGACGATCACTAATCTGTCGGGGCTGGGGCGGCGGAAGGCGACGAAATGCCTGGGCGCCGCCACCGCGCCGTCGCTTCCACGCGCGCGCTTGCGACTGTGGCGGAGATGATAAATTCGTATCCCCTCGCCCAATTCCGGTCGTTCCTGGCTCCCGGCCCGCAGGGATCGAGGCCAAGATCTTCTAACGCCACTTCAAGCAGAAAAGCGTAGCGCCGTCGCGCCGTTTGGCCAAACCGTTCAGCGCTGCGATCGAGGATGTCCGCTATGTCGTTTCGCGCAAGAACCGTAAAGTCGATGACCACTCCGCGCGTCACATTTGCGGCGTTCCGGTCTTTCCAAGTTCCGCGAGAAATCCGCGCAAATTATCGATGGGAACCCTTAAGACACGACCGGCCTCGACATCCGCCAAGCCAAGATCGATCGCCGACTTCAACCGCTCGAGCTTCAGATCGTCCTCGCGCCGACGCGCCTCCAGAAGTCGCAGACCGTCGCGAACCACCTCGCTGGCGTTCTGATAGCGACCCGACGAAACGCTCTGATCGATAAACGCCTCCAAATGGCTGGTCAGACTGACGTTGCGAGCCGGCATCAGGCGCTTCCTCTAGTTTGGTCGAAGGATAGGCGTTCTGGCAATCTTTGACAAGAAACCCGGATATCGGCGCCGCGGATCAGCTCACCATCCCCTTCAGCCGATAGAGCGCATCCATGGCCTCCCTGGGGCTCATGCCGTCGAGGTCGAGGGCGGCGAGGGCGGTCTCCAGGGGGGTGGGGCCGGGCGGCGCCAGGGGGTTCGTGAGGGCCAGGGCGAAGAGAGGCAGTTCCTGCAGCCCGGCGTGCGAAACCGCCTCGCTTTCCAGCCGGTCAAGCACCTCCCTCGCCCTGGCGACCACGGCGGCGGGGACGCCGGCCAGCTTGGCTACCTGGACCCCGTAAGAGCGGTCGGCGCTGCCCCGAACCGCTTCGTGCAGGAAGACCAGCTCGCCGTTCCATTCCTTGGCCGTGAGCGACAGGTTGGCGACATGGGCCAGGCGGCCCTCCAGGGCGGCCAGTTCGTGATAGTGGGTGGCGAAGAGGGCGCGGCAGCGGTTGGTGTCGTGCAGGGCCTCGGCGCAGGCCCAGGCGATGGCCAGGCCGTCGTAGGTCGCCGTGCCCCGACCGATCTCGTCGAGGATGACCAGGGAGCGGGGCGTCGCCTGAGTGAGAATGGCGGCGGTCTCCACCATCTCGGCCATGAAGGTGGAGCGACCGCGAGCCAGGTCGTCGCCCGCCCCGACCCGGCTGAACAGCCGATCGACCACGCCCAGGCGCAGGGACGTGGCCGGCACGAAGGAGCCGGCCTGAGCGAGGATGGCCAAAAGGGCGTTCTGGCGCAGGAAGGTGGATTTGCCGGCCATGTTGGGGCCGGTGACGATGGCCAGCCGCGCCGCCCCCTCGCGCGATCCGTCCAGGGCGCAGTCATTGGGGGTGAAGGCCTCGCCGGCCCGCCGCACCGCCGCCTCGACCACCGGATGGCGGCCGGCCCGCGCCTCGAAGGCCAGCGAGAGGTCCACGTCGGGTCGAACCGCCCCGGCCTCCGCCGCCCACTCGGCCAGCGCCGCGGCGACGTCCAGGCGGGCCAGAGCCTCGGCGGCGGCCAGGATTTCCGGCCCCGCCGCCCGCGCCGCCTCGCGCCAGCCTTCGAACACCGCCAGCTCAAGGGTCAGCGCCTGATCGGCGGCGCGGGCGATCCTGGCGTCGAGGTCGGCCAGTTCGAGGGTGGTGAAGCGCACCTGGCTGGCCAGGGTCTGGCGATGGATGAACAGGGCCGACAGGGGCGGCAGGAACAGCGGCTCGGCCGCTCTGGCGCTGGCCTCGACGAAGAAGCCGAGAACGCCATTGTGGCGAATTTTCAGGGCGACGCCGCTCTCCGACACAAGGCGCGCCTCCAGGGCGACGATCACTTTGCGGCTATCGTCGCGCAGGGCGCGGGCGCGGTCGAGGTCGGCGGACACCCCGGCGGCCACGAAACCGCCGTCGCGCGCCTGGGCTGGCAGGTCGGGGCCCAGGCCCCGGTTCAGGGTTTCCGCGAACAGGGCCAGCGATCGGACCACCGGGGGAATCGCCGCCAGCGGTTCGGCGATTTCGGGCGGCGCGGGCGTCAGGGGCTCGGCTTCGCGCGCGAACAGGGCGGCGACTTCGGTTCCGACCGCCAGGGCGTCCCGTAGGCAACCGAGGTCGCGTGGGCCGCCGCGCCCCAGAGCCAGGCGGGAGAGGGCGCGGGCCATGTCGCCGGCCCCCTTCAGCCTGCCGCGCAGCGCCTCGCGCAAGCTCCGGCGCTCCAGCAGCCAGGCGACGGCGTCCAGCCGCGCCTCGATGGCGGGCGGCGACAGCAAGGGTCGGGAGAGGCGCGCGGCCAGCAGGCGGGCGCCGGGCGCGCCCACCGTGCGGTCGATGGCGCCGAGCAGCGATCCCTCCCGCCCCCCCGACAGGGCGCGCTCGATCTCCAGGCTGGCGCGGGTGGCCGGATCGATGGCCATGGCGTCGGCCTCGCCGGCCCGGCGCGGCGGGCGCAGAACCGGCAGGCGGCCGGCCTGGGTCACCTCGAGGTGGGCGGCGATGAGGCCCAGGGCCGCGATCTCCGCCCCGGCCAGGGCGCCGAAGCCGTCCAACGTCTCCACCCCGTAGAGCCGCTTCAGCCTCCCTTCAGACGCCGCCGGTTCGGCCAGGGCCCCGGCCATGGGTTGCAGGGCGCCGCCGGCCGCCTTCAGGGCGGGGCCGATCGCCGGGTCGGCGAACAGGCGATCGGGGACGAGGATTTCGGAGGGTTGCAGGGCCGCCAGGGCGCCGGCAACGCCCTCGGCCGTGGTCAACAGGCAATCCACCTCGCCGGTGGAAAGCTCGACGCTGGCCACCGCGACCTGCCCCCCGCGCGCGGCCACGGCGGCCAGCCGGTTGGCCCCGCGGGCGTCCAGCAGGCCGTCCTCGGTCAGGGTTCCAGGGGTGACCACCCGCACCAGGTCGCGGCGCACCACCGACTTGGGGCCGCGCTTGCGCGCCTCGGCCGGGTCCTCCAACTGCTCGCACACCGCGACCTTGAACCCGGCCCGGATCAGCTTGGCGAGATAGGCTTCGGCGGTGTGAACCGGCACCCCGGCCATGGGAATGGGCGCGCCGGCGTGGACTCCCCGGTGGGTGAGCGCGATGCCGATGGCGGCGGCGGCCCTGGCGGCGTCCTCGAAGAACAGTTCGTAGAAGTCGCCCATGCGGAAGAAGACCAGGGCGTCGGGCTGGCGCGCCTTGGCGGCGAAATACTGCGCCATCACCGGCGTCGCGCCGGCGGCGCCCGGCGGCGGGTCGGGAATCGTGGCGGCGAGGTCCATGGCGCGAGGCTACAGCCCGCCGGCGCGCCCGTCAGCCCCGAGGCGCCGGCCACGCGTCGTTGCCGTCCGCGAGGTGTTGGAAAAACGAGACCTTCCCCTGAAAATGGGTTAGTAGCCTCGCGTTTGGAGTGAGGGATAGGTGGTGATCGAAGCCGCCATCGTTATCGCGCTGACATCAGGGGGGCGAGATTATCTACTTCCGACTGGTCGAGGGCTCGAACGCTGCAGTTCATGGTCGGAGAACAAGAGAAGCTCGAAGATCGCAAATTGGATCGAGAGTGGCTCTTTGGCTTTCTCTCAGGTGCAAATGCGGCCTTGGGCACTTCGGAGGAACATAAACTTCTGTGGCCCAGTGACGATCCGCGAGACTACGTCGCATTCGTGAATCGGTTTTGCGCCGCACACCACGCGATAACATCAACAACGCGGGGATTGCACTAATGCTGAAGTTTAAGCGAGCGGGCGGCCTGTAGGTTCGCAGGGTTTCCGCCCATCAAAGCCGAGCAACCCGCCGTTGCTCAGCCCCTATCCGCGCCGAGCCGCCTGGTAAGGGCCGCGCCGGTCAGCAGTTCGAGCTGGGCTTCTAGCCGGATCACGCGTCCGGTGAGATCTTCGATTTTGGACTGCTGGGATTTCATCGCCTCGGCCTGGCGGTTCACCTTGTCCTCGAGTTTGATCATGGAGGTCAGCGCGCCCCAGACCTTGTCGGTGACGCCCATCAGGCGATTGTCTCGCGGGCGGGTGCCGCGGCTTCCATCGCCGCGATGCGCGTCTCGCTTGCTGCGATGAAGGCGAGAGCCTGGTCGATAGCCGTTCCCGCGCGATCCGCCGCCCCTTTGGCCGCGTCAGCGAGAACGCCCAGCTCGGCGTCGGCCTCGCTGGGCTCATAGGCGAAGGCGCCGCGTCGCATGAGTTCCGAAATCGGCATCTTCAGCGTTTCAGCCTTGGCCACGATAGCCTTCTTGTCCCTGGGCGTGGTCTGCACCACGATCCGTTGGGTTGCGGTCGCCATGGTCTGCTCCGATCGATCGAATGTGTACATGGACAATGTGTGTACAACACCCGCCGGCGTCAAGTCCGGCGATCGGCGGCATCGACCTCTTGACGTTGCGCCCCGCGGCGCCAAGCTGGCGGGCATGGAGCGCCTGGTCGAGTGCATTATCCTGCCCGCCGGGCCGGCGGACGCCGACGATCTGGCGCGGGTGCACATCAAGGCCTGGCGCGAGACCTACGCCGGCCTGCTCCCGGCCGGTTATCTGGCGGCCATGAACGCCAAGGTCCACGCCCGCCGCTTTCGTCTCCAGCTCGCCCGCGCCCGCCCCGGCGAGGTGGTGCTCGCCGCCGAGGGCCCGGGCGGCCTGGTCGGCTATTGCGCCGGCGCGGCAGCGGGCGAAGAGGCGGAAATCTTCACCCTCTATCTGCTGAGGGCCGCTCAGCATGTCGGCCTGGGTCGGCGCCTGTTCGCGGCGACGGCCAGGGTTCTGGCGGCCCAGGGGGCGACGCGCCTGACCCTCTGGGTGTTGAACGGCAACCGCCCGGCGCGGGCCTTCTATGCCAGAAACGGCGGGCGGGAGGGCGGAGCGCGGCCGGTGCGCGGCTGGGGCGGAAACCTCATGGAAACCGCCTGGCGTTGGGACGATGTCGGGTCCATCGGGGCGCGAACCGACTAGGGCTGGGTCAGGTTCGGCCCTAGACGCCAGTGACCTCGTCCCAGAACCGCCGCGCCTTGTTGAAGAAAGTCGTGCTTCTCGGATTCTGCCGCTCGCCGCACGATCCGGCGAGTTCGCGCAGCAGCGTCTTTTGCGGCCCCGTGAGCTTGGTCGGTGTTTCGATGAACAGTTCGACCACCATGTCGCCGCGTTCGCGTGAGTGCAGGGACGGCATGCCGCGACCGCGCAGGTGTACGGTGTCGCCAAACTGGGCGCCTTCCGGCACCTTGACCCGGATCTTGCACTGACCGTCGCAGTTTTCGCCGCCCAGGAGGCAAGGCGCCTCGATCTCGCCACCCAAAGCGGCGGTCGTCATCGGGACGGTAACCTTGCACAGCAGGTCGAGGCCGTCGCGCTCGAAGAGTTCGTGAGGTTTGATCGAGAGGAAAATGTAGAGGTCGCCGCGCGGGCCGCCGCGGGCGCCGGCGTCACCCTCGCCGGCCAGGCGAATGCGCGAGCCGTCGTCCACCCCGGCGGGGATGCGCACCTGCAAGACCCGCTCGCGGCGCACCTGGCCGTGGCCGGCGCAGGCTCGGCAGGGATCGAGGATGAGCCTTCCGGCGCCGCCGCACCGTGGACAGGCGGTCTCCATCTGGAAAAAGCCCTGACTGCGCCTGACCCTTCCGGCGCCGCCGCACGAACCGCAGGCCGTGGGGCTGGTTCCGGGGCTGGCGCCCGAGCCCTTGCAGCTCTCGCAGGCCACGGCCGCCGGCACCTTGATCTCGACCTCGGCCCCGGCATAGGCCTGCTCAAGGGCGATTTCCAGATCGTAGCGCAGATCCTGGCCGCGCGCCGGGCCGCTCGATCGCTGGCCGCGACCGAACATGTCGCCAAACACGTCGCCGAACACATCGTTGAAGATGTCATGGACGTTGGCGAACCCCGCTCCGCCACCGTTCAGCCCGTTGAGGCCGGCGTGGCCGAAGCGGTCGTAGGCGGCGCGCTTGTTCGGGTCGGCGAGGACGGTGTAGGCCTCGTTGAGTTCCTTGAAGCGGGCGGTGGCGTTGGGGCAGCCCTCGTTGCGGTCGGGATGATGCTCCATGGCCTGCTTGCGAAAGGCGGCCTTCAGGCCGGCCTCGTCGCAGCCGCGCTGGACGCCCAGAACTTCGTAGTAGTCACGCATGGAAACGTCGCGAGCCTCGGCGGTTCATGGTGAAGTGGGAAGGTCCGCGCCTCCCCGCAAGCCCGAGCTTGGGCGGCGGGGCGGGCCCACGCCCAACGGACAGGGCGCGCCTGGTTTCACCGCCCGCGCCGCCGCAAGGCGCCTGCCCCACCCACCCGGTCATGGCGTCAGGCCGACTTCTGGTCGTCCGACACTTCTTCGAATTCCGCATCGACGACGCCGTCTTGCGGCGGCTCGGCGGCGCCGTCGCCTTCACCCGCAGCCTCGCCTTGCTGGGCCTGGTACATGGCTTCGCCGAGCTTCATCGAAGCCTGCATGAGGCTCTGGGTCTTGGCGCCGATGGCTTCGACATTCTCGCCTTCGATTTCCGATTTCAATTCGGTGACCGCCGTCTCGATGGCCGACTTCTCCTCCGCCCCGACCTTGTCGCCATGTTCGGCCAGGGCCTTTTCGGTCGAGTGGATCAGGGCGTCGGCATGGTTCCTGGCTTCGACCAGCTCCTTGCGCTTCTTGTCCTCGGCGGCGTGAGCCTCGGCCTCCTTGACCATGGTCTGGATGTCGGTGTCGGAGAGGCCGCCGTTGGCCTGGATGCGGATCGACTGTTCTTTGGCGGTGGCCTTGTCGCGGGCCGAGACGTTGACGATGCCGTTGGCGTCGATGTCGAAGGTGACTTCGACTTGCGGTATGCCGCGCGGCGCTGGCGGGATGCCCACCAGATCGAATTGGCCCAGTATCTTGTTGTCGCCGGCCATGG
>JBBRQW010000102.1:0-10466 GCA_038225765.1 Caulobacterales bacterium | reverse complement strand
GCCCTTGGCGCGGGCGATCTGCTCATAGGCCTTGAACTCGTCGGGATGCACGAAGCGGTCGACGGCGGCGTGTTTGCGGGTGGGCTGCAGGTATTGGCCGATGGTCAGGAAATCGACGCCGGCCGAGCGCATGTCGTCCATCACCTGCATGACCTCCTCCTTGGCCTCCCCCAGGCCGACCATCAGGCCGGACTTGGTGAAGCGGGTCGGGTCGCGATCCTTGACCCGCTCCAGCAGGCGCAGGGAATTGTAGTAGCGGGCGCCCGGGCGGATGGAGAGGTAGAGGCGCGGGACGGTCTCCAGATTGTGATTGAAGACGTCGGGATGGGCGTCAATCACCTGTTCGGCGGCGGCGACGGGCTTGCGCAGAAAATCGGGAGTGAGGATCTCGACCGTGGCGGTGGGCGCGGTGGCGCGGATGGCGAAGACCGTCGCGGCGAAATGGGCCGCGCCGCCGTCGGCCAGGTCGTCGCGATCCACCGAGGTGATGACCACGTGCTTGAGGCCCATGGCGGCCACCGCCCGCCCCACCCGCGCCGGCTCGGTGGGATCGAGGGGCCCGGGAAGGCCCGTGGCGACATTGCAGAAGGCGCAGGCGCGGGTGCAGGTGTCGCCCATGATCATCATGGTGGCGTGCGATTTGGACCAGCACTCGCCAATGTTGGGGCAGCCGGCCTCCTCGCAGACCGTGGTCAGGCCGTGCGCCCTCACGATGGCGCGGGTCTCGTTGTAGCCGTTCGAGCCTGGAGCGCGGACGCGCAGCCACGGCGGCTTCTTGAGGACCGGCGTATCGGGCCGCCCCTGCTTTTCCGGATGGCGCGCCGCGCGCGGGTCCGCTCGTTCGATGACCGTGGCCATGCGCCTAGATCGTCGCTCTTGACGCCGGGATCAAGCGCCTTGTCTATAGCTTCGGCGCCAGGAACTCGCCTTGATTTTCCAGGAGGAAGGCTCTCGCCGCCATGGCGCCCGCATTCGACCCCGCCCCGTTCGACCGCAACCTGTTCGACGCCCTTCTGGACGCCGCCCATCGTTTCGGCCCCAAACGGCCGATCCTGGAGGACCAGGAGAGAAACCCCTTAAGCTACACCGACCTTATCCGGGCCAGCTTCGCCCTCGGGCGCAAGCTGGCGGCGACGACCAGACGCGGCGACGCGGTCGGCCTGTTGTTGCCGTCGAGTTCGGCCGCCGTGGTGACTTTCTTCGCCCTGCACGCCTTTGGCCGCGTTCCGGCCATGCTCAATTTCACCGCCGGCATCCGCAATCTGCGCGCCGCGGTCAAGCTGGCCGGCGTCAAGCGGGTGCTCACCTCGCACCGCTTCATCGAACAAGGCAAGCTGCACGATCTGGTGGACGCCCTCGAGGACCGCTGCGAGATCACCTATCTGGAGGACGTGCGCCGAACGATCGGCGCGGCCGATCGCGTCTTCGCCCTGACCGCCTCCCTGCTTCCCCGCCAGTTCAGGGCGCGGACCCGGGCCGCCGATCCAGGTGTGATCCTGTTCACCTCCGGCAGTTTCGGCGCGCCGCGCGGGGTGGTGCTGAGCCAGAGCAATCTGCTGGCCAACGTGGCCCAGATCGCCGCCCACATCGATCTGGATCCGGACTGGGTGATGTTCAACCCCCTGCCCGTCTTCCACTGTTTCGGCCTGACCGGCGGGGTGATGCTGCCCATTCTCACCGGCATGAAGGCCTTCCAGTATCCAAGCCCCCTGCACGTCAAGCTGATCCCGCCGCTGATCCGCGACTGCGGGGCGTCCATTCTTCTGGCCACCGACACCTTCGTCAATCAGTACGCGCGGACGGCGGAGCCCGGCGACCTTTCCGGCCTGCGTTTCATCGTCTGCGGGGCGGAAAAGGTTCGTGAGGAAACCCACAACCTGATCGCCGAACGGTTCGGGCCGATCCCGGTGCTGGAAGGCTACGGGGCCACCGAGGCTTCGCCCGTGATCGCCGTCAATAAACCCACCGACAACCGGCGCGGCACCGTCGGCGGCCTGCTGCCAGGGATGCGCACCCGCCTGGAATCGGTGCCCGGCATCGCCCGCGGCGGGCGGCTTTATGTCAGCGGGCCCAATATCATGAGCGGCTATCTCAACGCGCCGGGCGAGTTGGAGCCGCCGCCCGACGGCTGGCACGACACCGGCGATGTGGTGGAGATCACCGACGATGGCTGGATCACCATTCTGGGGCGGGTCAAGCGCTTCGCCAAGATCGGCGGCGAGATGGTCTCGCTCGCCGCCGCCGAGGACATGGCCGCCGCCCTGTGGCCGAACGCGCGCCACGCGGTGATCTCCCTGCCCGATCCCAAGAAGGGCGAGCGCCTGGTCCTGGTCACCGACCGGCCGGACGCCGAGGTCGCCGCCCTGATCGCCCACGCCCAGAGCGTCGGCGCGCCGGAATTGACCGTGCCGCGCCGGATCGTGAAGGTGCCCGAAGTGCCGGTGCTGGGTTCGGGCAAGACCGACTATGTCGCCACCCAGCGCATGGCGGAGACCTGAACCGAGCCGGGTTTTTGGCCCAGCCATAAAAAGGGGAGCGAACCATGGGAAATCTGAACGTCTGGGCGCCGCGCGTCCTCAGCCTGCTGCGCATCGTGGCGGCGCTGCTCTTC
Source organism: Caulobacterales bacterium (assembly GCA_038225765.1). Lineage (GTDB taxonomy): Bacteria > Pseudomonadota > Alphaproteobacteria > Caulobacterales > Caulobacteraceae > Acaudatibacter. The sequence goes on along the minus strand of JBBRQW010000102.1, from coordinate 7,855 downwards.
ATCGAGCACGGGACCATGAAGCTCATTCATTTTCCCATTCCCCAGCCGGGCGTCCCGAGCCCTCTGCCGACGCTCATGGTCGTGGCCGCCTGCCTGGAGATCGGCGGCGGCGTGCTGCTGGCCCTGGGTCTCTTCGCCCGCCCCGTGGCCTTCATTCTGGCCGGCGAAATGGCGGTCGCCTATTTCACCGCCCACTTCCCGCAAAGCCCCTGGCCCGGCGTCAACCAGGGCGGCGAAGCCATCCTCTACTGCTGGGTCTTCTTCTACCTGGTGTTCGCCGGCGGCGGCGCCTGGAGCCTGGACGCAATGATGGCCAAAAGGCGGTAGTCGCTCGCGGCGCCGCATCGGCGCGCCATCGAAGGGGAGCAGACCATGGAGAGCCTGAACGCCTGGGCGCCGCGCGTACTCAGCCTGCTGCGTATCGTGGTGGCGCTCCTGTTCATCGAAAACGGGACCGTGAAGCTGTTCCATTTTCCGGTCGGCGAGACCGGCGCGCCGGCCGTCCTGCCGACGATCGACCTGATCGCGGGATGGCTTGAGTTCGGCGGAGGAATTCTCCTCGCCATGGGCCTCTGGACGCGCCCGGTGGCGTTCATTCTATCGGGCGAGATGGCGGTGGCCTATTTCATGGACCATTTCCCGCAAAGTTTCTGGCCGATCGTGAACGGCGGTGACAACGCCATCCTCTATTGCTGGGTGTTCTTCTTTCTGATGTTCGCCGGCCCCGGCGCCTGGGGCCTCGACGAAGTGCTGCGCAAGAAGACCCGATAAGAATTGGCTAGCTCAAGGGTCGGCAGAGCGCCTTCAGCGCCGCCGCCGTCAGCGCCGACTCGCGGATGCCGGCGGGCGCCACGCCGAGCCGTGCGCCAATGGCGAGGATCCCTGGAAGGTTCGCGTTGAGCTTGTCCGCCGCCACCTGGGCGCGCGAACGCGCCAGCCGGAGCGAGGCTTCGTCCTCGGCGCCGAGGGCGGCGCCGTCGTCGAACTCGGCGAGTTCACCCCAGGCGTCGGTCTCGTCGGCCGCCTTCTGGCCGTACCATTGGAAGCCGTCATAGGCTTCCGCGTAGCGCAGGCGCATGTCGAGAGGCATGTGCGCGGTCGCCTGTCCGTCGAGAGCGGCTTGCCAGACGTTGGTGTGCGGTCGAAAGAGCTGCGGCTGCCCCAGCGGCGCCCTGGCCGCGGACGACGGCCCCGCCGGATCGCGCCTCATCAAACCCTTGATCTCCGCGAGTCGGCGATCGACGCAGACCGCCTCCTCCCGCCGTTTTTGTATGGCGCCGAGATTGTAGGCGACCTCTTTGTTCAGCGCGTTCCGGGTCTCGGAGATCTCATTGCGCCAATGCAGCCAGGCAACCGCCTGTTCGCCCGCCAGGGCGATGCAGACGCCGACGACGATGACGCCCACCTCCTTGGCGAAGTCGCGCCAGGTCCGCGCCGCCTTGGGCCGGTGTATCTCCATCGAGTCCCCCGATCGCGTGTGCGCCGCGCTCCTACAGATGCAGCACCCGGTCGAAGGCGTCGAGCGCCGATTCGTGCATGGCTTCGCTCATGGTCGGGTGGGGGAAGACGGTGGCGAAGAGGTCGGCTTCGGTGGCTTCCAGGGTGATGGCCAGGGCGAAACCCTGGATCATTTCGGTCACTTCCCCGCCGATCATGTGGGTGCCGAGAAGGGCGCCGGTGGCGGCGTCGAACACCGTCTTGACCAGGCCCTCGGTCTCGCCCGAGGCGATGGCCTTGCCGTTCACCCGAAACGGGAAACGGCCGACCTTGACTTCCAGGCCCTTCGCCTTGGCCTGGGCCTCGGTCAGGCCCACGGAGGCGACCTGGGGGGCGGAGTAGGTACAGCCGGGAATGGGCGCGGAAAGGTTGGAGGAGGCCAGACCGGCGATGTGTTCGACGCAGTGGACGCCTTCGTGGCTCGCCTTGTGGGCCAGCCACGGTGGGCCGGCGACATCGCCGATGGCGTAGAGGCCGGGAACATTGGTGGCGCCCTGGCCGTCGATGACGACGTGGCCGCGATCGATCTTCACCCCGAGCGCCTCCAGGCACAGGCCCTCCACATTGCCGTCGATGCCCACCGCGACGATGGCGACCTCCGCCTTCAGGGTTTCGGCCTTGCCGGCCGCGTCGAGATCGACGGTGACGCCGGCCTTGGATTTGGCCAGCTTGACGACCTTGGCCCCGACGCGGAACTTGATCCCGCGCTTTTCAAAAGCTTTCTGGGCGGTTGCCGAGATTTCCTCGTCCTCCACCGGCAGAATGCGCGGCAGGGCCTCGATTACCGTCACCTCGGCCCCGAGGGCGCGGTAGAAGCTGGCGAATTCGACGCCGATGGCGCCTGAGCCGATGACCAGAAGCGAGGCGGGCGCCTTTCCCGGAACCATGGCTTCGCGATAGGTCCACACCCGCTCGCCGTCCGGCGCCAGGCCGATGGCCGGGATCACCCTGGCGCGGGCGCCCGTGGCCAGGATCACCGATTTGGCGGTCAGGGTGCGCGCGCCGCCGGCCTTCAGGGCCACCACGACCTTGGGCGCGAGCGCCCCTTTTTCCAGCTTTGCCGCGCCCTCCACCACCTCGATCTTGTGCTTCTTCATCAGGAAGGCGACGCCGGCCGAGAGCTGTTTGGCGATCTTGCGCGAGCGGGCGACCAGCGCCGTGAAATCGTAGGAACGGCCCTCCACGGCCAGGCCGTAATCGCCCAGATGCCCCAGCTGTTCGTAAACTTCCCCCGATTTCAGCAGCGCCTTGGTGGGGATGCAGCCCCAGTTGAGGCACACCCCGCCCAGGGCGTCGCGCTCGACGATGGCCGTCTTCAGCCCCAGTTGGCTGGCGCGGATCGCCGCCACATAGCCCCCCGGGCCGGCCCCAATGACCACGAGGTCGAAGGCGTCCGCCACTAGAGCGCCGCCTCGATGGCGCTCTCGAGGGCCTTGGGTTCGGTGTTGGGCGCGAAGCGGGCGACGACCTCGCCGTCCCGGCCGATGAGGAACTTGGTGAAGTTCCACTTGATCGCCTCGCTGCCAAGGAGACCCTTCTTTTCGTGCTTGAGCCAGGCGTAGAGCGGATCGGCGCCGCCGCCGTTGACCTCGATCTTGGCCATCATCGGGAAGCTGACCTCATAGGTCAGCGAACAAAAGCTGGCGATCTCCTCGGCGTTCCCCGGCTCCTGGCCGCCGAACTGATTGCAGGGAAAACCGAGGATCGTCAGGCCCTTATCCTTGTATTTTCGCCAAAGTTCCTCGAGCCCGGCGTATTGCGGCGTGAAGCCGCACTTGCTGGCCGTATTGACGATCAGCAGGACGTCGCCGCGATAATCGCCGAGCGGCGCGGGTTTGCCATCCAGAGTCTGAGCGGTGAAATCGTAGGCGTTCATGGGCCCGCGGTCCTTTCTCAAACGATCATGGTGATCGGATCTTCGATCATGGCTTTGAAGGCTTGCAGAAAACGCGCGCCGATGGCGCCATCGACCACCCGGTGATCGCAGGTCAAGGTGACCGTCATCACCGTCGCCACCGCCAGCGTATCGCCTCGCGCCACCGGGCGCTTTTCCCCGGCCCCCACCGAAAGGATGGCGCCCTGCGGCTGGTTGAGGATCGAGGCGAACGACTTGATGCCGAACATGCCGAGATTGGAGATGGAGAAGGTGCCGCCCTGATATTCCTCGGGCTTCAGCTTACGGTCGCGAGCCCGTTGCGCCAAGTCCTTCATTTCGCGGGCGATCTGGGCGACACCCTTGGTCTCGGCGGCGCGCACGATGGGGGTGATCAAGCCCCCCTCCACCGCCACCGCCACGGCGATGTCGGCGTGATGGTGCAGGGCGATGCCCTCGGGGCTGTAGCTCGCGTTGGCGGCCGGCACGCGCTTCAGAGCGGTGGCGGCGGCCTTGATCACCAGGTCGTTGACGCTGACCTTGAGCCCGTCGGCCTCCAGCAGGGCGTTGATGGCGGCGCGACCGGCCAGAAGACGGTCGATCTCCAGATCGATGGTGAGTGGGAAGTGCGGCACGTCGCGGAAGCTGTCGGTCATCCGCCGCGCCACCGTCTTCTTCATCCCGTCGAGGGGGACGAGGTCGTAGGAGCCGGGGGCTATGCCCATCTGCTCGAGAGACTTCACCTGACGCGGCGCCTCGGCGGCGGCGGGGCCGGCGGACGGGCGAGCGGCCGCGGAGCCCTTCAGGCCCTCCACATCGCGCCGGATTATCCGTCCGTGCGGGCCGGAGCCTTTGACCGTAGCCAAGTCCACGCCGAGTTGAGTCGCCAAGCGCTTGGCCAGGGGGGAGGCCATGATACGCTGCGAATCCGCGTCGCTCGTTGCGGCGTCGCCCCCTCCACCCCTTCGGGGTCCCGCTCCCCCAAGGGGGGAGGAGAGTATGGGCGGCGCGGCGGCCTCACTGCTCTCTTCCCGTTGGCGTGGGGCAAGTCCCGGCGAAGCCGGGGATGGGGGCTTGGCGGGCGCGGGGGCCGCCGCCCCTTCTCCCTCCCCCTTCAACCGGGCGATCGGCGCGTTCACCTTGACCCCCTCCGTCCCCTCGGCGACCAGCAGGGCCTCGATCACCCCTTCGTCCACCGCCTCGACCTCCATGGTCGCCTTGTCGGTCTCGATCTCGGCGATCACGTCTCCGGACTTCACCGCATCGCCCACCTTCACATGCCATTTGGCCAGCGCGCCCTCCTCCATGGTCGGCGACAGGGCCGGCATCAGGATGTCGGTCATGTCGCCTCCTTGGAAAGATGGGCCAGGGCGCCGGCGTGGGTTTCCCAGTCGCGCCCGTCGAAGCTTGTGACGGCGATCTCCAGCGCGGCCGGATCGTCCAGGCAATGGGCGTTGATCGACCAGCCGTCCGGGTTCGAGCGCGGCCGGTAGAAACTCTTGACGCCGCACACCTGGCAGAAGAGGTGGCGGGCGGTGTGGGTGTTGAAGGTGTAGGTGGTCAGGCGGCCGGCGCCCCGGACCAGGCGAAACCGGCTTTCCGGCACGATCACATGCAGAAAGCCGGTCCGCTCGCAGATCGAGCAGTTGCAGGACTGGGCCTCGATCCGCCGGGGCAGAGCCGCCTCGAACCGCACCGCGCCACAGTGGCAGCCCCCGCCACGCCAAACTTGTTCCGCGTCCGCCCTCATCGGTAGCACACCGCCTTGGCGGCCTGGACGATCTTCTCCACCGACGGCAGCGACAGGGCCTCCAGATTGGCCGCGTATGGCAGCGGCACGTCCTCCTGATGGACCCGCGCCGGCGGGGCGTCGAGCCAGTCGAAGGCGTGTTCGACCACCCGCGCCGCCACCTCGGCGCCGACCCCGAACGGTCCCCAGCCTTCCTCGATGGTGACCAGCCGCCCGGTCTTCTTGACGCTCTCCACCACGGTGGCGTGATCGAGGGGGCGCAGGGTGCGAAGGTCGATGACCTCGGCCTCGATGCCGTCGCCGGCCAGTTCCTCGGCCGCCTGCAGCGCCAGCCCAACCCCCCGCGCGTGGGTCGCCAGGGTGACGCCATCGCCGGCCCGGCGGATCTTGGCCTTGCCGATGGGAACCAGCCAGTCGGACACGTCGGGCACCTCGAATTCGTGCCCATAGAGCATTTCATGTTCGAGGAAGACCACCGGATTGGGATCGCGGATAGCCGACTTGAGCAGGCCCTTGGCGTCGGCGGCGTCCCAGGGCGCGACGACCTTGAGGCCCGGCACATGGGCGTACCAGCTCGAATAGTCCTGACTGTGCTGAGCCCCCACCCGCGCCGCCGCGCCGTTGGGGCCGCGGAAAACCACCGAGCAGCGGATCTGGCCGCCGGACATGTAGAGGGTCTTGGCCGCCGAATTGATGATGTGATCGATGGCCTGCATGGCGAAATTGAAGGTCATGAACTCGACGATCGGCTTCAATCCAGCCATCGCCGCGCCGACGCCGAGGCCCGTGAAGCCGTATTCGGTGATCGGGGTGTCGATCACCCGCCGCTCGCCGAACTCCTGAAGGAGGTCTCGGCTGACCTTGTAGGCGCCCTGATACTGCGCCACCTCCTCGCCCATCAAAAAGACGGTGTCGTCGCGCCGCATCTCCTCCGCCATGGCGTCGCGCAGGGCGTCGCGGACGGTGGTCTTGGTGAAGGTCACGCCGGCGGGGAGTTCTTGATCGGCGGCGTTCGTTGCGGCCTCGCCCCCTCCACCGCTTCGCGGTCCCCCTCCCCCAGAGGGGGAGGAGAGGGGTTTGGGAGCCGCCTCACTTCTCTCTTCCCCCTTTGGGGGAAGTCCCGGCGAAGCCGGGGATGGGGGCTTGGCGGGCGCGGGGGCCACCGCCCCTTCCCCCTCGCCCTTCAACCGGGCGATCGGCGCGTTCACCTTGACCCCTTCCGTCCCCTCGACGACCAGAAGGGCGTCGATCACCCCTTCGTCCACCGCCTCGACCTCCATGGTCGCCTTGTCGGTCTCGATCTCGGCGATCACATCGCCGGACTTCACCGCATCGCCCGCCTTCACATGCCATTTGGCCAGAGTGCCCTCTTCCATGGTGGGCGACAGGGCCGGCATCAGGATGTCGGTCACGCCATCGCCTCGAGGTAGACGTCCGTGTAGAGTTCGGCGGCCTCCGGCTCTGGCGTGGTGCGGGCGAATTCGGCGGCGTCGGCGACGATGGCCTTCACCTCGCCGTCGATGGCCTTCAACGCCGCCTCGTCGGCGAAATGGGCGCGCTCCAGGCGGTCGGCCAGCAGTTCGATGGGATCGCGGGTCCTGCGCACCGCGTCGATCTCCTCGCGGGTGCGGTATTTGCCCGGATCGCTCATGGAATGGCCGCGATAGCGGTAGGTCTTCATTTCCAGGATGATCGGACCCTTGCCCGAGCGGGCGTGCTGGGCCGCCTTCAGCCCCGCTTCGCGCACCGCCATCACATCCATGCCATCGACTTCCTCGCCCGGGATGTTGAAACTGTCGCCGCGCCGGTGAAAGCAGGTTTGCGCCGAGGCGCGCTCGGCGCTGGTGCCCATGCCGTACTGGTTGTTCTCGATCACATAGACCACCGGCAGAGACCACAGCGCCGCCATGTTGAAGCTTTCATAGACCTGGCCCTGGTTGGCGGCGCCCTCGCCGAAATAGACGAAGGCTACCGCCCCGTTGTCGCGGTAGCGGTTGGCCAGGGCCAGCCCCGTGCCCAGGCTCACCTGCGCCCCGACGATGCCGTGGCCGCCGTAGAAACCGGCCTCGGTGGAAAACATGTGCATCGAGCCGCCCTTGCCGGCCGAGGCGCCGGCGGCGCGGCCGGTCAGTTCGGCCATCACCGACTTGGGGTCCATGCCGGCGGCCAGCATGTGGCCGTGTTCGCGATAGCCGGTGATCACCTGATCGCCGGGCTTTTTCACCGACTGCATGCCCACCGCTATGGCTTCCTGGCCGATGTAGAGATGGCAGAAACCGCCGATCAGCCCCATGCCGTAGAGCTGGCCGGCCCGCTCCTCGAACCGGCGGATGAGCAGCATGGCGCGATAGAAGGCCAGCAGTTCGGCCTTGTCGCCGGCGGCCTTGCCCGGCGCCTTCCTGGCGGCAACGCGACGCGCCATCCGATCCTCCGAGCATCCCAAACGCCCGCGGCGCGGCCTGCGTCAGCCGTGCGCGGGAGCGACGCGGATCACATAGTCCCTGGGATCGGTAAAGCCTAGCAGGACATGCGCCCTTTCCTCCAGCAGGTCGGCCGAAAGGCTCTCGTCGCGCAGCAGGCGCGCCCGCGCCTCAAGTTCCATCCGCTCGACGCGCAGGCGCCTCAGCTCGCCCTGCTTGTCGGCGAGCATCGCCTGACGCTGGCGCGACAGCAGCAGGCCACGCTCGCCGGTCAGGGCATGAAAGCCGAAATAGAAGATCAGGCACGCCAGGATG
>JBBRQW010000101.1:0-10521 GCA_038225765.1 Caulobacterales bacterium | reverse complement strand
GGCGCACCCGCTCGGACTGGATGAAGATCGAGCGGGAGCGGGGGATTTCGGTCTCGGCCAGCGCCATGACCTTCGACCACGCCGGCCTGATGTTCAACCTCCTGGACACCCCCGGCCACGAGGATTTCTCCGAGGACACCTACCGCACCCTCACCGCCGCCGACGCCGCGGTCATGGTGCTGGACGCCGCCAAGGGCATCGAGCCGCAGACCCTCAAGCTCTTCGAGGTGTGCCGCCTGCGCGACATCCCGATCGTCACCTTCATCAACAAGATGGACCGCGAGGCCGAGGATCCCTTCGCCCTGCTGGACGAGATCGCCGCCAAGCTCGCCCTCGATCCGGCCCCGCTCTACTGGCCGGCCGGGTCGGGGAATCGTTTCAGGGGCGTCATCGACCTGCGCCATGACTGCTTCCTGCCCTTCCAGCGCCATGCCGACGCCCATCCGGCGGCGGTCCCCATGGGCGCCAATGCTCTCGATTCCTACCTGGACGCCGACGAGCGGGAGGAGGCTCAGGAGGGCGCCCTGCTGGTCAGGGAAGCCTCCAAACCCTTCGATCCCCAGAGTTTCCTGGAAGGCCATATGACCCCGGTCCTGTTCGGCTCGGCTCTGCGCCACTTCGGCGTCGATCAGCTTCTGGAGGGTTTGGGGGCCTATGCGCCGGCCCCGGCCCTGGTGGCGGCGACGCGGGGCGGCGAGGCGACCCACGTCGCGCCCGGCGACGACGAGGTGTCCGGTTTCGTGTTCAAGATCCAGGCCAACATGGATCCCAACCACCGCGACCGGGTCGCCTTCGTGCGCCTGACTTCGGGGCGGTTCGCGCGCGGCATGAAGCTGAAGGTTCAGAACACCGGCCGCCAGATGAGCGTCAACGCGCCGATCCTGTTCTTCGCCTCCGACCGGGAGTTGGCCGAGGAGGCGTTCGCCGGGGACGTGATCGGCATTCCCAATCACGGCGTTCTGCGGGTGGGCGACAGCCTCTCGCAGAGCGGCGCCCTGCGCTTCGCCGGCCTGCCCAATTTCGCGCCGGAGATTTTGCGCCGGGTGCGGGTCACCGATCCGCTCAAAGCCAAGCATTTGAAGAAGGCGCTGGAGGGTTTGGCCGAGGAGGGCGTCACCCAGCTTTTCCGCCCGCTGATCGGCGCGGATTTCGTGGTCGGGGCGGTGGGCCAGCTTCAGTTCGAAGTCATGGCCGACCGCCTGGGCGGCGAATACGCCCTCGACGTTGTCTTCGAACCCGCGCCCTATGCCGAAGCCCGCTGGCTCACCGGCGCCAAAGCCGATCTCGACGACTTCGCGGGCAAGCACCGCACCGCCATGGCCCAGGATATCGACGGCCACGCCGTGTTCCTGGCCAAGTCGGCCTGGGAGATCGGCTATCTGGCCGAGCGGTTTCCCAGGGTCAGTTTCGAGCGGACCCGGGAGCGGGGATAAGAGGCGTGGCCGGCGGCGTCTATGGATTCCCGCCCGCCGCCCTGGCCGACGCGGGGCCGGGCGCGATCCAGGTGTCGCCGCTGGTTCCGGGATCCGCCGATCTGGAGGAGCTCGCCGGGGGCGCCCTGTCGCGCTTCGTGGTCGCGGCGCCCCCCGGGACGTTGGAGCGCCGGTTCGTGCTGGCCCACGCCCTGCGGGCCCTGCGGCCGGGCGGCGAACTCATCGCCCTGGCCCCGAAAGCCAAGGGCGGAGGCCGGCTTCGCCAGGAGTTGGAGGCCTTCGGCTGCGCCGTCGCCGAGACGGCGCGCCATCACCAGCGCCTCTGTCTGACCCGTCGGCCGGCCGCTCCGACCGGCCTTGATGAGGCGATCGTCCAGGGTGGGCTTCAATTTGTCCCCCGCCTTGGCCTGTGGTCGCAGGCGGGGGTGTTCAGTTGGGACCGGATCGATCCGGGCAGCGCCCTGCTGCTGGAGACGGCGCCGGCGTTCGCGGGCGCCGGGGCCGATCTCGGCTGCGGCGTCGGGCTGCTCGGCAAGGCGCTCCTGGGTTCATCGGAAGTCACCGCCCTCACCCTGCTGGATATCGACCGCCGGGCCCTCGCCGCCGCGCGCCGCAACATCGACGATCCCCGCGTCGCCTTCCTTCACGCCGACGCGCGGTCGGCGGGCGGCCAGATCGCCGGCCTGGACTTCGTGATCATGAACCCGCCCTTCCATGACGGCGGGCGGGAGGATCGGAGCCTTGGCCAGGCCTTCATCGCCGCCGCCGCGATGATGCTCAAGAAAGGCGGCGTATGCCGCCTGGTGGCCAACGTCTCTCTGCCCTACGAACAGGCGCTCATCGCCCATTTCACCACGGTCTCGCCGATCGCCCAGGCGCGCGGCTACAAGGTGTTCGAGGCGCGCACGTGAGCCGGCCGCCCGCCGCGCGGCTGGATCGGCTGCTCGCCAACATGGGTTACGGTTCGCGTCGCGAGGTCCAACGCCTGATCGCCGCCGGCGAGGTGGTTCTGGACGGCGAGATTCTGCGTGACGCGGGCCAGAGGCTTCCCGTCACCGCCGACCTCACCGAGCGGATGCGGGTCGTCGGCGAGCCGTTGGATTCGCCGGCGCCCCTCTCCCTCATCCTGCACAAACCCTTGGGCGTCGTCTGTTCGCACCGCGAGGCGGGACGCAGCGTCCATGAGCTGCTGCCGTCGCGCTGGCGCCGCCGCGACCCGGCCCTCTCGACCATCGGCCGGCTCGATCTGGATACGACCGGCCTGCTGCTGATCACCGACGACGGCCCGTGGCTGCACAGGGTCATCTCGCCCAGGAACAATGTGGCGAAACGCTACCGCGTCGCCCTGGCTCGGCCGCTGGGGGGCCATGAGGCCGATCTGTTCGCGGCCGGAACCCTGATCCTGGAGAGCGACAGCGAGCCCCTGGCCCCGGCCACCCTCGATCCCCTGTCGCCGACGACCGCCAACCTCACCATAACCGAGGGCCGCTATCATCAGGTTCGCCGGATGTTCGCCGCCGTCGGCAATCACGTCACCGCCCTGCATCGCGACCGGATCGGCGGCCTCGACCTGCCCGCCGACCTCCCGGTGGGTCGTTTTCGTATTCTGAGCGAGGAAGAACGGGCGGCGATCCTCGCTGGCGGGGATTGAGCTTACCGCCCTCGCCACCACACCAGCGCCCGGCGCTCCAGAGCCTGGAAAAAGACGTGCAGGCCGGCGGCCATCGCCGCCAGGGTGACGATGGCGGCGAACATCTTGGCGGTTTGCAGGCGGTTGCCCGCCTCCAGGATGCGCCAGGCCAGGCCCTGGGCGCCGCCCGAACCGGCCACGAATTCGGCCACCACCGCGCCGATGATGGCCAGGCCGGCGGCGACCTTGCAGCCTTCCACTAGGAAGGGGACGGCGGAGGGCAGGCGAAGGCGAGCGAGCCGTTGGATCGGCGTCGCGCCGTAGAGGTCGAACAGGCGCTCCAGGTCCGGATCGGCGCTGGCGAGGCCCCGGGTCGCGCCGGAAAAGATCGGGAAGAAGGCGACGATGGCGGCCAGGGCGACGATGGCCCGCCGCGGGTGATCGACACCGGCCCAGATGACGAACAACGGGGCGATGGCCACCACCGGGGTGACCTGGAGGGCGACGGCGAGGGGGCGCACGGCCAGATCCAGGGTGCGGCTGAGCGTCACCCCTAAGGCGAGGACGCTGGCGAACAGGCTGGCGGCGATCAAGGCCTGGAGGGCCATGCCCAGGGTCCGCGAGGCGGAGATCGCCAGGACGGGCGCATTCTGGACCAGGGCGACGCCGATCGCCGAAGGGGCGGGTAGCAGGTAGGCGGGAACCTGCAAAACGCGGCAGGCCAGTTCCCAGGCCCCTAGCAGGACAGCCAGCAGCAGCAGCGGGGGACCGGCGGCCGAGAGGCGCCTCATGGGCGCGCGCCCATCGCGGCGGCGAGTTGCTCGGACACCGCCTCGACCGCGGCGCGAAACCGGGGCGAAGTTCGGAAGCCGGCGACCCTGGGAACGGGCGCGCCAATCGGCGTCTCGCCGGCCAGCCTGCCCGGGCCAGCGGTCATCACCACCACGCGGCCGGCCATATAGACGGCCTCCTCCACATTGTGGGTGACGAAGACGATGGCCGGTCGCTGATCGCTCCAGATCGCCAGCACGTCGTCGGCCAGGGCGCGGCGGGTAATCTCGTCCAGGGCCGCGAACGGCTCGTCCATCAGCAGGACCCTGGGCCGGGTCACCAGGGCCCGGGCCAGGGAGACGCGCATGGCCATGCCGCCTGAAAGCTGGGCCGGCCGGGCGTTCTCGGCCCCGGCCAAGCCGACGCGCGCCAAGGCGTCCAACGCCCGCGCCCGCCCCCGGCGTGCACGGACCGCCGCCAGTTCCAGAGGCAGGGCGACATTGGCCGCCGCGTTCAACCATGGGGCCAGGGTGGGCGACTGGAAGACCACTGAGGTCTCGCCCCGCGCCGCGGCTCGGTGGACGACGCCACCGCTCGGCGCCTCGAGGCCGGCCAGGAGGCGAAGAGCGGTGGACTTGCCGCAGCCGGACGGGCCGACCAGCGCCAGGATTTCACCCGCCTCCAAGGCCAGGTCGAAGGGGCCGAGCGCCCGGCCGCGACCGGGATAATCGACCACCGCTCCCTCCAGGCTGGCGACGGGCAAGGCTAGTTCGCCGCCGGCGTGAATTGGAGCGTGTAGGCGCGATGGTAGTCCAGCGTCCTGGGATAGACGCCCATCTTGGAGGCGACCTGGAAAAAGTCCGCCCAGCGGGCGTCGGTCATGACGCCGCTCGTCGGATCGGCGATGCGGTGCGCCCGCATCTCGGCGCGCGCGTGCTCCAGAATGTCCTCGGTCATTTCCGGATTGTCCTTGAGGATCAGCGCGTCGCCGGGCCGCGCATCGCCGTGCAGATAGGCTTGCCAGCCGGCGGCGCTGGCCTCGACGAAGGCGCGCACGGCGGTGGAGTCGGAGGCGATCAGTCTGTCGGAGGCCAACACCATGCCGGCGTAACCGGGGTAGCCCTCGTCGGCGAGCAGGAACACGGCGGGTTTCAGATGCGCCTCCTTCTCGATCGTATAGGGCTCGGAGGTCAGATACCCCTGCTGGACGATGCGCTTGTCGGCCAGGAAGGGGGCGTTGTTGAAGGTGTATTTGCGCACCTGGTCGTCGGTGAAGCCGTATTTGGCCTTGAGCCAGACCCAGAAGGCGGTGATCGAGGCGTCGGCCAGCAGGATCGGGTGACCCTTCATGTCGGCCAGGGAGGCGATACCGGCGTCCGGGTGGGCGATAAGCACCTGCGGGTCCTTCTGCATGAACGCCGCCACCGCCTTCACCGGTACGCCCTCGGCGGCTAGATTCATGACGATGAAGCTGTTGGAGCCCATCCCCATTTCCACCGCCCCCGAGGCGACCAGTTGCGGAACGTTCACCCACGGGCCACCCGACACGATGGTTACCGCCAGCCCCCGCTTGGCATATTCGCCGTTGGCGAGCGCTTCATAGAAGCCGCCCTGCTCCGCCTGCGCCCGCCAGTCTGTGGCGAAGCGAATGGGCGTCGCCCCGGTGGGCGCGGCCTTTCGCGGATTCTGGGAACAGGCGGCGGCCAGGACGGCTAAGACGATGGCGCCCAGCATTGAAATCTTCATCGTCCAACCCCCAACCGGCCATGCTGGACGATAGGCTGGCGGCGGCGCCAAGCCAAGAACCCGCGCGGCTCTTGCATCGAGGCGGTCGCCGGACCACCTGCGATGGAGCGCGTCATGGCGCGCCGACGACTCGAGGCGAAAGATGAAATGGCCGACCGCGATCTTGATGGGCGGCGGCCTGGCCCTCCTGTTCGCGTTCATGGGCTGGTCGTTCTACAGTACCAGGTCCATCGGCTTCGGATCGGGAACCGGCGCCATCGTGGTGATGATCGTGGCCGGGGCCCTCGGGGTTGGCCTCCTCACCGGCGTCCTGATGTGGCTGGCGTTCTATTCGTCCCGCGAGGGCTATGACGAGAGCCCCAGGTTCGGAACGAAACCCGACGCCGGCGAGGAGGAGTGCGCGCTCATTCGGCGGTGGAATCGCCTCCCGCGCGGGCAAGCCCTTCCCGGCGCTCCTCTAGGGCAAGCCAGGCCTGTTCGGCCTCGGCGAGTTCGCCGCGCGCCGCCGAAAGCGCGTGCGACGCGCGGGTAAACGCGCCCGCGTCCCTGGCGTAGAGGGCCGGGTCGGCGAGAAGATGTTCCAGACGCTCGACCTCGACGGGGAGATCGGCCATCCGCGCCTCCAGTTCGGCGAGCCGGCGCTCATCCTTGTAGGACAGTTTCAACGCCGGGCCGGCCGGTCGCGGCGGTTTGGCGTCGATCGGCTCGGGGCGCGCCGACGGCGCGGTGAGTAAGCCGGGGTTCTGGGCCAGAAAATCCGACCAGCCGCCGGGGGTCTCGACGACCCGCCCCCGACCGTCCAGGGCGATGGTCGAGGTCGCCAGACGGTCGATGAAATCGCGGTCGTGACTGACCAGGATCAAGGTGCCGGAATAGTCGGCCAGCACATCTTCCAGCAGGTCGAGCGTTTCCATATCCAGATCGTTGGTCGGCTCGTCGAGGACCAGCACGTTTGACGGCGCGGCCAGCGCCCTGGCCAGGAGCAGGCGATTGCGCTCGCCCCCGGACAGGCTGGCGACCGGCTGGCGGAGCTGGTCGTCGCGGAAAAGAAAGTCGCGGGCGTAGGCGGCCACATGGCGCGGCCGGCCCTGGACCATGACCTGATCTCCGCCCAACGGCGCGAGGGCGGCGGTCAAGGTCATGCCCGCGAGCAGATCGCCGCGGGCCTGATCGATATAGGCGATCTCGAGGTTCGACCCGAGGCGCACCTCGCCTTGGTCGGGTTCGATCTCGCCCAGCAGCATCTTGACCAGGGTGGTTTTGCCCGCGCCGTTGGGGCCGACGATGGCGACCCGCTCGCCTTTGAGGATGCGGGTGGAAAAGCCGTCGATGAGTCGGCGTGGGCCGTAGCTCTTGGTGATATGTTTGGCCTCGATTACCCGGCGCCCCGATCGCGCCGCGCCGCCCGCCGCGCCCAGATCGAGCGCGCCCCGAGCCAGGCGCAGGCGCTCGGCCTTGTCGCGTCGCAGCGCCTCCAGCCGCCGCCGGCGGCCTTCGTTGCGGGCCCGGCGGGCGGTGACGCCATGGGCCATCCAATGTTTCTCGCGGGCGATGGCCTTGTCGAGGCGACGGTTCTCCTCGGCCTCCATGGCGGCGATGCCATCGGCCCAGTCGTCGAAGGCGGCGAACCCCGCGTCCAAGCGGCGCACCCGCCGGCCCTCGAGCCAGAAGCAGCGCGTGGTGACGCGCCGCAGAAAGGCGCGGTCGTGGCTGACGATCAGGATCGAGGCGCGGCTGCGCGCCAGGCGGGTCTCCAGGCGCGCGATGGCCACGACGTCCAGGTGATTGGTGGGTTCGTCCAACAGGAGGACATCGGGATCCCCGGCAAGGGCGCACGCCAAGGCCGCCCGCCGAATTTCGCCGCCGGAAAGACCGGTCGTCGGGCGCGCCGGATCGAGCCGGAAGGCCTCCAGCGCCGCCTCGGCCTCATGACGGGCCGCGCCGCCGCCGGTCGCATAGTCGATCAGCGTGGCGCCGCCGATCGAAGGTTCCTGCGCGACCACGGCGACCTTCAAACCCGGCGCCGCGAACCGCTCGCCGGCGTCGGCCGTCACCAGCCCGGCCAGGATTCGCAGCAGAGTGGACTTGCCCGCGCCGTTGCGGCCCACGAGACAGACGCGACCGCGCGCCTCCAGGCCAAGATCCACCCCGTCGAACATCGGGCGCCGGCCATCGGCGAGGCGGACGTCGCGGAGGGAAAGGATCGGGGCGGCCATGGTCGGTGTCTTTCAGTCCCCGGCTATCGGCGAGGCGCGATGGGGTTTAGGACGGCCCCGACATGGCGACGAGACCCTTTTGGGAAACAAAATCCCTGGCCGAGATGTCCGCGCGCGAATGGGAATCGCTGTGCGACGGATGCGGGCTCTGTTGCCTGGTCCGCTTCGAGGATGAAAACAGTGGGGAAATTGTTCCGACACGGGTGGCGTGCCGCCTGTTCGACGACCACAAGTGCCGCTGCACCGACTATGACGACCGCCGCCGGCGGGTGCCCGACTGCATCAGGCTGACGCCGCATAATATCGCCTCTCTGCCATGGATGCCGGGGAGTTGCGCCTACCGGCGCCTGCACGAGGGAAAACCGTTGCCCCCCTGGCATCCCCTGATCACCGGCGATCCGGAGAGCGTCCATGCGGCCGGCGTCTCGGTGCGCGGCCAGACGATCAGCGAGGCGGCCCTCGCCCATCCCGACGACGCCCTCGATTTCACCGCTCGCGATCTGATGCGCGACCGGAGCGACGGCTGATCCGCTCGACTGCCGTGTGTGGCGAGATTGCCACATAACTCTTGCGCCGCCGGGTCTTTGGGGTAACTGAAAGCCGCGCGATTTGCGGTGTTTCAAAAGGCGGTCGATTGGCGCAGGATCCCTACCAGGAACTCGGCGTCGCGCGGAGCGCGAGCGCGGACGAATTGCGCAAGGCGTTCCGCAAGCTCGCCAAACTCCATCACCCCGACAAGAATCCTGGCGACAAGGCGTCCGAGGA
Organism: Caulobacterales bacterium; assembly: GCA_038225765.1. Lineage (GTDB taxonomy): Bacteria > Pseudomonadota > Alphaproteobacteria > Caulobacterales > Caulobacteraceae > Acaudatibacter. The sequence goes on along the minus strand of JBBRQW010000101.1, from coordinate 1,960 downwards.
CAAGTTCAAGCGGGTGAGCGCCGCCTTCGACCTGCTCGGCGACGCGGAAAAACGCCGGAAATTCGACGCCGGCGAGATCGACGCGGACGGTCGCGAGGTCATGCGCGGCTACGGGGGCAATCCTTACGGGCAGCAGGGTGGATTCGGCGGAGCGGAGTTTGAAGGGGTCGATCTGAACGAGATCCTGGGAGAGATGTTCGCCGATCGCGGCGGCGGTCGCGGCGGCGGTCGCGGCGGCGGGCGGGGCGGCGGGCGGCGCGGCGGGCGGGGGGGTCGTTTCGCCTCCCGCGGCGCCGATGTTCACGGGCGGTTGGAGATCGATCTGGAAGAATCGATCGTCGGCGGCACGAGGCGGATCGAATTTTCAGACGGACGGGCCCTCGATGTCGCCATTCCCAAGGGCGCGATCGAGGGGCAGATGCTGCGCCTGAAGGGTCAGGGGGCGCCCGGCCCGGCCGGTCCTGGCGACGCCTACATCGAACTGGCGATCCGGCCCCACCCGATCTACCGCCGGGACGGCGACACCCTCACCATGGACCTGCCGATCGGCGTGCCAGACGCCGTCCTGGGCGGCAAGGTGCAGGCGCCGACGCCGGATGGGCCGGTCACGCTGAGCGTGCCAAGGGGCGCCAATTCTGGATCCGTTCTGCGCCTGAAGGGGCGCGGCCTCGGCGGCGCCCAGGGTCGCCGGGGCGATCTCCTGGCTCGCCTGGTGGTGACTCTGCCCGAGACGGCGGACGAGGAATTGGAACGGTTCGCGCAGCTGTGGCGGAACGAGCGCCCCTACACACCTCGGCGGCGGCCATGACGCGGGCATGGACGGCGCCGTTCGTTCAGGCGATATTCAGCCGGACCTCCTTAGACGAGGGGTCGTGCGCCCGATTTTCGCCTTCCTGACCGGCCTTTTGCTGGCCGCCGCCCTGGCCGGCGCCGCGGATGCGCAGATGCGTCACGGGCGCGGCTTTGGCGGCGAATTCGGCCGAGGCACCGAGCGCGAGTTTCGCGGGCCGCCCCAACGCGGCATGCCTTTCCGGCCGCCTCCGGGCTTCTATCGGGGTCCCCCGCCGGGCTTCTATCGCTACCCGCCTCCGGGGTTCGAGCGGTCGCTGCCTCGCGGCGCCAATTCCCTGGGCGCCGACCGGCGCGAGCAGCAGGACGAGGCGCGTCAGGGCGTCCGCCACGGCCAGCTGGCGCCTCTGGGGCGAGTGATCCAAGGGATCGGCCGCCGCGCGCCCGGTCGCCAGCTCGACACGGGCATCGAGTATCAAGGCGGCCGGCCGGTCTATCGCGTTCGTTGGGTCACCGCTCACGGGCGGCGCATAGACTACATCGTCGATGCCGCCAGCGGCGCGATCCTGGGCGAAAGGTAGGGCGGCGCCGTGCGGATACTCCTGGTCGAGGACGATCCCGATCTCGCGCGCCAGTTGAAGCAGGCGCTCGGCGACGCCGGCTACGCCGTCGATCACGCCCCCGACGGCGAAGAGGCCGCCTTTCTGGGCGAGACCGAACCCTATGACGCCATTGTGCTCGATCTCGGCCTGCCCAAGATCGACGGCGCGTCGGTGCTGGAGGGCTGGCGCCGCGCCGATCTGGCCACGCCGGTCCTCATTCTCACCGCGCGAGGCGCGTGGAGCGAGAAGGTGGCGGGGTTCGACGCCGGCGCCGACGACTACCTCACCAAACCCTTTCACACCGAGGAGTTGCTTGCCCGCCTGCGCGCCCTGCTGCGTCGTTCGGCCGGCCACGCCACGCCGAGCCTCACCTGCGGCGCCCTTCGCCTCGATCCTCGGGCGGCGCGCGCCTCGGTGGCCGGCGAGCCGCTCCGCCTGACGTCGCTCGAATACCGATTGCTGCACTATCTGATCATGCATCAGGGCCGGGTGATCAGTCGAACCGAATTGGTCGAGCATCTCTATGACCAGGATTTCGATCGCGACTCCAACACCATCGATGTGTTCAT
>JBBRQW010000100.1:0-10703 GCA_038225765.1 Caulobacterales bacterium | reverse complement strand
GGGCGGACGCCGACCAGACCCCCGTTCTCTTCCTTTCGGCCTTGGGGGAAATCAACGATCGGGTGACGGGACTGAAGGCCGGCGGCGACGACTACCTGGTCAAGCCTTACGCCTTCGCGGAGCTGATCGCGCGGGTGGAGGCGCTGGCCCGGCGGCGCGAGACGGGGTCGGTGCAGACCCTGTTGAAGGTCGGCGATCTGGAGATGGATCTCATCGGCCGCGAGGTGCGCCGCGCCGGCCGGGAAATCGATCTGCAGCCGCGGGAATTCCAGCTTCTGGAATATCTGATGCGCAACGCCGGCCAATCGGTGACCCGCACCATGCTTTTGGAAAAGGTATGGGAGTATCATTTCGATCCCCAGACCAATGTCATCGACGTCCACATCTCGCGTCTGAGATCCAAGATCGACAAGGGCTTTGAGCGACCGATGCTGCAGACCGTTCGCGGCGCGGGTTATCGTTTGGAAGCCTGAGCGGCGCACCCGTGCGCCTGCCGCGCCTTCTCCGCACCACGCCGTTTAGGCTGACGCTGCTCTTCCTGGCCGTGTTCGCGGCCGCCGCCAGCGCCTTTCTGGCCTATATCTACGTCGCCACCGCCGGCGAGGTGACGCGGCGGGCCGACGCGGCGGTAACCCGGGAAATGCGGTCGCTGGAAGCGGTTTATCGCCAGGGCGGCTTTTCCGCCCTCAATCAGGCGGTGATCGAGCGGTCGTCTGGCGACCGGCCCATGCTCTATCTGCTGATGAGCCAGGCCGGCGCGCCGGTATCGGGCTCCATAGCGCACTCGCCGGTTCACGACTTCGACGGCGACCGCGACTGGGCGAGCTTCTCCCTGACCCAGACCGACGCCGATGGGGCGGTGGTCAAGCGGCCCGCGCGCGGCCTCGAGGAGAGGATGCCCGGCGGCGAACGGATGTTCGTCGGCGCCGACGTGGGCGAAGCGGAATCCTATGTGGTGAGGATTCTGCGCGCCTTGTGGGGGGCGGGCGCTCTTACCATCGTATTGGGGCTCGCCGGCGGCGTGCTGGTCAGTCGAAACGTGAGCCGCAGCATCACCAGCCTCGCCGACGTGATCGAGGCCGCGCGGGCGGGCGATCTGGGCGCCCGCGCCGCCGTTCGCGGGACGGGCGACGAATACGACGAGTTGGCGACCGGCCTCAACGACATGCTGGAACGGCTCGAGCGTTCGATCGGCGGCCTTCGTCATGCCGGAGACGCCATCGCCCACGACCTTCGTTCGCCTCTGACCCGCCTGCGCGCCCGCCTGGAGGCGGCCATGATCGAGGCCGACGCCGGCCGCGCCGATCCAAAACTTGCCCTGCATCAGGCGCTGGAAGACGCCGACGCGGTGTTGCGCACCTTCGCCGCCGTGCTCGCCATCGCCCGCCTCGAAGCGGCCGGCGACGCGCCCGACCAGACGACCTTCGATCCGTCGGGGCTGGCCGCCGACATGGCCGAACTCTACGAGCCGCTGTGCGAAGACAAGGGCCTGGATTTCAAGGCGGAACTTACCCCCGCCCTGAGCCTCAGGGGCAACCGGGAGTTTCTGGCCCAGGCGCTCGCCAACATTCTCGACAACGCGGTGAAATATACCCCGACCGGCGGCGCGGTGATGCTGCGGGTTCGGCGACGCTCATCGGGGGATATCGAGATTTCGGTCACCGACACCGGGCCCGGCGTCGCGGCGGCCGACCGGGGCCGGGTGGTGGAGCGTTTCGTGCGCCTGGAGAACAGCCGCAACGAGCCGGGTGTGGGCCTTGGCCTGTCCCTGGTGGCGGCCGTGGCGCGGGCGCACCGCGGCCATCTGGAGATGGACGAAGGCCCCGGCGCTCTCGATGGCGGCGGGCCGGGGCTGAGGGTGGCGCTGGTGCTGCCCAAGGCCGGGTGAGGCGCCGGTGACGGCCCTTGGGCAAGCCATGGCCGCGTGTGGGCCGGTGGTCGACGCCCTGGCCGCCGCGCGATCGCGCGACGGTTTGATCGACGCCGCCGGCAAGTCCGGCTGGGCCGATGAGCTCGAGGCGGCGTGGCCCGCCCTGGCCCCGATCTTTTCGGCGTCGCCCTACCTTGCCGGTCTCGCCCGCCGCGCGCCCGCGCGCTTGCGCCGGGTGCTCGCCGACGATCCCGGCGCGCGGCTGGACGCCATCGTGCGGGCGGCCATGAGTTGCGCCGGGGCTGAGGTCGAGCTTGGCGAACGGCGATTGCGCGAGTTGAAGGCCGAAGTGCACCTGCTCACCGCTCTGGCCGATCTGGGCGGCGTGTGGGACCTGGACGCGGTGACCGCCGCCCTCAGCCGCTTCGCCGACGCCGCGTTGACGAGCGCTTTCGCCCTGGCGGCCGGCGAGGCCGCGGCGGCGGGGCGATCGACCGGCCTCGGCAAAGGCGACGAGGGGCCGGTGCCCGGCTTGTTCTGCCTCGCCATGGGCAAACACGGCGCCTTCGAACTCAACTACTCCAGTGATATCGATATTTCGGCCTTCTATGAACCCGATGCTCTGCCGTTGGCGCCGGGCCGCGAGCCGGCGGCCTTCGCCGTTCGGATCGTCGAGCGCGTGGCGGCCATTCTGCAACGGCGAACCAGCGACGGATATGTCTTTCGGGTCGATCTGCGCCTGCGCCCGGATCCCTCTTCGACCCCGATCGCGGTGCCCGTGGCGGCGGCGTTCGACTACTACGAAACGGTTGGCCAGAATTGGGAGCGCGCCGCCTTCATCAAGGCCCGTGTCGCCGCCGGCGACATGGCTCGCGGTCAGAGGTTTCTCGATGCCCTGTCGCCATTCATCTGGCGGCGCAATCTAGACTTCGCGGCGATCGCCGACATCCATTCGATCAAACGCCAGATTCATGTCCACAAGGCCGACGATCGGCTCGTCGCCAAAGGCGCCAACCTGAAACTGGGGCGCGGTGGCATTCGCGAGATCGAATTCTACGTCCAGACCCAGCAACTCATCCTGGGCGGGCGCCACCCGGGCCTGCGTTCGCCGCGCACCTTGCAAGCGCTCCGCGCCCTGGCCGACGCCGGTCATGTGGCGCGCGAGGCGGCCGATGAGATGACCCTCGCCTACCGGACCCTGCGCGCCTTGGAACACCGGGCGCAGATGGTCGGCGACGAACAAACCCACCGGCTGCCGCAAAGCGACGTCGAACGTCGGCGCATAAGCGCCCTGGCGGGTTACCAGGACCTGCGTGGATTCGACGCCGCCGTGCGCCGGCTGCTCAAGACGGTGAACCGGCGTTACGGCCAGCTCTTCGCCGGCGAAGAAACGTTGTCGTCGCGTTTCGGCAGCCTGATCTTCACGGGGGTCGATGACGATCCCGAGACCGTCCTTACTTTGAAACGTATGGGGTTTTCCGATCCCAGCCAGGTTTCCGCCACCGTCCGCGGCTGGCATCATGGCCGGATCGCCGCGACGCGCAGCGAACGCGGGCGCGAAGTCTTCACGCGCTTGGCGCCGCGGCTCCTCGAGGCCGCCCGGGCCACCGGCGCGCCGGATGTCGCCTTCGCGCGTTTCGCGGAGTTCTTCACCGCCCTTTCGTCCGGCGTTCAGGTGCAGTCGCTGTTTCTGGCCCAGCCGCGGCTGTTCGAATTGGTGGTGAGGATCATGGCTCTGGCGCCCCGGTTCGCGCGGACGCTGGCCCGCCGGCCGGCCGCCCTGGACGCCATGCTGGATCCCGGTTTTTTCGCGCCCATCCAGGCGCCGCGCGATCTTGCCGCCGCCATCGCCGACGCCGGGGCGTTCGAGGCGGCGATGGACGTCGCCCGACGGCTGCATGGCGAGCGGGCGTTTCGCATCGGCGTCCAGGTGCTGGGCGGGGTGGCCAGCGCGCGGGCGGCGGGCCGCGCCTTCGCCGATCTGGCCGATGGCCTTGTCGATGGCCTGTCCCAGGCGGCTCTCGAAGAGGTCGAGCGGGGCGCGGGCCGTTTTCCGGGCGAGACGGCGGTGATCGCCCTGGGCAAATGCGGGTCGCGCGAGATGACGGTCACCTCCGATCTCGATCTGATGACGCTTTATCGTCCGACCAGGCTCGATGGAGCCTCCTCCGGCAAGGCCTGGAGCGCCGAAACCTTCTACGCCCGCTTCACGCAGCGGCTGGTAACGGCTCTCGCCGCGCCGACCGCGCAGGGAGAGCTCTATCAGGTTGACCTCCAGCTTCGCCCGTCCGGAACCAAGGGCCCGGTCGCGGTGAGCGTGGCCGCGTTCGAAAGCTACTATGCCGGCGAGGCCGATGTCTGGGAACTCTTGGCCATGACCCGGGCGCGGGTGATCTGGGCCACGGCGCCTTCCTTCGGCGAGGCCGCCGCGACCGCCATCGAGACGGCGCTTCGCCGCCCCCGCGATCGGGCGGCGGTGGCGCTCGCGGTGCGTGAAATGCGCGCTCTGATGTCACGCGAACGGCCGCCGGCCGGTTTTTGGGATATGAAGCTGACCGATGGCGGGCTGGTCGATATCGAATTCTGCGCCCAGTTTCTGCAATTGATCCACGCCCAGGACGGCGGGCCGCTGCGGCCGAACACCGTCGAGGCGCTCGACGCGCTCGAGCTGGCCGCTCTGGCGCCGCGGGATAATCTGGAGACACTGCGACAAGCCTGGGAGCTGCAGCAAAACCTGTCCCAGCTTCTCAAGGCGGCCGTCGAGGACGGCGCGGACCCCGCCGAGGAGCCGGCCGCTCTGCGCGCCCTCCTCGTCAAGGCGGGTGACGCCCGAAGTTTCGCCGGTTTGAAGACGAAACTTGCGCGCGCCCGCGCCGCCGCGCACGGAGTGTTTCAGGCGTTGGTGGGCGCGCCCGGCGACGGACGCGCGCTCCAGGCCCGTTGAATGAGGAGGCGGGCAATCTTGCGCGAGGCGAGTTTGGGTCCGCGGCGCGAACGGAGTGCGGCGGGTGAACGAGGCGAAGATTGACGGCCAGGGGCGCCGATCTGGACGACGACCTTGTCGTCAGGGCGGGGCGCGGCGATCCCGCCGCGATTCGCGACCTGGTCGCCCGCAAGCTGCCGCGCGTGCTCTCGCTGGCCAGGCGGATGCTGGGCGATCCCGGAGACGCCGAGGACGTGGCCCAGGAAACCTTTTTCAAGGCGTGGAAGTTCGCGCCGCGCTGGCGGCCGGGCCAGGCCCGGTTCGACACCTGGCTGCACCGGGTGGCGCTCAATCTTTGTTACGATCGGCTGCGACGGCGCGTCCGCGCCACCCACGAGCTCCCGGATCTGGCGGACCCAGGGCCCGGCCCGGATCGAAACCTTCAGGCTCGCGATGTCGGCCGGCGCGTGGACGCGTCGCTGCGGGCGCTGCCGCCCCGACAAAGGGAGGCGATCGTGCTGTGCCACTACCAGGAGCTGACCAACATCGAAGCGGCGGCCGCGATGCGGGTGAGCGTCGAGGCGCTGGAAAGCCTGCTGTCGCGGGCCCGCCGCTCGCTGCGAACCGCCCTGGCCGATCTTGGCGCGGCGCCCTGACATGGTGGCGAGGATGGTCATGAATCCAGACAGGTTCGAAGGGCTGGCCGGCGCCTTCGGCGCCGACCTCGATCGCTGGCCGGCGCGGGAGCGTCAGGCGGCGCTGCGCCTGGCCGCCGCCCGGCCGGACCTGACCGGGCCGGTCCTGGGCGAGGCGGCCCGCCTGGACCGAATTCTCGGTGGCGCGCCCTCGCCGTCGCCGAGCCGCGAGTTGTTCCAACACATCGTCCAGGCCGCGCCGCGGCCGCCGGCGCCGCCGGCGCCCTGGCGATGGCTTGCCGGCCTGGGGTTGGCGGCGGGCCTCGCCGGCGCGGCGGCGGCGGGGGTGGTCGCCGGAGTCGTGGTCGCCCCGGCGGCCCTGCCGAGCGCTCACGCCCAGGCGGCGTCAGATCCTGGCGAGGAAGCCGCCGCCCTGCTGCGCGAACCGTCCGACTTCGGCGAGGGATGATGACCGCGCGCCGGACCCTCATCGCCCTGATCGCCTCGATCGCCCTCAATCTCTTTCTGCTGGGGACCGCCGTCACCGTCATCGCCCTGCGCGGGCATGAGCCATACCGCCGCCTGCCTCAGCGGCCCACCCTGCGCGCCGCCGCCATGAGCCTTGCTCCAGAGCGGCGGCGCCAGTTCACCGCCCTCCTGCAAGCCGAGGGCGACGCCATCCAGGGCGCCAGCCGTCAGGCCCGCGACCTGCGCGCCGCCGCCTGGCAATCCCTGGCGGCGCCGACCTTCGATCCGCTCGTCGCCAAGGCCGACCTGGCGCGGGCGCGGGCCCTCAATCAGACGTCGCGGGGCAAGGTCGAGGACGGTGTGCTGGATTTCGCGGCCGCCCTGCCGCCGGCGGATCGCGCCCGGTTCGGCGAAGCCATGCGCCGCCGCTCGGCGCGCCAAGACCCGGATCCGGCCCGCGCCAGACGCGCCGATGAGCCCTGAGCGCCGGGACCCTTGAGGCGGGTATCTCAGCCGATGGCTTTGACCGCCAGTTCGAATACGTTCTTCGACAAGCCCTCGGCGGCGGCGATCCGTTGCAGCTGTTCGCGCATGAGGGCGCCCAGCCGCGGCAAATACTTCGCCCAGTTTCCCAACGGCTCGATGAGGCGCGCGGCGGTCATCGGGTTGAAGGCGTCGACGGCCAAAATCTGGTCGGCCAGGAAGCGGTAACCCGCCCCGCTGGGGTCGTGGAAACGGTCGGGGTTATTGGCCGCGAAAGTCTGCACCAAGGCCCGCAGGCGGTTCGGCGTCCTGGCGTCGAAGGCTGGATGGGCGGTCAGGCCCAGCACCCGTCCCAGGGCGCCCGCCGAAGGGTCGCGCGCCTGAACGGCGAACCACTTGTCGATGACCAGGGGCTCCTCTTTCCAGCGTTCGTAAAACGCCGCCAGGGCGGTCTCGAGATCCTCGCCGCCCAGCATGGTCAGCGCCGCCAGGCCGCCCATGGCGTCGGTCATGTTCAGGGCGGCGTCGAAATGCCCTCTGGCCCGCTCGCGATTGAGCGGGTGGGGATCGGCGGCCAGCAGCTCCAGGGCGGCGTTGCGCAGGCTTCTGCGCCCGGCGGCGGCGGCGTCCGGCGAGAATGAGCCTGGTTCCTGGAGACCGCCGTGAAGGCGCCGCAGGGTTTCGCCCAGATGGACCGCCATGCGCGCGCGCAGGGCCTCGCGGGCCTGGTGGATGGCGGCGGGATCGGCGGGCGCGGCGGCCACCGCCAGATCGGACTCGCTGGGCAAGGCGAGGAGGAGCGCCTTGAACGCGGGCGTCGCCGCCTGATCGTCCAGGGCGCGGCCGATGGCTTCGGCGAAGCGCTCGTCCCCGACCTCGTCGGGACGCCCGGCGGCCCGCGCCAGGATCAGATCGCGCGCCAGCGTCTGGCCCGCTTCCCAGCGGTTGAACAAATCCGGGTCGGTGGCGAGAAGCACATAGCCGTCCTTGGCCGGGGCGTCGGTGGTCAGGTTCACCGGGGCCGAAAAGCCGCGCAACACCGACAGCACCGGCGGGCGCTCGATCCCCTCCAGGCGAATTTGGCGGCGCGGAGTGTCGAACACGATCACCTCGGTGTCGCGCAGGATCCGGCCGTCCTCGTCGATGAGGCCGAGGGCCAGGGGGATCGGCAGGGCGCGCTTTTCGGCCTGGCCGGGAGTCGGATCGGTGCGCTGGGCAAGGTCGAGATCGAGGGTGCGCGCCGCCGCGTCGTAACGCGAGGTCACGCTGACGCGCGGCGTTCCGGCCTGTTCGTACCAGGCGAAAAGATCGGCCAGGTCGGCACCGGAAACCTCGGCGAAGCAGGCGATGAAGGCTTCCACCGTCGTCGCCTGGCCGTCCCAGCGGTCGAAATAGAGGTCCATGCCGCGCCGGAAATCCGCCGCGCCGACGATTGTCTTCAGCATGCGGATGATCTCCGCGCCCTTCTCGTAGATGGTCGCGGTGTAGAAGTTGTCGATTTTCATATAGCTAGCCGGGCGCACCGGATGGGCCAGGGGACCGGCGTCCTCGGAAAACTGGCGGGCGCGCAGGGTCTTGACCTCCTTGATCCGCTGGACGGCATGGCCGCGCTGATCGGCGGAGAAGCTCTGGTCGCGAAAGACCGTCAACCCCTCTTTCAGGCAAAGCTGAAACCAGTCGCGGCAAGTGATCCGGTCGCCGGTCCAATTGTGGAAATATTCGTGGGCGACCACCCCTTCGATCCGCTCGTAGTCCGCGTCGGTGGCCGTGGCCGGATCGGCGAGCAGGAGCGAGGAGTTGAAGATGTTCAGCCCCTTGTTCTCCATCGCCCCGAAGTTGAAGTCACGCACCGCGACGATCATGAACAGGTCGAGGTCGTACTCCCGCCCGAACGCCTCCTCGTCCCAGCGCATCGCCCGTTTGAGGCAGTCCATGGCGTAGGCGGCCCGCTCGGTCATGCCCGGATCGACGAAGATGCGCAGAGCCACCCGCCGCCCGCTCGCGGTGGTGAATGAATCTTCCAACACATCCAGCTCGCCGCCGACCAGGGCGAACAGATAGCAGGGCTTGGGAAAGGGATCGTTCCACACCGCGAAATGACGCCCGTCCGGCGAGGGGCCGGACTCGACGAGATTGCCGTTGGAGAGCAGGTGGCGGAAGGCGCCGGGCGCCTCCACCCGCACGGTAAAGCGGGCCAGCACGTCTGGGCGATCGGCGAACCAGGTGATCTTGCGGAACCCCTCGGCCTCGCACTGGGTGCAGAACCGGCCGCCGGACATGTAGAGGCCTTCGAGCGCGGTGTTGTTTTGCGGATCGATCTCGACCTCGGTCTCCAGCACGAAGGCGTCGGGCGCGCCCGGGACCGTCAGCCACTCGTCGTCGATGTCGTGTTCTTCGGGGCCAAGCGCCCGCCCGTCGATGGCCACCGACACCGCCTTGAGCCGCTCGCCGTTCAGCCTCAGAGGCTCGGCGTGATCGCCATTGCGGCGGATGGCGAGCCGCGCCCTGACCCGCGTGGCGTGGATTTCGAGCCGGAAATCCAGCCTCGCCTCGTCGATCAGAAAGGCGGGCGGGCGATAGTCAGCGAGGCGGATCGGCGGGGGCGTGTCGGTGCGCATGGGCCTCGTTTAGCGCCGGCCGCCCGATCACGCCATGAAGCCGCCGCGAAAACCGCCGCCCCTTGACGCGCCGTCAGGCTTTCCCCGCCGCGAAAGGCGGTTATCCTCGCGGCCGGACCCCTGGAGCGCGATCCCGCCATGAATTTCGATTTCTCCGACGATCAGAAGTTCCTCAAGAGCGAGGCACGCAAGTTCCTGGAGGCGCGCTGCCCGCCGGCGGCGGTGCGCGGCGTGCTCGACGATCCGGCCCGGCCCTATGACGCCGAACTGTGGAAAGCGGTGGCGGCGCAGGGCTGGCTGGGCGCGGCCATCCCGGAGGAATTTGGCGGCCTGGGCCTTGGCGGCATCGAGCTGTGCGTCATCGCCGAGGAGCTGGGCCGCGCCCTGGCCCCCATCCCCTTCGCCTCCACCGTCTATTTCGTGGCCGAGGCTCTGATGTTGGCCGGATCGCCGGCCCAGAAGGGAAGGTGGCTGCCCAAGGTCGCCGCCGGCGAGACGATTGGCTGTTTCGCCACCGTCGAGCGGGCCGGGGTGCTCACCGAAGGCCAGGTTCAGGCCAAGGTGGAGGGCGGCAAGCTCACCGGCGTGAAGATTCCGGTCACCGACGGCGAGGCCGCCGATGTGGCCGTGGTTCTGGCCAGGCAAGGCGGCCGGATCGGCCTATTTCTGGTGGAGCTGGCCGGCGCCGGGGTGACGCGGGAGACCCTCGAAACCCTCGATCCCAGCCGCGGGGCGGCGCGCCTCACCTTTGCCGGCGCGGCCGCCGAGCCGCTGGGAGAGGCCGGCGAGGGCATGGCGCTCACCGAGGCGGTGCTGAACCGCGCCGCCGTCCTCTTGGCTTTCGAACAGTTGGGCGGGGCCGACAAGGCGCTCGAAATGGCCCGCGACTACGCCCTCGGCCGCTACGCCTTTGGCCGGCCGATCGGCGGCTATCAGGCGATCAAGCACAAGCTGGCCGACATCTACATCAAGAACGAACTGGCGAGATCCAACGCCTACTACGGCGCCTGGGCCCTGGGCGACGGGGCGGCGGAGCTGCCGGTGGCGGCGGCGGCGGCGCGGGTGGCGGCGAGCGAAGCCTTCTGGTTCGCGGCCAAGGAGAGTCTGCAGACCCACGGCGGCATGGGCTTCACCTGGGACGTCGACTGCCATCTCTACTATCGCCGCGCCCAGCAGCTCGGCCTGGTCGCCGGGGCCGCCAAGGCGTGGAAAGAGCGCCTGGTGAGCCAACTTGAACGCCGCAACGCGGCTTGAGAAAGAACGAGACAATGGATTTCAACGACACCCCCGAGGAAGCCGCCTATCGCGAAGCGGCCCGCGCCTGGCTCAAGGCCAACGCCCCGGGGCGGGCCGGGGCGCAGGGCGGCGGCCTCGCCGATCCGGCCGACATGGAGGCGTGCCGCGCCTGGCAGCGCCGCAAGGCCGAGGCCGGCTACGCCTGCATCACCTGGCCCAAGGCCTGGGGCGGCGGCGGCGGGGCGCCGTGGCAGTCGGTGATCTTCGGCCAGGAGGAGGCGCGCTTCGAGACCCCCGCCAACCCCTTCGCCATCGGCCTTGGCATGTGCGTCCCCACGGTGATGACGGCGGGAAACGAGGCCGACAAGGAGCGCTTCGTCCGCCCCGCCGCGCGCGGCGAGGAGATCTGGTGCCAGCTGTTCAGCGAGCCGGCCGCCGGCTCGGACGTGGCCGCCGTCCGCACCCGCGCG
>JBBRQW010000099.1:0-10885 GCA_038225765.1 Caulobacterales bacterium | reverse complement strand
GGCGATTCACAGCCTGTCCCCAGGATGGGGTGAAGGGTCAAGGCGGCGCGCGGCGCGCTCCAGCGGGTCGAACAGGATCGGAGCGAAGGCGAGCCGCTCGGCGCCGAGGCGGTCGCGCTCGATCTCGAGCCGGTAGTTGGGCAGGGGCTGACGACGGACGATGTCGCGCAGATCGAAGGCGAAGTGTTTGAGCGGCGAGAGCGAGCCGGATTTGGCGTGGAGATGACCAAAGTCGAAGCTCCAGCCACCCTCCTGCCAACCGCCGTGCTTGCGCACCAGCCGATAGAGCCAGCGCTCCAGGCCACCGGTCAGCTTGAAGTAGGCCCGGTCGATGGTGAGCACCAAGGCTTCGTCCAAAACGCCGGCGTAGAACCAGTCCGGCAGGATCATCTCGACGCCGAGCGCGCGGCCTTGCGGGTCGGCGGTCTCCTTCCACTCGTTGATCCACGAGAAGCGGTGACGCCGCCGCTCGGTGGACTGGCGGATAGAGGTGGCGATGGTGGTCGATTGCAGCCGATCGAGCCCGGCCTTCAGCCGCTGGTAGTCCCGCGCGCTCGTGCCGCGTCCGACGAAGGTGAGGATCTCATAGGGCGTCGTCGCCATCAGCCGCGAGGTCCGCCGGCCGCCGTCGCGCGCCTGGACGAGCTGCGAGGCCGCCCAGATCAGGACATCGGCGTCCCAGATCGTCGCCATGCCGTGATCGGCGGCAGCCTCGACCTTGATGGCGATCTTCCCTGAGCGAAAATCGATCGGCGCGGTGCGCCGCGATTTCGCCAGGCTGAAGAAGGGATAGGCCATGAGATCCTGGGCGTCGCGGGGCGCCAGGTGGCCGGGGAGCGCGCGGAAGAGTTCGAGCTGATCGCGCTCGGCGCTTGATTGTCGGTTCATCCTCGGCATCGCCAAACTCAGCCGAGACGATCAGCGCGCCGGCCGGCGGCCGTAGGCCGGCGAGACGGCCGCATGGCGCTTGGCCGGCAGGACCGTGCCGACGCCGGGATCGGAGGTTGAGGCCTTGGCGCCAAGTTCGGCCCAGGCCTGGAGATCTTCAGGTCGATAGACGACGCGGCCGCCGAGCTTGGAGTAGCGCGGGCCGGTGCCGTAGGTGCGATGCTTCTCCAGAGTGCGGTCGGAGAGACCCAGGAACCGCGCGGCCTCGGGCGTGCGCAGGTAGCGTGGCGGGAGTTGGGAGTTTGCGGCGAACATCAGTGAGCCTCCGTGGCGCTTGAGGAAGGCCGCCGGACATTGGCGGCGGTCAGCGATCACGGTGGCGAAGCGGGGCCGCGAAGGGGGATGGCGAAGATGGGATGAAGCCTATTCACCACCCGGCGAAGCAGGCTCGCGCCCTATCAGCCGGGCCGGCGATTGGGGCCTTTGGGCTTGAGCAGGGTCTTGTAGTCGCCGCGCATCGTGGCCAGACCCGTTCGCGCCAGGCGGATCACGGTGTCGCGGACCGAGGCGGTCTTCCACGGTTCGGCGCTGACGCGGCGCGCGCCGAACAGAACCTCGGCGATGGCGCGGTAGCTTGCGCCGTCCAGCCGACCGTCAAGCGCGCGAAGCGCCGCGACGAGGCGATCGAGACGATGCGGCTTCGGCGGCCCGGTTCGAAGTCGCCCATGCGCCACCAGCCGCCAGAAGCGCATGGCCGCTTCGGCGCGCACGGGTGCGCTGGCGTCGAGCGGGATGATCGCCGCCAGGGGCGCGCCCTCGGCGGGAGGATCGGGCAGCCAGAGTTGATGGGTGACGCTAGGCGCCCGCACGAGGATGTGCGCGCCATCGTCGGCGTCCCGGCGCACCAGGTCGCCCGGCCAACCCGCTGGAGCGAAGAATATCGCCGGCGTCTCGACCGGCGCCGCCGTCAGGATGACGGCGGACGCCAGCTCATCGGGCCGCCAGAAGATGTCAGTTTCGTCGGCGCGCCGGCTCGGGTCCGCCAGGAAATCGCAACCCCCAGCGCGCCGCGGGACCCTCCGTCCCAAGATCGGCGTCCTTTGAGGCGGCGTCGAACGCAGCCTGATAATCGCGATTGCGGCGAAGGAACTCCCAGGCCACGCCGGCGGGGTCCAATTGGGCGGCGCGGTCGTAGGCGGCGGGCAAGCGCCAATCCTCCTTCGGCATGGTTTCGTCTCCGTCCTTTAAGGGAAAATGCCCACCCGCCGTTTGACGCAAGGTCATTCTGGCGCAGAGGCCCCGAACTTGGGGAGAGGCGAACGCGGCATGGGGTCATGCCCAATCCGCATGACGGAATTTGAGGATCGGCGAGAATCCGGAGATATTGGGCGGCCGGATTCGCTCGGCAGACCCGTTGTGAAACCTCAAAGAAACAGCCTGCAAGGAGGACGCCCTCTCGCGTCCGGGAAGCGGCGGGATCTGAGTTTCGAGCGCGAAGCGCCCCGAAGGGACACGCCCCAAGGAGGGACGCCCCTGGCGTCCCGGGGGGAGCGTGGTCGAAACTCAGGTCGCAATCCCCCTTCGGGAACCGAAGGCGCTCCCGGTCGCGGGTCTACGAGAGGCCCTCGTTTTCAGGTCTCGCCCTCACCGCTCCAAGCAGTTCGCGATAGCCGTGGTCGGTAAGCCAGCGGGCGCGCGCCAAGTGCGATTCGTGGGCGCGACTGGCTCGGTCGGGTTGGCGTGAGGCGTCGATGCCGAGCACGAGATGCGCCACCTCATCCCAGGGCGCATCCTCCTCCGCGGCGTCCAGCAGACGCAAGTAGGTCGTGAGGTGTTCTCGATCATAGTCGGTCAGACGCGCTTCGGAAGGCGCGGCGTCCGCGATGGGCGACGAGGGTCGAGTGGTCAAGTCGTCGGGCTCCCCAGGCGGCGACGGAATACGGCCATATTATCGTCCACATTTGCCGAATTCACCATGGGGACCCCAAGTTCGTCTTACATACTATAGGGGATAAACCTCATAGTGTGTAGCCGGTCAACTTGCCGCAATGGATATGCGGCGACTGGTCGGACGAAACGTGAAACGCCTCAGGCTTGAAAAGGGCCTGACCCAGGAGCGTTTCTCGGAGCTTTCGGGTTTCACGCAGCAGTATCTCAGCGATCTGGAGCGGGGTCGCCGCAATCCGACCGTGGTGACCCTGTTCGAGCTCGCTCAGGCGCTCGGCGTCGAACATGGGGCGCTTGTGGCGCCTGATGGGGAGGCCTAGCGGCGAAACAATAGGCCGCCGCGCATCGATTAGGGCGGTGCTCCGCCGGGCTGGCGGCCCTGGTCCAGTTTCGCGGATCGAGAGGAAACGCCCCGCCCGAGGGTTCGGGCGGGGCGTCGCTGGGGCCGGCCTAGTCTCCGTTGGTCTTGCGGGGGCGGGACCAGATCAGGGTGTAGCCTTCGCCGTCCTCGTCGTCGAAGAGGTTGGCGTAGATCGGAGCGTTGAAGCTCGGATCGTCCAGCTTGACCGAGAGGTAGTCGCGGCCCTCGTTGGAGCGCTTCGACCAGGCGGCCCCGATTTCGGCGCGGCCGACGAAGATGCGGTGGCTGGGGGCGTTGTCGTTGGCCCGGTCGGCCTCGGGGACGATGCGGACACCCTTGGCCTGGACGCTCAGGGTGACGATCTCGCCCTGATATTCCGAGCCGGACTTCTTGAAGGAACCGATGTTGGCCATGTCACTTCTCCTTTGCTGTTTCGAAGCCGCGACCACCGCGGCCTCGATGGCGATCCGTGGGCCGGAGGCGATCGACGACGCACCCCCTCGCGGGCCGGAGCGAAGCGGAGGACGGCGGCGGCGGGACTTTCTTGGCCAGCGCGAGGAATGGGCGTCAGCCCAGGGGAAGAAAGTCTTGCCGCCGCCGTTGCGTCTTGGGCGATCGAGGCGCAGCCGGCCTTCGGCCAGATCAAGCCATTTAAGAGGCCGCCTCGGTCGCGCGCCGAACAGCCTCCTTAAGGAGAAGACCCGGCGGGCGTCGGTTGTTCTTTGCAAGAGGTCCGGCCCATCGGGAGGAGGAAGAGAAACGCCGGCGCGCGAAAAGGCCGCTCCGCCACGTCCCCGAGCCAGCCAGGCCAACGGCAAAGCCCCCACGCGGCGCTGCCGCCGTCGGCCAAAGACGATTCGGGCGCCCGATCGAAGCGCTTCGAAGGGTGTGTCATTCTCGGTCTGCTGGCGGCCAGTAAAACGCCCGGCGCCCAACCTGAAGAGACGCCGAAACGGCGGCTGAACCTGTGCTACCCGCCGCCGCCAAACGGTGACAGGCCGGCCCTAACCACGCCCCGCCCCACATCGAGCGGCTCGTTGAGCGCCATACGCACCCAGGCCGTCATCCCCACCATCGCCGCGCCAACCAGGGCGAAGGCTTGTCGCCAACTCCCGGCCGGCACGCCGATCTGGGCGAGGCCGAGGGTGGCGTGGTAGCCGGCAACGGCCGCCGACGCCGCGAAGACGAACGCGATCGCGGCGCGGATGTGGGGCGAACGGGCCGCCGTGAAAGCGAACCGGCCGGCGGCGAGGGTCACGAGGCCGCCGATCAGGCCAACGACGATCACACCGATCACACCCGAACCATAATGGTAGGCGGCGAGCCCCGCGGTGACCCCCGCGAAGAAGGGCAGCGCGTGGACGGTGAGCGTGAACAACAGCCAGCAGAAAAATCCGAGGCCAACGAAACTCAAGACAATGCCGATGACGAGCATGGTGGTCTCCGTGACAGGAATGAAACAGCCGCGCCTTCCACCACCACCTCGGCGCGCGGACCAGAATAGCGGATGTCGATCGTCCTTGGAATCGGCGACAGTTAGGTCGTTGACGCCGACGCGGAGCGCGCGCTGCCCTCCGATCGAGACGTGTAGTGGCGAGCTGAACCGGGATCTCAATGTTAACCGACATACGGCGCGGCCCTTGATGGGCTGGAACGCCGGCGCAATCGGACGTCGTGGTGAGCTCGGCCTCTTCACGATCGACGGCTCGTCCAAGCGTACGCCCGACCGTCGCCAGCCTTATGGCCCAGAAGTTTCCAAAATTCCGAGCTTAAACCCCAATTATTTGCTATTGGCTGGGTCAGGAGTTCGCCAGTTGCCCAAAAACCGTCTCGATACGTTGCCCGAAGTATTCGTTTCGACGACCGCCACATCGGCGGCGGCATCCCGCGCCGTGAACCGAGGCACGCTTCGGCGGATCGGGTCGAAACTTTACACCAAAAACCTGGTCGATGCACCCGAACAGATCGTGCGCCGCCATCTGTGGCCGATCGTGGGCGGCTACGCCCCCGGCGCCCTCATCGCCGACCGCACCGCCATCGAGAACGTCCCCGCCCGGGACGGCTCGATCTTCATCATCTCGGATCGAAAGCGTGACATCGTTCTGCCTGGAGTGACGATCCGGCCGCGAAAGGGACCCGGACCGTTGGCAAGCGACCAGCCGTTTATCGGCGGCCTCTTCCTGTCGTCCATGGCCCGCGCCTACCTCGACAACATGGCCCCCTCGCGCCGGCGCGGCGGTGAAGTCAGCCGAACCCTCAGCCGCCAGGAGATTGAGACCCGGCTCGACGATCTCATTCGACGCAGTGGGGTGGGTGCGTTGAACACCCTGCGCGACGAAGCGCGCCGCGTCGCGCCGGACCTTGGGCGAGAGGCTGAGTTAGAAGCCTTCGAGACCCTGATCGGCGCCTTGCTCGGCACGCGGCAGGACGCGCTGGTCACGGACCGGGGGAAAGCGCGCCACGCCGGGGCCCCCTACGATCCAGATCGCATGGATCTCTTCGAACGCCTGCACCGCGAGCTTCGCGTGACGGCCCCGGTCAGCCGCCTTGTCCCGACGCGGGGCGGCGAGGGCCGCGCCACCCTGGCTTTCTTTGAAGCCTACTTTTCCAACTTCATCGAAGGGACCGAGTTCGAGGTGAGCGAGGCCGCCGACATTGTCTTTCGCAATGTCATTCCCCGTGACCGTCCGGCGGACGCCCACGATATCCTGGGCACGTGGCGTCTGGTGTCCGACCCCGTGGAAATGGCGCGCACCCCGCGAAACGCTGCGTCATTGATTGAATTGTTGAAGGGCCGACACGCAGCCCTGATGGCCGCGCGGTCGGACAAAGATCCCGGCGTCTTCAAACGCGAAGCCAATCGGGCCGGTCAGACGGTCTTCGTCGCGCCCGATCAGGTCGAGGGAACTCTCGCCCAGGGCTTCGATCTCTACCGCAACCTCGACACGCCCTTCGCGCGAGCCGTCTATATGATGTTCCTGGTGTCGGAGGTTCATCCCTTCGCGGACGGCAACGGCCGCGTCGCCCGTGTCATGATGAACGCCGAACTGGTCACGACGGGGGAAGAGCGCATCGTCATTCCGACGATCTTCCGGAGCAACTACCTCAGCGCTCTGAAAGCCCTCTCGAACGTGCGCAGTCCCACCCCCCTGGTGCGGACGTTGGACTTCGCTCAGAAGTGGGTCGGCGCGGTTCCATGGACTGAGGTTGACGAGACGCGTACGGTCTTAGATGGCTGCCACGCCTTCATGGATCCTGCGCAAGCCGATGATTTGGGCGTCCGTCTCAAGCTCCCGAACGTACTCCCGACATAACCGCGTTCAAGGGCTTCAAGCCACACGCCTCATCTTTTCTGACACGGCGAGAAGGCTGGCGCGGTTATCGTGGCGTTGCCTGGGGTCGGTGGATGGCAGACGGGAGATGGAGGAGAACACGTCTCTTTGGCTCGGCGGCACGCCATGGACAGGCTTGGCGACCTCGCGCTCGGTTTCAGCGCGTCGAGCGCACGTAATCACGCGGCCGTCCAATACACGGGCAGGGCGCCGCCGAATTCGCTGGGGCGACGACATTGTATGGCCATAGATCCCGCCGATCCGCCGGCTTCGTGTCAATTCCACATGGCGACCGGCGAAGGCCTACGGATCGAGCCCTCCAGGATGCACCAAGGTCCGAAGATTCGTGCGCGACCGCGCCTCTAGAGGGGGGGAGGCTTGATTGAATCGATTTGGGATTCCCCTTTTGGGGCGAGTCTGATTCAAGCTGCTGGCCGGATGGAGGCTGGCATGGATGAAGCCGTATTCCTTGGATCTTCGTGAGCGGGTTGCCGCTAGGGTGATGACCGGCGAGAGCGTGCGGTCGGTGGCGGCTGTCTTCACGGTGAGTGTGGCGAGCGTGGTGCGCTGGTCGCAGCTTTGGCGGGCGAGAGGGAATGTGCGGCCCGGCAAGATGGGTGGCCATCGCAAGCCCATTTTGGATAGCGAACGGACCTGGGTCATGGAGCGGATCGCGCGCGAGCCGGAGGTGACGCTTCGCCAGATGGTGGCCGAACTGGCCGATCGGGATGTTGCGGTCAGCTACAGCGCTCTGCGCAACTTCGTGCACCGCGAGGGGCTCAGCTTCAAAAAAAAGCGTGCTGCCCAGCGAGCAAGATCGTCCCGACGTCGCTCGGCGCCGGGCGCGGTGGAAAAGTTATCAGGCCCGGCTTGATCCCAGCCGCCTAGTCTTCATCGACGAGACCTGGGCCAAGACAAACATGGCCCCGTTTAGGGGCTGGGGTCCGCGCGGCCGGCGGCTCCGCGCCAAGGCGCCCTACGGCCACTGGAAGACCATGACCTTCCTGGCCGCCCTGCGTCACGACCAGATCGTCGCCCCCTTCGTCTTCGACGGTCGCATCAACGGCGAGAGCTTCCGCCTCTACGTCGAGACCCAGCTCGTTCCCACGCTCAGGCCCGGCGACCTGGTCATCCTCGACAACCTCGGCAGCCACAAGAGCAATGCCGTGCGAAAGGCCATCCAGGACGCCGGCGCCAGGCTCCTCTTCCTGCCGCCCTACTCCCCCGACCTCAACCCTATCGAGCAGGTGTTCTCCAAGCTCAAACACCTGATGCGACGAGCCGCCGAGCGATCTCCCGAAACAACCTGGAGACGAATAGGGACCCTCCTCGACCGCTTCGCCCCAGACGAATGCGGGCGCTACCTCGTCAACTCAGGATACGCTCCATGCTAAAGTGCTCCCGCTCTAGTTCAAAGTCCCGCGTCCAACCGTCCGTAACGTGCGCTTTTAAGCGAGGTTGTGGCGCGGACTATGTGGAGATGCTCGTGACCTCTGAAGATTTCCGAGCGCTGGCGCTGAGCCTGCCGAATGTCCAGGCCGCAACGAGCTTGGGGAACGAAGAGTTCCGCGTTGCCGGCGCTACGTTCGCGACACTCGGCTCACCCGATGTCACGCGGGCGGTGATCAAGCTTTCACCGCAGGACCAGGCGCAGTTTGTGGCCTTGGCGCCGAATGCGTTTTCGGCGGTGCCCGGCGGATCCGGTGCGCGAGGCTCCACGAGGGTGCGGCTTGCCGCGGTGGAAGCGCCGATCCTGCGGCGAGCACTGGCGGCTGCCTGTCGCAAGGCGTTAGCGGGTTCCCAGCTCGAAAGCCGCTCGACCAGAGCCTCGCCCGTCAGGGGTTAGCCGCCGTGGCCATCTATCATTTCGGCGTCAGCAGCGACAATGGCTCATCGGCGCGGTCGCGGTGGGCATGGTGGCCGGCGCGCTCATTTGGGTGCTTGTCTCAGGGCCGATCGCGCGCGCCCTGCCGGCCCGGTGGCACGTGCCCGAGAAGCTGGCCGCGGCGACTCTCAGGCTGGACCGCGGGGAGGCTGGGGTGCGGCTCATGCAGAGCGCTGACCCGCAGCGTTGGGCGCGGGTCGTAGAGGGTTCAGAGCTGGAGCGGGAAAACCATGCGGCGCTGGATGATTGCCGGAAGATGGCTGTTCGAACGGAGAGGCGCAGCGGTGCATCGTCGCCGTCAATCCCTAAGCCGGAGGATCCCAAGTGACGGCCTCCTTCTTAGCGTACAGTCAACTCACTTTCTTGCAGTGACCCCTGTTACCTCGGATCGGCGAGCGATTGCCTTTTCGGATGGCTCGGCGCTTTGATTTCAGAATCCCGCCCTTGTCGGCCTGCTGGAGCGATGGCGAACACCTTTTTCACCATAGGGCACTCAACGCGAACCCTCGCCGAATTCGTCGAACTCCTCCAGGAGTCGAGCATAAATCTCGTTGTCGACGTAAGATCCATACCGCGATCGCGCACCAACCCGCAGTTCAATCAGCAAAGCCTCCCGGAAGGGCTCGCGCCATGGCAGATCGATTACGAACACGTAGCCGAACTCGGGGGCCTTCGCGGCCGCCAGCGTCTTTCAGGGCCTCCAGCCAACGGGTATTGGAGGGTTCGGAGCTTTCGAAATTACGCTGATTACGCTCTGACAGGGCCGTTCGCGTCCGGCCTGGCGCGTCTTCGGGAACGTGGCGCCCAGCGTCGATGCGCGGTCATGTGCGCCGAGGTACTCTGGTGGCGCTGCCACCGACGGATCATCGCCGACTACCTCCTCGCCGCGGGGGAACGCGTGATGCACATTCTTGGCCCATCGCAGGTCGACCAGGCGCGGCTGACGCCTGGCGCAGTCGTCCGAGAAGATAAGACCGTGGTCTACCCGGCCCAACACCCTCAGACCGATTAACCAGAAAAATGACGCGTCGATGGAGCGACCGTTCAGCATGCCGCGCTGCTCTCAGGCGCGAAACGCTATGAGCAGGATGGCGACAATACCGATGATTGCGAGGGCAAAGCAGCTAAAACGGACGATGATCACGGCAGCGAACTTAGCTCCGGAGTGTACGTAATCCTCGATCACTACCTGTAGGCCGAGCGCGGTGTGGTGAAAGAGCGCGATCAACAACAGGATCATCAGGCTGGTCGTCAACGGCGACCTCAACCAGGTAACGAACGCTGCGTAGTCGTTGCCGGAATGGGCGACGATTGAGGTGGCGAACCAAACAGTCAGCGGAACGAGGGCGACCGCCGTTACCCGTTCGGCCCACCATCGCGCGGCGCCGTCCTTCGCTGAGCCAAGCCCCGTGGCTGCCGCCAAGGGTGAGCGTCTGCTTCGGCGATCCATCGGTCTACCTCGCGAGAAACGAACTGACGATCCAGGCCGCCGCGGTGAGCACTACGCTCGCGGCGACGATCGCCCAGCCCGAGATGTAGATCGACCGAAGTTCGAAACCGCGAACCGTGTCCCAGACCAGATGGCGGATGCTGCCGCACAGATGCAGGAAGAACGCAAAGGTGCAGCCGAAGAGCACGATCTGACCGCCCCAAGACGTGATCGCGCCTTGAATGGCGTCAAAAGGTCGTCGTCCGGCAGCTGCGGCGCCCACCCAGACGACCAGCCCAACGGCGCCCAGACTCAAGACCACGCCCGTGATCCGATTGACGATCGACAAGACCGAAGTGAGCTGCGGTCGGTAGATTTGAATGTTGGGAGAAAGCGGGCGCCGGCGTTCCGCCAACGGTCCGGGAGTGGTGGGTTTCCGGTTCAATGTCACCTCTCGCGCTCGATGGCAGACCTCTTGATCTCGGCGATGGCCTTGCCGGGATTCAACCCCTTGGGGCAGGTCCGGGTGCAATTGAGAATGGTGTGGCATCGGTAAAGGCGGAACGGATCTTCGAGGATGTCGAGCCGTTCTTCCGCCGCCTCGTCACGACTGTCGGTCAGCCAACGCCAGGCCTGGAGCAGGGCGGCTGGGCCCAGGAAGCGATCGCCATTCCACCAATGACTCGGACATCCCGACGTGCAGCAAAAGCAAAGTATGCATTCGTAGTATCCGTCCAACTGACCGCGCTCCCCCGGCGACTGGAGCCGCTCCTTCTCGGGTTGCGGCGTCTTGGCGTGGAGCCAAGGCTCAATCATCTCGTACTGCGCGAATAGGTGCGTCGTGTCTGGGACCAGGTCTTTGATGATCCGCATATTGGCGAGAGGGTAGATCGCCGCTGTCGCGCTCATGTCGGAAATGAACCGGGTGCAGGCCAGCCAGTTCGTGCCGTCCATGTTCATGGCGCAGGAGCCGCAGATGCCCTCGCGACACGAGCGGCGAAAAGTCAGAGTCGAATCGACCTTGTTCTTGATCCAGATGAGCG
>JBBRQW010000098.1:0-10982 GCA_038225765.1 Caulobacterales bacterium | reverse complement strand
CGCTATCTCGAACTGGTCAAGCGCTGCCACCCCGACGCCAACGGCGGCGACCGCTCGGCCGAGCACAAACTCCAACGGGTGATCCGGGCCTATAAGACGCTGCGCAAGGCGCACCTGGTTTAGCTTTCGGCCCTCTCCCCCATAAGAATCTAGGGTGGCACACATCGTCCGAGCGGTGGCCCGCCGCCTTGCGCCCCCTCCGTCACGCGATGCGAGCGGGCATCGCGCGCCACCTCCCCCGTAAGAGGACGGGGGAGGAGTGAAGAGCAGTTGACGTTCCTTCTTTCCTCCCTTGCGAAGCGGGGGAGACCTTCCGCGGCGCTCTTTCTCGCGCCGTGACGGAGGGGGCGTCGGCGGCGGCAAGATGTGTGAATCGCCTAGCCATAAGAATAAAGGCGAGGGCTAAAAAATTCGGAAGAGACTCCTAACCCGGGGCCACGCAATCGGCCCCCGGCTCGGCGTAGGCCTGGCCGGGGGTGAGGGTGGCGATGGTTCCGTGGGTCATGCCCTTGGTCCACCATTGCAGGCCGTCGCCTATATAGCGGGCGCCGTCGGCCGAGAGGGCCACCTTCAAGGTGTGGGTCGCGCCGCGATACTGGATCACCGCGGTGCGGGTGTCGGGATAGGTGGCGCGGACGCTCTGGCCGTCCGGGCAGGCGTAGACGATCGCCGGGACGGCGGGCGGGGGCTTCGCCGGGGCCATCGCGGCGCAACCCACCGTCGCCGCCGCGACGATCAACAGGCGGACGGCGGCCACCCGTCTTACGCCCCCACCTGGAACCCCGGCGTCGAGCGGGAGAGTTCCAACTCCTCGTCGTTCATGTCCACGCCGACGCTGGCGAAGAGGGGCGTCGAGAGGTAGCGCTCGCCGGTGTCGGGCAGCATGGCCAGGATCACCGAGCCCTTCGGCGCCTCGGCGGCGACGCGCAGGGCCCCGGCGAAGGTCGCGCCGGACGAGATGCCGACGAAAATCCCCTCCTTTCGCGCCAGGTCCAGGCTGCACCGCATGGCGTCGGGCCCGGCGATGGCCAGGATCTGGTCCACGTCGGCCGCCGCCACCGCGTCGCCGGTGAGCTTGGGGATGAAGTCGGGGGTCCAGCCCTGCATGGGATGGGGCTTCCAGGCCGGGTGGCCGCTGGCCGGCGAGCCGTCGGGGTTGCGCGCCTGCGCGACGCCGCTCTCCAGAAGCGGGGCGTCCTCGGGTTCGCAGACAATGATCTTCGTCTCCGGCCGCTCCTTGGCCAAGACCCGCGCGACGCCCTTCAAGGTGCCGCCGGTGCCGTAGCCGGTGACCCAATAGTCCAGCCGCTCGCCGGCGAAGGCGTCGACGATCTCGCGCGCCGTGGTCCGCGAGTGCATGTCGGCGTTGGCCTCGTTCTCGAATTGGCGGGTCTGAAACCAGCCGTGCGTCTTTGCCAGTTCGATGGCCTTTTCCACCATCCCCATGCCGCGCCCCGCCGCCGGGGTGAGCACCACCTTGGCCCCCAGAAAGCGCATCAGCTTGCGCCGCTCGATGCTGAAGCTCTCGGCCATGGTGACCACCAGGGGGTAGCCCTTCTGGGCGCAGACCATGGCCAGGCCGATGCCGGTGTTGCCGCTGGTCGCCTCGATCACCGTCTGGCCGGGCTTCAGGGCGCCGGAGGCTTCGGCCGCCTCGATCACCCCCAGGGCCAGGCGGTCCTTGACCGAGCCGAGCGGGTTGAAGGCCTCGACCTTGACCCACAGCTCGATCCCCTCGGGGGCCAGCTTGTTGATCCTGACCACCGGCGTGTCGCCGACCGTCTCCAGGATGTTTTGGTATTTCTTGCGCGCCATTTGGATGCCCCTTGAGCTGAAGGTTTCTGGTCGGCCCTGGCGGGCATTAAGGCGCGGGCGCGCCGGCCTGTAAAGGCGCCCAAGCTTGACAACAGGAACCGTCTTTCGGAGTATCGGCGGGAGCGTTGCGTAGGGATGGCCGGCGCGCCTTCAAGGCTCGGTCCGAGGCGCGATCGGCAAGTCTTTGCATGATGGACCGTGGCTCGCGTTGAACCGGGGGACTCAGGGCATGACCACCAAGACCATCAACACCTATGTCGCGGCGGGCTATACGCTGTCGTCGGCCTACAGCCGGCTGGTCATCACCGCCGCCGGCGGGATCGGCGGGACGGGCCTCTACGCGGCCTCGTACGCGAAGGTCTTAAACCGCGGCGTCATTCATGGTCACTATGGTTCCGATGGGATCGACCTCAACGCCGGCGGCCTCGTTCAGAACGGCGCGGCGAACCACACCTCGGCCCTGATCGAGGGGCGCCGCGGCGTCGTGGTGAACGGCGGAGCGGGGTCGGTGGTCAATTTCGGCACGATCGAGGGCGCCGCCCATGGCTCTCCCGCCGGCGTCTATCTGAGCGCCGGCGGCGGCGTCACCAACGGGAGCGAGGGCGACATCACCGCCCAGATACTGGGTTATCGCGGCGTCTACGTCACAGGCGGCGCGGGCGCGGTGGCGAATTTCGGCACGATCACCGGAGTATACGCATCCGGCGTCAAGGTGGCGGACGGCGTGGTCACCAACGGCAGCGCGACCGATGAAAGCGCCTTGATCCAGTCGGTCGGCATAGCCAACGGTGTGTCCCTAGGTGTCGGGACGGTCAGCAACTTCGGCACGATCACCTGCGCCCAGGGTTCCACCGCGGTGCTTCTCTTCGGCTACGGCGCCGCCGTCGTCACCAATGGAAGCGCCGCCGACACCGTCGCCACCATCCAGGGCGGCCGGGGCGTCTTCCTGTACCAATACGGGACGGTGGCCAATTTCGGCTCGATCGTGGCGACCCGGACCGACTCCGGCGGAGTTGGCGTCCAACTGTCCGGGGGCGGGGCCGTCGTCAATGGCGGCGCAGCCAGCCGAACCGCCCTGATATCGGGTTACCTAGGCATTGACGCCGGTTATTTCTGCACGGTCATGAACTACGGGACCGTAATGGGGACCGGCGCCGGAGATTCGTCCTACGGGGTTAAGCTCGGCGGCTACTCGACCTTGACCAACTTCGGGACGATATCCGGCCGCTTCGGCGTCTACGCCGGCGTCGGTTACGCGACCGTGATCAATTTCGGCACGATCGCGGGAACAGGCGGCGCGGCCATCCGACTTGGATCCGCCGGCGTACTGGTCGTCGAGGCGGGCTGCGCGTTCCTGGGCGGGGTCGATGGCGGGTACGGCGCGCTCGATCTGGACTCCGGAAACGGCAGGTTGAGTTTGTTGGCGGGCGACGGGGTGACCGTGTCGGGCAGCATGGCGACCACCACGTTCAACCGGTTCAGAACCGTGGAGATCGGCGCCGCGGCGACATTCAGCTCCTCCGGACTGGTGACCATCGGGGACTTCGATAAGGTGATCGATGCCGGCTCACTCACCCTGGGCGGGGCCAAGGCCGCCGTGGCCAACGGCGGGACGATCGAGACCCTCGGCGGGACCCTGACCGTCAAGGGCGCGGTCACCGGGGCCGGTCAAGCGACCATCGACGGCGGCCTCCTCGATTTCGCCTCCAGCTTCAACCAGAACGTGACCTTCAGCGGGACGACCGGCGTTCTCGAGCTGGCCCGGTCGCGGGGATACACTGGCGCCATCAGCGGCTTTTCCACCGGCGGCGGAACGTACCTCGATCTGGCCGACATCGCCTTTATCGGGGCCGGCGAGGCGAGCTTCAGCGGCACGGCGACCTCGGGCGTCCTGACCGTCAGCGACGGGACCCGCACCGCCCACATCACCCTGATCGGCGACTATCTCGCCTCCACCTTCATCGCCGCCAGCGACGGCCACGGCGGGACCATTATCCACGATCCCAAGGCGCCGGCCGCCGCCCCTTCGGCCAGCCACGCGCCGCGACACCGGTTCATCGCGGCCATGGCCGGGCTGGGCTCGGGCGGGGCGGGGCTGGAGTGGGGAGCGGCCCACAGGTCTCATGCGCCGCCGGCGCTGACCCGGCCGCACGCCCAAGCGGCCTGACGCCTTCCGTTCAAGCAATCGCCTTCAGCGCCGCGCCCAGTTCGTCGACGGCGGCCGGGGTGGTGGCCCACGAACACATGAAGCGCGCCGACCCGTCAAGGACCCGGTTCACCGACCAGCCGGCCTCGGCCAGCCGCGCCAGGGCGCCCTCGTCCATGGCGGCGAACACCGCGTTGGCCGCCACCGGATGGACGATCTCGAACGGCATGAGGGCGGCCATGCGCTGGGCCATGGCGTTGGCGTGGGCGGCACCGGCGGCCCAGGCGCCGCTCTCCAACAGGCCGATCCACGGGGCGGCGAGGAAGCGGGATTTGGAGATCAGCTGGCCGGCGTGCTTGAGGCGGGCGCCGAAGCGGCGGGCGAGAGCCTTGTCGAAAAGGACGACGGCCTCGGTGGGCGTCCCGCCGGCCTTGGTCCCGCCGAGGGCCAGGGTGTCGACGCCCAGGCGCCCCACGGCCTTCGGGTCGAAGCCGGCGGCGACGGCGTTGGCCAGCCGCGCCCCGTCCAGGTGGATCTTCAGCCCGCCCGCCCTGGCCGGCGCGATCAGGCCCGCCAGGTCGGCCTTGCCGTAGAGCGCGCCGTATTCGGTGGCCTGGGTCAGGGTGAGGGCGGCCGGCGATTGCCAGTGCGGGTCGTCGGGCCGCTCCAGGGCCGCCGCCAGGGCCGCGGGATCGATCCGCCCCGAGGGCCCCGGCAGGCCGATCACGCCCATCCCGGCCCCGAAGAATCCCGGCGCGCCGGTCTCGTCGGTGGCGACGTGGGAATGTTGGTGCGCCAGCACCGCCTCGTGCGGCGCCGCCAGGGCGGCGAGGCAGAGGGCGTTGGCGGCGGTGCCCGAGGCGACGAAGCGCACCTCGGCGTCGGCGTCCAGCAGGGCGCGGATCAGGTCGCCGGCGCCGGCGCACGCCGCGTCATCGCCATAGCTGGCCGCGAAGCCGCCGTTGAAGCGAGCCAGGGCCTCCATGACCTCGGGCATGGCCCCGGCGACATTGTCGGAGGCGAAGTCGTGGCGAAGCGGCATCAGCCGAGCGTGGGATTGCCCTCGAACCGGGCGGCCCCCTCGTGCGGCCGATGCCAGGGCTGGGCGGCGGCCATCCACATGTCCATCTGGACGGCGAAGGCCGAGGGATCGTCCAGGCTGCCGACCTTGATCACCGCGATGTCCGGCCCCGCCGCCGGCTCGGAAAAGAGCGGCGCGCCGCAGGCCTCGCAGAAGGCGCGCCCGACCTTGGCCCCGGTGTCACCCGCCGACCAGTAGAAGCGCGGCTCGCCCTTGGTGACTTTCGGGGCCGCCTTGGGAACGATCGCCCCCAGGGTCGGCGAGCCGCCGGACGCCCGCTGGCAGGCGCGGCAGTGGCAGGCGACCTGGGCGATCGGCTCGGCGGAGAGTTCGTAGCGCACCGCGCCGCACAGGCAGCCGCCGGTTTTGGGGGTCATGGGGTTGGGCCTTTCGGGGTGGTGGGTTCCGGTGATTGCTAGCGCATTTTGGCGGTTGCGCGCCATCCCGAGGGTTGGCCGAGGCCAAGGCGGCCCTCTAATCGAGGCGCGCCAAATGTCCCAATTTGACTCCAAGTTCGAAGTTGGGAAGGCCCGCTTTGCAGCCGCGAGGTTGGCTCGATCGCCGCGTCCGCGTCGAGCTGCTCTATTCCACGCAACTGATCCGGGTGCTCGTCGCCGCCGCCAAGACCCTCCCGGGAAAGGCCCGAACTCATTTCGGGACAAACGCCTTCCGGCGTGGCGGCGGTCCCGCGGGGGCGGCAGGCGCCTCCCTCCGAAGCACGGCCTTCTTAGCCGGGCGTCGCGGCCATTCGCCGGCCTGATCCGCCGCGAGATCAAAAATGTGCAATCGCCGCGCCGCCAAGCTCGAGCTAATCTCGCCCTGGAGGGAGCGTACTTGACCGCGCTCTGGGAGCGTTTGGCGATGACCACCAAGACCCTGACTGGGACCTATAGCTCCGGCTACACGCTACTCGCCAAGTATTCGGCGCTCACCATTACCGCCACCGGCAAAGTCACCGGCGCCCAAGGCGGCTACGGTGTCGGCGCGTTCGGCGCGGGCGGCGCGGGGGGGGATGGGGGTTGATCTGCCACTGAGCGGGAGCCTCACCAACAATGGCGCCATCGCCGGCGGCCACGGCGGCGCGGGCCGCGCCAGCTACTACTACGACGGTGGCGACGGTGGCGCGGGCGGCGTGGGGGCCGATCTGACGAGCGGCGGGAGTCTCGCCAACACCGGCACGATCACCGGCGGCCAGGGCGGCGCGGGCGGCTACAGCGCCGCCCAGGGCGGGGCCGCGGGCGGCGCGGGCGGCGAGGGGGTCAATCTGACGAGCGGCGGGAGCCTCACCAACAATGGCGCCATCGCCGGCGGCCAGGGCGGCGCGGGCGGCAGGAGCTACGACCACGACGGTAGCGTGGGCGGCGCGGGCGGCGTGGGGGCCAATCTGACGAGCGGTGGGAGCCTCACCAACAGCGTCGCGATCACCGGCGGCCAGGGCGGCGCGGGCGGCTACAGCTACGAGGGCGGCGGCGCGGGCGGCGTGGGCGGGGCGGGGGCCAATCTGATGAGCGGCGGGAGCCTCACCAACAATGGCGCCATCACCGGCGGCCAGGGCGGCGTGGGCGGCGACGGCTACCACGGTGGCGTGGGCGGCGCGGGCGGCGTGGGGGTCAATCTGCCGAGCGGCGGGAGCCTGACCAACAGCATCGCGATCAGCGGCGGCCGGGGCGGCGCGGGCGGCTACAGCGCCGCCCAGGGCGGGGCCGCGGGCGGCGCGGGCGGCGAGGGGGTTGATCTGACGGGCGTCGGGAGTCTCGCCAACACCGGCGCCATCACCGGCGGCCAGGGCGGCGTGGGGGGCGCCAGCGTCAAGGGCGGCGGCGCGGGCGGCGCGGGCGGCGAGGGGGTCAATCTGACGAGCGGCGGGAGCCTCGCCAACAGCGGCGCCGTCACCGGCGGCCAGGGCGGCGTGGGCGGCTACAGCTACCAGGGCGGCGGCGCGGGCGGCACGGGCGGCACGGGCGGCGAGGGGGCCGATCTGACGAGCGGCGGCAGCCTCACCAACAGCGGCGCCGTCACCGGCGGGCAGGGCGGCGTGGGCGGCTACAGCTACCAGGGCGCGGGCGGCGCGGGCGGCGCGGGCGGCGTGGGGGCCGATCTGACGAGCGGCGGGAGTCTCGCCAACACCGGCACGATCACCGGCGGCCAGGGCGGCGCGGGCGGCCCGGGCGTCTCCATGGGCCCGGCCGGCGCGCAGGGCGACGGCGTGGTGCTGGCGGCAGGGGGAAGTGTCACCAACGGCGGCGCGGCGGTGACCACGGCCCTGATCTCGGGCGCGGTGGGCGTCTACGCCGGCGGGGCGGGCGCGGCCACGGTGACCAACTTCGGGACCATCCAGGGAAGCGGCGGCGTGTCGGTGCGGTTTAAGTCCGCCAGCGACCGGCTGATCGTGGAGGCGGGCTCGACCTTGCTCGGCGCGGTGCAGGGCGGCGGCGGGACGCTGGAACTGGCCGGCGGGACCGGAACCATCACCGGTCTCGGCGCGACCGGGACCCTGTCGGGCGCCGAGGCGATGACCTTCAGCGGCTTTGGCGCCTACGTCATAGATGCGGGCGCGACCGTGGCGCTCAATGGAACAAACACCCTGGCCGCCGGCCAGAACCTCAGCGTCGCCGGCGCCGTCAGCCTGGTTGGTTCGCTGAACACCGCCGGCGCCATCGTGGGCGCCGCCGGCGCGACGGGCGGCCACGGCGCGCAGGGCGGA
Organism: Caulobacterales bacterium; assembly: GCA_038225765.1. Taxonomy (GTDB): domain Bacteria; phylum Pseudomonadota; class Alphaproteobacteria; order Caulobacterales; family Caulobacteraceae; genus Acaudatibacter. The sequence goes on along the minus strand of JBBRQW010000098.1, from coordinate 3,236 downwards.
CCCGGCGCGACCGCGCTGGTCCTCTTCACCGCCTCGGCGAGTTTGAACAACACCGGCCTGATCGCCGGCGGCCAGGGGGGCGCGGGCGGAGAGGCGACCTATGGCGGCGAGGGCGGAACGGGCGGCGGCGGAGTGATGATCACGACCGCCGGCGCTTCGATCGGCAATGCTGGGACAATCACCGGCGGCGCAGGCGGCGTCGGAGGTTATTCGGGCGACATCTGCGCCGGTGGCGGCGGAACCGGCGGCGCGGGCGTGTGGCTCGCGGCAGCTGGCGCTCTGACCAACGTCGGCGCGATTACCGGCGGATTCGGGGGCGTGGCGCCCGCCACTCCGGTCTATTCCGGACACGGCGGCCAAGGCGGCGCCGGGGTGTCGGCATCCGCGGGCGGCCTAATCACCAACAACGGTGGGACGATCACCGGCGGCGCCGGCGGCAACGCCATCTACGGCGGCATCTATGGCGGCGGCGGCGGGTTCGGCGGCGCGGGCGTCGCGCTGTTGGCCGGCGGCACGGTGGTCAACGGCTTAGGGGCGATCCTGGGCGGCGCGGCGGGACAGCCGGGCGGCAGCCCGGGCGGCGGCCACGGCCCGGCGGGAATAGCCGGCGACGGGGTGCTGCTCGCGGCCGGCGGCGTGGTGATCAACGGCAGCGCGACCTCGAAGGCGGCGCTGATCGAAGGTCTGGTCGGTGTCTACGTCGGCGCGGGCGGCGCGGCCAAGGTGACCAACTTCGGCACGATCGCCGGGACCGGGGGGGTTGCGGTGCAGTTCAAGTCGGCGAGCGACAAATTGATCGCCGAGTCCGGCTCGACCTGGGTCGGAGCAGTTCAGGGCGGCGGCGGGCTGCTGGATCTGGCCAACGGCTCGGGAACGGTCACTGGCCTGGGCGCGAGTGGCACTGTGTCCGGGGCCGAGGCCATGACTTTCAGCGGCTTCGGATCCTATACCTTCGGCAAGGGAAACTGGACCCTGGCCGGAACCAACACGCTCGCCGCCGGCGCGACGCTGACCGACAATGCGAAACTCACCAGCACCGGGGCCCTGACGGTCGCCGGCGGCGTCGGCGGAACGGGATCGCTCGCCATCTCCGGTGGGACGGCGGCGATCAATACCGGGGCCAAGATCACCGTGGCGAGCCTTTCGCTCAGCGGTGGGACAACGAGCCTCAATGAATCCCTGACCTTCAAGGGGGCCTTCAGGGAAACCGCCCTGGCGACGCTGACGGTGGCGACAGGCGATAAGCTGACTCTATCGGGCGCCTCCAGCCTCGGCGGCCTGATCAACGGCGCGGGGACGGTCTCGGCGGCCAACGCCACCCTCGACAAGGGCCTCATCATCGGCGGGACGGAGGTCATCAACATCACCGGCACGGCGACCCAGACCGGGAACATCACCATCGGCGACGCCACGGCCAGCGCCGCCACCCTCTCCATCGCCAAGGGGGCCGCCTACACCATCGGCGCCTTTAGCATGGCGCAGGGAACGGCCGCGACGTCCAGCCTCAAGGTCATCGGGACCTTGAACGGGTCCGCCGGGACGGGCGTGAGCGTCATCGGGGTCAAGACCACCGACACCGGCTCCATGGTGGCGGCGACGGGCACGCTCGACTTCACCGCCGCCCTCACCGGAACGGGGACCATGACCATCGACGCGGGCGCGACCCTGGAGGCCGACCTCACCGTCGCCTCCACGCTCACGGCGACCTTGGCCGGGGCGGGCGCCGTCCTCGCCCTCAAGGACCCCTCGAAGTTCGCCGCCACCATCGCCGGCTTCGCCGCCGGCGAGACCATCGAGCTGCTGGGCAAGAAGGCGACCAGCGCGGTGCTGAACGGCTCGGACCAGCTGGTGATCACCAACGGGGCCAAGACGGTGGCGACTCTGCAGCTCACCGGGAACTACACGGGCGACAGCTTCCTGGCGACCTACACCAAGGCCAGCGGCAATACCGCCATCACCGTCACCGCCGCCGCCCATGTGACGCCGCCCGCGCCGGTAACCCCGCGCCATGCCTTCATCGCCGCCATGGCGGGGCTGGGCGCGGCGGCGGGTGCGGCGCATATGACGGCGGGGGCGCAGGCCGAAGCCTGGAGCCCGGCGCTCTGCGCGCCAAGGGCGATGGCCGCCTGACCCTATGGTCCAAAGGCCGTGACGGTCCGGCGCCGTTGGCGGCGTCCGCCAACTTCCGATTTGGGTCGATTCTCACCGTTGGCTTTGGTCCGGTAAGCGGACGTTCGCGCCGATGCCCCGGACGTCCGGTTTCCGGACCGGTGCTCGAGTCCGCCCCCCTCCTCAGAAGAACAGCTTCACCCCGACCACGCCCAAGGTCGAGGCGAGGATGGGGCGCAGGACCTTGTCGGGGGCGCGGGCCGACAGCAGGCTGCCGATGACGATGCCGGGGATCGAGCCGCTGAGCAGGGAGATCAGCAGGTGCCAGTCCACCGAGCCCATCATCCAGTGGCCCAGGCCGCCCAGCAGAGTCAGGGGCACGGCGTGGGCGATGTCCGATCCCACCAGCTTCGCCACCGGCGCCCGGGGATAAAGGACCAACAGCACCGTCATGCCGATGGCGCCCGCGCCCACCGAGGAGAGGGAGACCAGGGCGCCCAGCGCCGCTCCGAGCAGGATGGTGAGGGCGGTGGTGCGGGCCGGATTGGCCGGGCCGGCGCGCCTGGCGAAGAAATCGACGATCCTTCCCCGAAAGAAGATGGCGGCGGCGGTCAGGACCAGGGCCACGCCCAGCACCGAGGTGATCACCCCATGGGCGGCGCCCAGCTGCTTGCCGTAATGCGCCATGGCCAGAAGGGTGATGACCGTGGCGGGCACGCTGCCGGCCGCCAGCCGCCCCACGATCCGCCAATCGACGGTTCGGCCCACGCCATGAACGGCGGTGCCGACGCTCTTGGTGGCGGCGGCGTACAGAAGGTCGGTGCCCACCGCCGTGGTCGGGTGAATGCCGAAGGCCAGAACCAGCAGGGGGGTCATCAGCGATCCGCCGCCCACGCCGGTCAATCCGACCAGCACCCCGACCACGAAACCCGACAGTGAGTAGAGTGGATTTATCGAATGCAGTATATCCATGCGAAAGGCCCCTTTAGAAGTTCACCTGGCTGAAGATGCCGATTTCGTCGTAGGTCCCCCGGACGACGCCGCCGATGACGCCGTTGGAAGTGGCGAAGAGGCCGTCGTCGACGGCGTCGCGCTTGTAGACCAGGGCGAAGTCCAGCGGCTTGATG
>JBBRQW010000097.1:0-11076 GCA_038225765.1 Caulobacterales bacterium | reverse complement strand
CTCAAACAGCATCGCCAGATGCAGGACGCCTTCAAGATGATGGCCAAGGGCGGCGGCAAGGGGTTCGCGCGGGTGGGGGCGATGCTGGGGGCCGGCGGCGGCCTCGACCGCTTCAAGGCGATGGGCGGCGGGGCGGGAGCGCCCGCCCCGACCGCGCCCGGCGCCCTGCCCGGCCTCGGCGCGGCCGCCTGGGGCGCCCCCTCCCTTCCCGGCCTGGGCGCTCTCGCGCCCGGCTTCAACCCGTTCAAGAAACCCTAGAAACGCTCGGACCAAGGACCCGCACAGATGTTGAAAATTCGTCTCGCCCGCGGCGGCGCCAAGAAGCGCCCCTATTATTCCATCGTCGTCGCCGACAGCCATTCGCCCCGCGACGGCCGCTTCATCGAGAAGGTCGGCAGCTACAATCCCCTGCTGAAGAAGGAGGACGCCCAGCGCCTGGTCCTCAAGGGCGAGCGGATCACCGAATGGCTCGGCAAGGGCGCCCAGCCCACCGAGCGGGTGGCGCGGTTCCTCTCCACCCAGGGCCTGGCCAAATGGGAGCATGGGACCAACCTCAAGAAGGGCGAGCCGCACGCCAAGGCCAAGGCGCGCGTCAAGGAGCGCGAAGAGCGCGCCGCCGCCCTGGCCGCCGCTCCCCCGCCGGCCCCGGAACCGGAGCCGGAGGCCGCGCCGGTGGTCGAGGAGGCGGCGGCGGAGCCGGTGGCGGCCGAAGCCGAGGCGGCGCCCGAGACGGCGCCCGAGACGGCGGCGGAAGAGCCGGTCGCCGAGGCGGTCGCGCCCGAGCCGGCGGCCGAAGCGGTTGAAGCGACGGCCGAAGCCGAGGCGGCGCCGGCTCCTGAACCCGAGGTTGTCGCCGAAGCCGTCGAACCAATCGCCGAGGAGACGCCGGTGGAAACTGTCGCCGAGGAAGCCGCTCCCGCCGCCGCCTCCAAGGTCTAGACCAAGACGACGAGCCTTATGCGGCGGCTGGCCCCCTCCACCGCTTCGCGGTCCCCCTCCCCCAAAGGGGGAGGGGAGGATTCCCCCATGCTTTCCTTCTCTTCCCCCTCTGGGGGAAGTACGGCCGAAGGCCGGGATGGGGGCTCTCGGTGACCCCCCGCTTGATCCTGGTCGGACGGGTCGCCGGGGCGTTCGGGGTCAGGGGCGAGGTGCGGATCGCGGCCTATACGGGCGATCCGGCCGCCTTGCTCGGCTATGACGCGTTGAAGCGCGAGAACGGGTCGGCGGGGCTGAACCTGATCGGCGGGCGGGCGGTGAAGGGGGCGCTGATCGCGCGGGCCGCCGGCGTGGAGACGCGCGACGAGGCCCAGGCCCTTCGGGGCCTTGGGCTCTACATCGAACGGGCGATTCTGCCGGATACGGGCGAAGACGAGTTCTACCTGGCGGACCTGATCGGCCTGGCGGCAATCTCGCCGGACGGCGAAGCGCTGGGACGGGTGAAATCGGTCCACGATTTCGGGGCCGGCGACCTCCTGGAGATCGAACCGGCCGACGGCGGCCCCAGCTGGTGGTCGCCGTTCACCAAGGCGGCGGTTCCCCAGGTGCGGATCGCCGAAGGGACGATCGTGGTGGCGAGAGCCAAGGAAGCCGACGAATCGTCTTAACGCAGATCCGCCGGCGTCGCCTCCTTGGCCAGCATCGTGACGGCGTCCCCCAGGCTCAACACCTCTTGCCGATCCGAGCCCAGACGGCGCAGGGCCACCTTGCCCTCCTCCGCTTCGCGGCGGCCGACGACGGCGAGGACCGGGACCTTGGCCAGGGAATGCTCGCGCACCTTGTAGCCGACCTTTTCGTTGCGCAAGTCGGTGTCCACCCGCAGGCCGGCGCGGCGCAGGGCGGCGGCGGCTTCTTGCGCCCACGGATCGGCGTCGGAGGTGATGGTGGCCACGACGACCTGGACCGGGGCGAGCCACAGGGGAAAGGCCCCGGCGTGGTGTTCGATCAGCACCCCGATGAACCGCTCCAGAGAGCCCAGTATGGCGCGGTGCAGCATCACCGGCCGGTGCTTGCCCCCGTCCTCGCCGATGTAGCTGGCGTCGAGGCGTTCGGGCATCACATAGTCGAGCTGCAGGGTGCCGCACTGCCAGGTGCGGCCGATGGCGTCGCGCAGGTGGAACTCCAGCTTGGGGCCATAGAAGGCGCCTTCGTTGGGGACCCGTTCGACCTCCACCCCGGCGGCGCGGGCGGCGCGCTCGAGGGTGTCCTCGGCGATGGCCCATTGCTCGTCCGTGCCGAAACGCTGGTCGGGCCGCAGGGCCAGCTTCACGGAATGAAGTTCCACCTCCAGGTCGGCGTAGACGATCTTCAGCAGTTCGACGAAAGCCTTGGATTCGGCCTCGATCTGGCCCTCGGCGCAGAAGATGTGGCCGTCGTCCTGGGCCAGGCCCCTGACCCGCATCAGGCCGAGCATCGAGCCGGAGCCCTCGTTGCGGTGCAGGCCGTCGAACTCGGCCATGCGGATCGGCAGTTCGCGGTAGGAGCGCTGGCCGTGATTGAAGATCTGGATGTGGCCGGGGCAGTTCATCGGCTTGACCGCCATCACCTCCCCGGCGTCGTCCTCGCAGGCGAACATGTCGGCGCGGAACTTCTCCCAGTGGCCCGACCGCTCCCACAGGGACTTGTCGAGAATCTGCGGCGTCTTGACCTCGACGTAGCCGGCCGCCTCGATGCGCCGGCGGACATAGGCCAGCAGGGTGCGGTAGAGGGTCCAGCCCTTGGGGTGCCAGAAGATCATGCCGCGCCCCTCCTCCTGGATGTGGAAGAGATCCATGGCCGCGCCGAGCTTGCGATGGTCGCGCTTTTCCGCCTCCTCGACGCGCTTCAGATAGGCGGCGAGATCGGCGTCGGACGCCCAGGCGGTGCCGTAGATACGCTGAAGCTGAGCGTTGGCCTGGTCGCCACGCCAATAGGCGCCGGCGAGCTTGGTGAGTTTGAACGCCTTGCCGACATGGCGGGTGGAGGGCAGGTGAGGGCCCCGGCATAGATCTTTCCACGCCCCTTGGCGATAGACGCTGATCGGCTGGTCGGCGGGGATGTCGCGGATGATCTGAGCCTTATACTTTTCGCCGATGGCCTCGAAATGGGCGATGGCCTCGTCGCGGTCCCATTCCTCGCGGGAGATGACCTCGTCGCGGCCGACGATCTGGCGCATGCGCGCCTCGATGGCCGGAAAATCGTCGAGCGAGAAAGGCTCCTCGCGGGCGAAGTCGTAATAGAAACCGTCCTCGACGTTGGGGCCGATGGTGACCTGGGTGCCCGGAAAGAGCTCCTGAACCGCTTCGGCCAGGACGTGCGCCGTATCGTGGCGGATTACCTCCAGGGCCTCGGGGGCGTCGCGGGTGACGATCTCGATCGCCCCGCCGCCCGGCAACGGGCGGGCGAGATCGAGGAGGCGCCCGTCCAGCTTGACCAGCAGGGCCTTCTTTTCGAGGGAGGGGGAGATGGCGGCGGCCACGTCGCGCCCCGTGACGCCCTGTGGAAAGGCGCGGGACTGGCCGTCGGGGAATGTCAGGTCGATCATGGTCTCACTTAAGGCTTTCTGGGGGAACGGGGTCGTAGCCCGATCCGCCGAAGGGGTGGCATCTGAGGACCCGCCAGGCGGCGAGGGCGCCGCCGCGCAGGGGCCCGTGATCGATCAGGGCCTGGGCCGCATAGTCCGAACAGGTCGGCAGGAAGCGGCACTGGCGCCCGATCCACGGCGACAGGGTCAGCTTGTAGGCGCGATGGCCCAGTCTGACGGCGCCCTGGTAGAGATTCATGCCGGCAGGAAGGGCGGACGCGTATCCGTCAAGCCACGCCGGCGCGGCTAGTTCGCGGCGCGCTCGCCGCCATGGCCTGGCGGCACGCCTCCACCGTCGCCTCGAAGGCGAGCAAGGTCGAGGCGTGTCGGGGCGGATAGTCTCTCACCGGCTCAAGCATGGAAAGATCACCGAAGCGTCCCGTGGGCGCGGGGCCGCCCGTCTTCAACATAGCATGAAACGCATCCCGCGCCATTTCGATTTCGCCGAGGCGCGCGCCGATGACGTTGGCGCCCAGGACGGCGGCGGCGGCCTGGCCCAGAGCGCACGCCTTGACCTCCTGGGCGAAATCGACGACCCGGTCGCCGTCCAGGATCACATCGACGACGATCCGGCTGCCGCACAGGCGCGCGACCTTCTCGGCCGAGCCGCCCGGCGCGGCGAGGCGCCCGGCGCGCGGCATATTGGCCGCCAGGGCGAGGATCCTACCGGAATAGAGGTCGTCGATCATCAACTCCGATCCCACGCCGTGCCCCTCCACCGCTTCGCGGTCCCCCTCCCCCAAGGGGGGAGGAGAGGACTCGCTCGGACGCTCGCTCTCTTCCCCCCTTGGGGGAAGTCCGGCCGAAGGCCGGGATGGGGGCTCGCGCCGCCTTCACTACCTAGGAACTCCCTTGCACCGACGCCACGCCCTCGCGATCACTTCGGGGCGCGCTTGGCCAGGATCCGCTGAAGGGTGCGGCGGTGCATGGCCAGGCGGCGGGCGGTCTCCGAGACATTGCGGTCGCACAGCTGATAGACCCGCTGGATATGTTCCCAGCGCACCCGGTCGGCGCTCATCGGATTTTCCGGCGGGGCCGGGGTCACGCCGGAGTGGGCCGACAATAGGGCGTTCATCACGTCGTCGGCGTCGGCGGGCTTGGCGAGGTAGTCGATCGCGCCGGCCTTCACCGCCGCCACGGCGGTGGCGATGTTGCCGTAGCCGGTCAGCATGACGATGCAGGCGGTCGGCCGCGCGCCGCGCAGGGCCTCCACCACCTTCAGCCCCGACCCATCGTCCAGGCGCATGTCGATGACGGCGAAGGCGGGCGGCTGGGCGCGCACCGCCTCGATCGCCTGGGCCACGCTCTCCGCCAGGTTCACGGCGAAGCCGCGGGCCTCCAACGCCCGCCCCAGGCGCGCGCGCAGGGCCGCGTCGTCGTCGAGCAGCAGCAGGCTCCGGTCCCTAAGGGCGGCCACGGCCGCGTCCATATCGCTCATATCGCCAACTCCGGCCGCGCGTCGTCGTTCGGGCTCCGTCGGTCTCCCGGCCCATCATGGCGCCGGCGCCGGCCAAAGCTCAAGCCTTTCCCGTCGGCGGCGGCGCCTCCACGCGCCCGCGCGGCCAGCGGGTGGTCACGATGGCCCCCCCGCGCAGGCCGTTTCGAAACTCCACCACGGCGCCGGTGCGCTCCAGAAGGGTCTTGGCGATGAAAATACCCAACCCCATGCCGACATGGCCGGTGCGCGAGCCTTCGGCGCGCGGGCGGCTGGTGATATAGGGCTCGCCCAGCCGGGCCAACACATCGGGCGAAAAACCCGGCCCGTCGTCGCGGACCTCGATGGCGACCGCCCTGGCGTCGAACCGCGCGGTGACCTCGCTTTCGGCATAGGCGAAATCGAAGGCGTTCTCGACGAAGGCCGCCACGGCGTGCAGAATCTCGGGCTGGCGCCACAGATCGGGCGCGGTGAGGCCGGGAGGCCCGGTGACCACGGTCTCCACCCGCACCGCCGGCTTGCCGGCGTAGGGGGCCGACACCTCGCGGACCACCTGGAGCAGGCTGACCCGCTCGTGCACGGCGTCGCCGGCCTCGGGGGCCTTGGCCAGGCGCTGCAAAATGTCGCGGCAGCGCTGCGCCTGTTCGACCAACAGCCACGCATCCTCGCGCAGGGGTCCCGCCGGGGCCTCCCGCGCCAGTTCCTTGGCCGCCACCGCGATGGTGGAAAGCGGGGTTCCCAGCTCATGGGCCGCCGCCGCCGCCAGGGACCCCAGGGCGGAGAGCCGCTGCTCGCGGCCCAGCACGGTCTCGGTGACCCTAAGGGCGAGCTCCATGCGCGCCGCCTCGCTGGACGCCCAGAAGGCGTAGCCGCCGGTGACCGCGATGCCGACGATCAGGGCCAGGACGCAGGCGGCGCGATAGGCCAGGGGCAATTCCAGGCTCACCCCCACCGCCCAGGGCATCGGCTGGGCGGCGGCGGCCAGGGCGACGCTCAGGCCTATGGCCAGGCCGCCGAGCGCCAGGAGGTGACGGCGGCCCAGCGTCGCCGCCGCCACGGTCACCGGCGCGATCAGGAGCAGGGAGAAGGGGTTGACCACGCCGCCGGTGAAGTAGAGCAGGCCGGAAAGCTGGACGATGTCGAAGGCCAGTTGGCCGCTCGCCTCCCACGGCCGCGCCACCCGCCGCCAGGCGCCGGAGAGGGTCAGGGCGAGGTTCAGCAGGAGGCTGGCCAGAATGATCGCGATACAGGGCCGGTAGGGAACCGGAAACTTCAGCGACGCGACGACCACCAGCACCAGGGACTGACCGGCGATGGCCAGCGAGCGCAGCAGGATAAGGGTGCGGTTGCGTGGGCGCCTTACCGCCGCGCGCGCGTCTTGCACGGTTCTGGGCGGCGCCGTATCGGGGCGAGGTTCGCCCGCTCCCCCCGCTCGGGCCGCCCGCGCTTTCGCCCGCGCTTTCGAAGGTCGAGGGATCCAGGCCGCCGTCATGACCGCAAGGATCGCGCGGAACGCCGCGTTAGGCGAGCCCTCGTTTATCGGGCCTCGCCGATGAACGCCGGGCGCCGAACCGCGGTCGCCGGCCTCGCGGGCGGCCTTGGCGCCGTGGCGATGCTGTTGGCCGGATGCGGGAGGGCCGACCACGCCCCGGCGCCCTCGGCCATCGGCGGCCCTTTTCAACTGACCGACCAGGCCGGCGCGCGCGTCGATGAGCATATCCTGCGCGGCAAATGGTCGGCGGTGTTTTTCGGCTACACCTTTTGTCCCGACGTTTGCCCCACGACCCTGACCGCCCTGGGCCAAGCCATCGCCGACCTGGGAGCGGGCGCCGCGCCCTTCCAGGTGGTGTTCGTCACCGTGGACCCCGAGCGCGACACGGCGGCTCAGCTCGCGACCTATCTTTCCAGTCCCGCCTTTCCCAAGGGGACGATCGGCCTGACCGGCACGCCGGCCCAGATCGCCGCCGTCGCCCGGGCCTACCGGGTCTATTACAAAAAGGCCGGCGCCGGCCGCGACTACAGCATGGACCACACCTCCATCGTCTATCTGATGGATCCCCAGGGACGCTTCGATCGGCCGATCGCCATGGGCCCGCCCGCCGATATCGCCCGCCAGATCCAGGACGCCATGCACGGGCGGTGATCGGCCGAAGTCAATTTCAAACCACGAAGGCCACGAAGCACACGAAGAAACCACGCGAAGCGGAAAACGATTCTCGTCTGGCGCGAAACGCTGAAAATCGATCCTCGACGCCTAGCTTCGTGTCCTTCGTGTCTTCGTGGTTGATTCCTTTCGCCTTCGGCGCCGATCGGCAGATGGGCCGGTTCACCCTTTGGCCCGCGGTTTGGCGACCCCGCTGGACTTGCCGGCGCCCGGCGTCCATGTTGCCGCGCGACCCCGCCGGGGCGCCATCCAGAGGGGGTCGATGCTCTACGCCATCCACGAGGCCGCCTATCGTTCCGCCGCGCCGCTGCGCCTGGCGGCGGAGCTGGCCAGGGACTTCTGGGCCTCGCCGTTCAATCCCGCCGCCGCCTCGCGCCTGGGGCGCACCCTCTACGCCTCGGCCGATCTGACGGCCAATCTGACCCGGCGTTATTTCAAGCCGGCCTGGGGCATCGACGAGATCGCCGTGAACGGGCGCCCGGTCCGCGTCACCGTCGAGGTCGTCTGGCGCTCGCCGTGGGTCAGGCTGCTGCGCTTCGCGCGCGACGCCGACGATCTGCGGGCGGCGGGGGCGGCGGCGCAGAGCCCCGCCGTCCTGCTGATCGCGCCGCTTTCAGGGCATTTCGCCACCCTGCTGCGCGGCACGGCGCGGGCCTTCCTCGCCGATCACGACGTCTACGTCACCGACTGGTCCAACGCCCGCGACGTGCCGATCGTGGAGGGCCGGTTCGATTTTCACGACTATATTGACCGGGTCGGCGACATCCTGCGGGCGATCGGGCGGCGGGCCCATGTGGTCGCCGTCTGCCAGCCGGGGCCGCCCGCCCTGGCGGCGGCGGCGCTGATGGCGCAGGACGGCGATCCCCTGCGCCCGGCCAGCCTGACCTTGATGGGATCGCCGATCGACGCGCGGCTGTCGCCCACGGCGACCAACCAGCTGGCCGAGGAGCGCCCTTTCACCTGGTTCCAGTCCAACATGATCTACACCGTCCCGGCCCCCTACGCCGGGGTTTTCCGCCGCGTCTATCCGGGCTTCGTGCAGCTCTACAGTTTCATCTCCATGAACACCGACCTGCATCAGGAGGCGCACCGGCGTTATTTCGGCAATCTGGTGCGCGGCGACGGCGATTCGGCCGAGCGGCACCGGGAGTTCTACGACGAATATCTGTCGGTCCTGGATCTGAGCGAGGAATTCTACCTGCAGACGGTGGACGTGGTCTTCCAGCGCCATCTGCTCGCCAGGGGCGAACTGATCCACCGCGGGCGGCGCGTCGATCCCGGCGCGATGACCGATATCGGCCTGATGACGGTGGAGGGGGAAAACGACGATATTTCCGGGGTCGGCCAGACGCAGGCCGCGCACGGTTTGTGCGCCCATGTGCCGGCGGCGATGCGCGAGCTTTATGTCCAGCCGGGCGTCGGCCACTACGGGGTGTTCAACGGCCGGCGCTTCGCCGCCGAAATCTATCCCCGGGTGCGCGACTTCATCGCCCGAGGTGAAAGGGCTTTGGGTGAAGGGGCTTGGGGCGAAGCGGCTTTGCCGACTCGCCATGCGCGCCTATCGGTGGGTGGTGAACCGGCTGAAGACCCCCTATCTGGACGGCGAGCGGCTTGACCTGGGCGGCCTGCCGGTTCGGCTGACCGTCAACCCCCGCGCCCGCCGGGTGTCGCTGCGCATCGACCGGGCCCGCCGCGAAGCCGTCGCGATCGCCCCGACGCCCCGCCGGCTCGCCGATGCGGCGGCCTTCGCCCACAGCCGCCGGGCCTGGATCCGCGAGCGGCTGGCCGCCCTGCCGGCCGACCGCGCCCTGGGCGGCGCCGAGCCGTTGGCGGTGTTCGGCGCGCCCTGGCGACTGATCCCCGACGGCCGGCGCCCGCGCCTGATCGCCGCCGCCGACGCGCCTCCTCGCCTGACCGGTTGCGGCGCCGGCGAGGTGGACGGCCAGCTGGTGGCCCGCGCGGTCAAACGGGAGGCGCTCGAGGTGTTCGCGGCGCAGGCCGAGGTCCACTGCCGGGCCTTGAGGGTCGAGACGCCGCCGGTCTCCATCATGGACGCGCGCACGCGCTGGGGTTCGTGCACGGCGGCGAGGCCCGGTCGGGCGGCCTCGATCCGCCTCTCATGGCGCTTGGCCCTCGCCCCCTTGGCGGTGGCCGACTATGTGGTGGCGCACGAATGCGCCCACCTGATCGAGGCCAATCACGGCCCGAGGTTCTGGGCCCTCGTCCGCCGCCTGGTCGGCGATGAGACGCGCCACCGCGCCTGGTTGCGGGCGCACGGGACGGGGCTGCACGCCTATCGGTAGGGCCGCTTTTTCCCCCACCTTTGTTTCCTTCCCCCCTTGCGGGGGAAGGTGTCCGCGCGAGGGGACGGATGGGGGGTGGTTCCCCGGCATGGGTTCGTTGGCGCACCCCCACCCCCGACCCCTCCCCGCCGCCGACGGGAGGGGAGCGCGGAGGGGGGGCCGCGGCAACGCTCAGTAGGGCGGCGGGGCCTCGCCGTCCGGCGGCGGGGGCTGGGGCGGCGGCCCCTCCCCGTCGCTCGCCGGCGGCGGCGCCTCCGCGTCGCCCTCCAGGGGCGGACCCGCGTCGCCCTGCAGCATATCGCCGATCGCGTCACCGGCGACCGGCTCGGGCGCCGCGCCTCCCGGAATGGGCTGAATCGCCAGCTTGGGCAGGGCGGCGGCCATGAAGTTGCGCCAGATCTCGGCCGGCGCGCCGCCGCCGGTGACCTTGCGCATGGGGGTGTCGTTGTCCTTGCCCACCCACACCGCGGCGGTGAAGCCGCCGGTGTAGCCGACGAACCAGGCGTCCTTGTAGTCGCTGGTGGTCCCGGTCTTGCCGGCCAGGTCGTAGCCGGCGACCCTGGCCCGGCCGCCGGTCCCCGAGGTTATGACCTGGCGCATCATCTGGATCATGTAACCAAGGGCCGGGTTGCCGATGACCCGCGAGCGCCCCGCCCCCCCCACGGCATGATCGTAGAGAACCGCGCCGGCGGCGGTGCGGATGCGCTCGACCCCATAGGCGTGAACCCGCTCGCCGCCGTTGGCGAAGGCGTCATAGGCCTGGGCCATCTCCAGCGGGCTGACTTCGACGGCGCCCAGGGCCATGGAAGGGTCGGTCTGAATCTTGGAGGTGATGCCCAGGCGGTGCGCCGTCTCGGCCACCCGCGCGGTGCCGACCTCGTTGGCCAAGCGGGCGGCGACGGTGTTGATCGATTGCACCAGGGCCGTCTGCAGGGTGATCGGCCCCAGATAGCGGCCGCTGTAGTTGCGCGGCGACCAGTTGCCGATGGTCAGCGGCTCGTCGACCACCCGCTCGGAGGGGGTATGGCCGGCTTCCATGGCGGTCAGGTAGACGAAGGGCTTGAACGCCGAACCGGCCTGCCGGCGGGCGGCGGTGGCGCGGTCGAACTGGCTGTCGGCGTAGATGGCCCCGCCGACGTAGGCGCGAATCCGGCCCTCGCCATCCAGGGCCACCAGGGCCCCCTGCCCCACCCCTTCCTTGGCGTGCGCCGCCACGCCGGCTCGGATGGCCTGTTCGGCGGCGGCCTGGATGGGCAGGTCGAGGGTGGTCTCCACGACCAGATCCTGGGTCGGCTCGCCCACCTGCGAGCGCACCTGGGTGTCCAGCCAATCGACGAAATACTGCGCCCGCTGATCGGCCAGGGTGGCCGAGACGTGGACCGGCTGACGGAAGGCCGCGTCGCGCTGGGCGTCGGTGATGGCGCCGATCTTGGCCATCTCGTCGAGCACCACGGTGGCGCGCTTGGCGGCGCGCTCGCTGTTGGCGGCCGGGTTGTAGCGCGACGGCCCCTTCATGGTGGCCGCCAGGAGCGCCGCCTCGCCCAGGGTCAGGCCGGACGCCGGCTTGTTGAAATAGCGTTGCGACGCCGCCTCGATGCCATAGGCGCCGCCGCCG
>JBBRQW010000096.1:0-11084 GCA_038225765.1 Caulobacterales bacterium | reverse complement strand
TCCTGGTCGCCGAACGACACCCCGCCGATCAGCAGCGCCCAGGTGAGCTTCTGGCCCTTGGCGTATTTGTCGAACGCCATGGCCACCTGATCGGCCAGTTCGCGGGTCGGCTCGATGACCAGCGAGCGCGGCATGCGCGCCTTGGATCTTCCGGCGACCAGGCGGTCGATCATCGGCAGGGTGAAGGCGGCGGTCTTGCCGGTGCCGGTCTGGGCGATGCCCAGCACGTCACGGCCGGCGAGAACCACCGGTATGGCCTGGGCCTGAATGGGCGTGGCGACGGTGTAGCCGGTGTCGGCGACCGCTTGGAGAGTCGGGGCGCTCAGCCCCAGGTCTGCGAAATCTGTCATGCCTTGAAGTGCGACGAGCGGCAGGATGACCCGGGGCGAAAGATGCGCGCTCGGAACCGGTGCTCGGGCGTGGCGAACATAGGGATACAGGGCGGAAAGTCAATCGCGGCGCGGCGGGAGAAACATCGGCGGCGTGGCGCGCCCTCGGCTGAAAGCGGCCCGCTTTCGCCGCACTTCGAGTCGACGATGGTGTAGTGGATTCACCGGTGACCTGGAAGGCGACGAACATGGACGGCGAGCGCGCGCCGCAGGCGGGTTCGCCCGCGCCCATCGACCTCACCGCGGCGGTGACCGCGTCGCTGATCGCCAGCATGGCCGACGGCCGTCGATTCGACGAACCCTATCGGCACTGGATCCTCGCCGATGTCTTCCCGCCGGCGGTGGCGACGGCGCTGCGCCGACTGCCGTTTCCAAGGGTCGATCTGCGCGGCGTTTCGGGCAAGCGTGAACTCCACAACGACGAGCGCCACTATTTCGACGCCGTCAACAACGCCCGCTTGCCCGAATGCGCCGCGGTGGCCGCCGCCTTTCAGTCGGCGCCGGTGGTGGAGGCCATCGAGGCCAACACCGGGGCCGATCTGGGGGCCAGCTTCGTGCGCCTGGAATATGCCCAGGACACCGAGGGCTTCTGGCTCGCGCCCCACACCGACCTGGGGGTCAAGAGGTTCACCATGCTGATCTATCTGAGCGACGGCGCCGAGCAGGACGATCTGGGCACCGACCTCTATGCGGATCGCGAGGCGTGGGCCAAGCGGACGGCGTTCGACCACAATGCCGCCCTGGTCTTCACGCCCGGCGACCATACCTGGCACGGCCTGGCGCGCCGGCCGATCGCCGGGGTGCGCAAGAGCGTGATCATGAACTATGTGACCGCCGACTGGCGCGAGCGCGGCCAACTCGCCTATCCCGACACTCCGGTTCGCGCCTGAAGCCGCCGCCTGACCGCCGCCGCCGCCGCGAGGGTCGCGTTGACGGGCGGCCGGGCGGGGGGAGGGGCGGGGTCGCCTTCGAAGCGCCGCGTCAGGCCGGCCTCGATCAGCCCACCCAGAAACGGCGCGTAACGGTGAAAGCCGAGGTCGAACACCTCGACCGGATGGCCGGTGGCCAGGGCTTCGGAGATCATCGAGACGCTGTCGCCAGTGACGATCAGCCGATCGGCCAGGGCGAGGATGGCGGCATAAGGATTGTCACCGGCAAGGTCCCACAGGAAGACGCGCGGATCGTCCGCGAACGCCTCCCGCAGCAGGGCGCGGATCGCGAGCGGGGTGCGGCGGGACGGGGATATGGCCAGGCCCGCATCGCCTTGTCTGAGCCGCCGCAGGGCGCCGATCAGGCGTCGCCCGTGGTCGAGGGTAAAGGCGTCGCCGCGCACGGTCCCGCCGATCGCAACCCCCGCCAGAGGCGCGCCGAGGGCCTCGAGGCGGCTCCGCCAGAGCGCCCCGGCGGCGGTCAGCTTTTCCGGCGTCAGATCGTGCAGGGCCGTGGCCACCTTGATAACCCCCGGGCGCGCGGCGATGCGGTCGTGCTCCATCGCCACCACCAGGTCGAAGGCCGCCGGGCCCCTTCGAGGATCCTGGACGTGGACGGTGAGAATCCGACCGCCGCTCGCTTTGCGTAGCGCCACCGACAGGGCCGCGGAGCGCCGCCCGCAGGTGATCAGAACGTCCGGCCATGGCGGTTCGAAGCGATCCCGCGTTCCCCCGCCGGACAGCCGCGGCCACGGCCAGCGCGCCGGCGCGGTCTTCTCGACGACCGTCTCGGCCACCGCCTCGGCCAAGCCCCGCGCCTGGGTGCGCATGCCCGCCTCTCCGGTGGTGACGGCCCAGGCGACTATCGGCGGGGGTGAAGGCGAGCGGGCCGATGGCGAGAATGGATCGGCCACGAAAGGCTCCCCGACCGGCGCCGGCTGCAGGATTCGAACCCGCGACCTTCGCTTTACAAAAGCGCTGCTCTACCAACTGAGCTAAGCCGGCCCGCGTATCTTTGGCTTATGCCGCGCCAGGCGCCGCGATGGCAACGGCGCCGCGGCGGCGGCGATCCTAGACCGTCTTCGGCTGGTCGCCGATCAGCGCCGCGAGTTCATCGACCAGCCGGGCCGAATCGCAGGGCTTGATCCTGACGATCAGGCCGGGAAAGCGGGCGGCCATGCCCGGTGGCAGTCCCACGCCGGTCTGAAGGATGAGCGGTATGCCATGGGCGATGAGAAGCTCGGCGATCGGCGTGGCGTCTTTGTCGGCCAAGGTCACGTCCAGGATCGCGCCGGCGACGTCCGCCGTCTCGAGCAGGGCCAAGGCTTCCTTGACGCTCGCCGCGGGGCCTAAGACCTGGCCGCCGGCATCCTCGATCGCCAGCGCCAGGTCCAGGGCGATAAAGGGCTCGTCCTCGGCGACGAGGACGCATGCATGGTTCAACACTGAATTTTCCCGCTCGGAGAAGACGCGGTCTGACCCTGATGAACCGATCATGGGGTCAATCGTTCCGTTGGCGCTGAAAGGCGCACGATCAGGCCGCTCGCCTTCCACTCGAACGCCAACCTGCCGTCGAGTTGACCGGCGACGCTTCGGCGGGCCAGTTGGCTGCCGAATCCCTCCCGTTCCGGCGGCCCGCTGACGATCGGGCCGCCCGATTCGCGCCAAGTCAGGGCGAGCCTGCCCTTCTTGGCGGTCCAGGAAATATGGACGCCGCCGCCGGAAGTGGAGAAGGCCCCGTATTTGGCGGCGTTGGTCGCCAGTTCATGCATCACCAAAGCCAAGCTGGTGACGGCGTCGCCGCCGACCGGCGTCGCCGGGCCCGAGATGACCACCCGCTCGGCCGCGCCCGGTTCGATATAGGGAGAGAGGATCGCTCGGATCAATTCGTCCAACACGGTTTCCCGCTGGACGGGTTGGGAAACGTGGTGGCGCGGCCGGATCAGCCGATGGGCCCCGGCCAGGGCGCCCAGCCGGCCCTGGATGGTGGTCGCCATTTCCGCCGGCGTCGCCGCCGAGCGCGCGCTCAAGCTCACCACCCCGCCGACGATGGAAAACAGGTTCTTGACCCTATGATCCTTTTCCCGCAGCAGCAGATCCTGCTGCTCTTCGTGACGTTTGCGCTGGCTGATGTTGAGGAAGATCACGGCACTCCTCGAGACGCCTTCCTCCTCGAAACGAAAAGCAAACAACTCCAGCGTTCGCTCCCGCGTTACCAGATCGCGTTCGAAACGGATCGGCTCTCCAGTCGCCGCGACCGTGTCATAGATGTCGAACCATTCCTCCGATTCGCCGGGGACCACTTCCCGAATGGTTTTGCCGACCACGTCGCGGAGCCCACTTTGCCTTTCAAAACCGGGATTGGCCACGAGGTAGCGGAAATCGCTCGGCTCGCGGGGAGCGGTTTTCAGCTTTTCGATTACGCAGAAACCTTCGTCGATGTACTCGAAGAGCATCCGGAATCTCGCCTCGCTCGCGAGGATCGCTGCCTGCCCGGCGTTGCGTTCGGTGATATCGACGAAGGTGAGCACCACGCCGTCGATGACGTTATCGACCGTTCGATAGGGGCGGATGCGCAAAGTGAAAGTCGTGCCCGCATCGTTCAGCGTAACCTGCCGTTCGACGATGGTGAGCTTGCGAAGCACCGTCTTCACGTCGCGCTGCAGTTCGCCGTAGTCCAGCTTGCCGGCGATCTCCAGGATTGGCCGACCGATATCGTTCTCGCGCAGATGAAAGAGGTCGGTGATCCCCGGCGTGAAATTCCGACCCTTAGCTGTTGATCAAGAAACAGCGTGGCTATCTCGGTGCTTTCGAACAGGTTTTTCTGATCGCTGTTCAGAAGGGTCAGCTGCTCGTTCTTGCTAGCCATCTCGGCATTGACGGTCTGCATTTCCTCGTTGACCGACTGCATTTCCTCCTTGGCGGTTTCCAGTTCCTCGTTCGAGGATTGAAGCTCTTCGTTGACCGACTGGTATTCCTCGTTCGACGACTTCATTTCCTCGTTGGTGATCTCGAGTTCGTCGATCGTCGATTGGAGTTGGGTGCGGGTGGTGCGCAATTCCTGCTCGAGGCTCGCCATCGCGTCGCTGGACACTTTCGCCGAACGCGCCGCCGCGCCGCCGGTGACGCCGTCCCCGGCGTCCTGGAAGGCCAGGACAACGAACCCGGCCTCCGCGCCGCGGCCCTCCATCGGTTCGGCGATCAGGGTGACCAGGCGGGCGCGCCCGTCGAGGCGGGCGGAGACATTTTCCCGTCGCACCGGCCCCCGGGCGCCCTTGACCTCCGTCAACACCGAGCGCACCGCCGACCGCAGGGATTTGCGCAGGATGTCGTAGAGGGCGAAACTCGGCGCGCCCGCCGCGGGCTCCAGATACCGGCCCATGCCGGCCCCCGAAAAGCGGACGATCTGGTCGCGCCGATCGACCACCACGTGAGGGGGGTAGTATTTCTCCATCATCCGGCGAGCGTCCTTGTCGAGGCGATCGTCGGATGGCGCCGGCGCGCCCGACGCGCCCCGCGCCCCCGTCGCCTCCAATCGCCGACCGCCGCCCGAAAAGTCTGGCAGGGACGGCCGGTCGACCTCCCGCCGTTGGAAGATGCGGTGTTTCCTGTCCTCGGCGCCGAACAGCGAGGTGGAGCGGGTGACCGATTCCGAGGCACCCAGGAATAGCCGGCCGCCCGGCTTGAGCGCATAGTGGAAGGTGCGCATCACCCGATCCTGCATGTCGGTGTCCAAATAGATCAGCAGGTTGCGGCAGGAGATCAGATCGAGCTTGGAAAACGGCGGATGCTTGATGAGGCTGTGGGTCGAGAAGACGCACATCTCGCGGATTTCGGGAATGACGCAGCAGCCGTCGGCGTCGGCGGTGAACCAGCGCTCGGCGCGTTCGGCCGAAAGGCCCGCCGCGGGGACGCGATAGCGTCCGGCCCTGGCCACGGCGATCGCGCGGTCGTCGATATCGGTGCCGAAAATCTGCACCTTCGGGCGCGGGCGCCGGCCGTCCATGGCTTCGCGCAGCAGGATGGCGAGGGTGAAGGCTTCCTGGCCGGTGGCGCAGCCTGGAACCCAGACGCGGATTTCGTCGTCCGCGCCCTTGCCGGCGACCAGGGGCTTCAACACCTCCGAAGCCAGGGCGTTCCAGGCGGCGGGATCGCGGAAAAACTGGGTCACCCCGATCAGGAGTTCGCGAAACAGCAGGTCCAGTTCTTCGGGGTGTTCGCGGAACCGCTCGATATAGGCGACGGGCGTGTCCAGCTGGAGCACCTGCATCCGCCGTTGAAGTCGGCGGACCAGGGTTTTTTCCTTGTAGTCGCTGAAATCGTGACCGCTGCGCGCCCGCAGCGCTCCCATGATGGCGGCCAGGGCCGAGGGGGCGTCGGTACGCGTACCGTCGCCATCCTTTTTCACCGCCACGCCGTTCATATGTTTCTGATGAGCCACGATCCGGGCCGGCATCGCCTCGACCGCCAGCACCTCGTCGACCTGGCCGGTGGAGGTCGCGCTCTGCGGCATTCCGGCCATGGCGTGATGGTCGAATTCGGCCTGGGCCAGGGTCAGGCCGCCCTGCTCCTTGATGGCGGTCATGCCCAGGGCGCCGTCGCTGCCGGTGCCGGCGAGGATGACGCCGATCGCCTTCTCGCCCTGGTCCTCGGCCAGGGACTGGAGAAAGGCGTCGATTGGCCGGCGCCGCTCCCTGGGCGGCGCGGGCCGGACCACTTCGAGGCGGCCGCCGGCGATGGTAATGGTGGCGTCCGGCGGAATGACGAAGACGCGGTTGACCGTCACCGTCATGCCGTCGGCCGCCTCGATCACGTCCATGACCGTGGTTTTGGCGAGCAGATCAACCAGCATGCTCTTGTGGTCGGGCGACAGGTGCTGGACGAGCACGAACGCCATGCCGGTCTTCGCCGGCGTATTGGCGAAAAATCTCTTGAAGGCGTCCAGGCCCCCGGCCGACGCGCCGATGCCGACGATCAAGGGCAAGTCGGCCTCAGGCAAAGGCGCATGGTGGGCACGGGTCTGCCCCCCCCCCCATTGGATCGAGGCCCGTCTTGGTTGGTCCCGGACGTCGATACCATGGCGCGGCGCCGTCGATCATGGCGGTGTCCCCCCGCGCCGACACCTGTAACACCATCAAGACGACAACTTCCAACCCTAAACCGACATTTGGGCAAAGCGCGCCGGGCGCCCTATATCCCCCGACCCATGGCCCGCGTCCTCATCACCTCCGCCCTGCCGTACATCAACGGCGTCAAGCACCTTGGCACCCTGGCCGGCTCGATGCTGCCGGCCGATATCCATGCCCGCTTCCAGCGCGCCCGCGGCCACGAGGTGCTCTACATCTGCGCCACCGACGAGCACGGCACCCCGGCCGAACTGGCCGCCGCCGAGGCCCATCAGGACGTGTTCACCTATTGCGAAGAGCAGCATCGGTCGCAGCACGACATCGGGCGCGGCTTTGGCCTGTCCTGGGACTGGTTCGGGCGCTCCTCCTCGCCGCAAAACGCCCGCCTGACCCAGCATTTCGCCGACGTGTTGGAGGACAACGGCCTGATCGAGGAGCGGCTGGACAGGCTGGTCTATTCCATCGACGACAAGCGCTTCCTGCCCGACCGCTACATCGAGGGAATCTGCCCGGTATGCGGCTACGAAAAGGCGCGCGGCGACCAGTGCGACAACTGCAATTCCCTGCTCGATCCGGTCGATCTGATCGATCCCTATTCCGCGGTCTCCGGTTCGCGCAACCTCGAGGTTCGCGAGACCCGCCACCTCTATCTGCTGCAGACCAAGCTCGATGGGAGAATCCGCGCCTGGGTGGACGGCAAGGCCGACTGGTCGGCCCTGGCCCGCTCCATCGCCTACAAACATCTGGACGAGGGCCTGATCGACCGCGGGATCACCCGCGATCTTTCCTGGGGCGTGCCGGTGCTGCGCCGGGGCCAGCCGCGCCCGGGCTTCGAGACCAAGGTGTTCTACGTCTGGTTCGACGCGCCCATCGAATACATCGCCGCCACCCGGGAATGGGCCGACGCCACCGGCGGCGACTGGGAAGGCTGGTGGCGGACCGACAAGGGGGCCGGCGATGTCCGCTATGTGCAGTTCATGGGCAAGGACAACGTCGCCTTCCACGCCGTGAACTTTCCCGCCACTCTGCTGGGCTCGGGCGAGCCGTGGACGAGCGTGAACATCCTCAAAGCCTTCAACCACCTGAACTGGTACGGCGAGAAGTTCTCGACCTCCCGGCGCCGCGGCGTCTTTCTGGACGCGGCCTTGGAGATTTTGCCGCCGGACTGCTGGCGCTGGTATCTGACCGCCAACGCGCCCGAGCACGCCGACAGCGCCTTCACCTGGGACCAGCTCGTCTCGTCGGTCAACCGCGACCTCGCCGACGTGCTCGGCAACTTCGTCAACCGGGTGCTGAAGTTCTGCGAGGCGCGGTTCGACGGCGCGATTCCGGCTGGGGGCGAACCGGGGCCCCTGGAGGCGGCGCTCTACGCCGAGGTTTCGACCCGCCTCGCCGACCTGACCGCCCAGTTCGAGGCCATCGAAGTCCGCAAAAGCGCCCAGGCCCTGCGCGCCCTGTGGGCGGTCGGCAACGAATATCTTCAGAACGCCGCGCCGTGGACGGCGATCAAGACCGATCCAGCTAGAGCCGCCACCATCGTGCGCACCGCCATCAACCTCGCCGCCCTCTACGCCGCCGTCAGCGCGCCGATCATTCCCTTCGCCGCCGAAAAGATCGCCTTGGCGGTGGGTGAAGCCTACCCGTCTCCCTGGCCCTCGCCCGACGGGCGGGCGGAATTGACCCGGCTGGAGGCGGGGCGGGGCGTCACCGTGCCGGATGTCCTGTTCCGGAAGATCGAGGCCGCCGACGTCGCGGCCTGGGCCGAACGCTTCGGCGGCGCGCCGTAAGGGCTAAAGCCGCCCCGCCACCTGCCAGGCGCCCTGCCAGATCATGTGGCCGGCGACATAGAGCACCATGGCGAGGCCCAGATAGCCCAGCCATGGGACCTTGTGCAGGAACCGGGCGATCCAGGCGGCGGCGAAGCCGGTCAGGGTGATGGAAAGGACCAGGCCGAACACCAGGACCTGCGGATGATCCTTGGCCGCCCCGGCCACCGCCAACACATTGTCCAGGGACATGGAGACATCGGCGATCAGGATCTGGGTCAGGGCGCGCAGCAAGGTGGTGGGCGGCCCCGTCGTCGGCAGCGGGTGACCCTCCAGGGCCGCCTCGCCGATGGCCTCGCGCGCCCGGCCCCGCGCCCGCAGGTCGCGCCACATCCGCCAGCACACCCAGAGCAGGAGAAAGCCGCCGGCCAGCAGCAGGCCGACCTGCCTCAACAGCCACACCGCGATGAGGGCGAAGCCGCACAACATCACCACCGCCGCCGCCAGGCCCAGCACGATGGCGCGGCGCTGCTGCTCGCGCCTTAATCCCGCCGCCGCCATGCCCACCGCGATCGCATTGTCGCCGGCCAGGGTGAGAT
Organism: Caulobacterales bacterium; assembly: GCA_038225765.1. GTDB lineage: Bacteria > Pseudomonadota > Alphaproteobacteria > Caulobacterales > Caulobacteraceae > Acaudatibacter. Next base: position 2,275 of record JBBRQW010000096.1, on the reverse strand, counting down.
CGATCAGCACCACCTGAAAGAAGGCGGTCGCCGGCCCGATCCAAGGCGAAAGGAGGCCCGCCAAGGCGGGACCGGTCGGGATGTTCAACGCCGCCGCCCTCCCGCCTCGTAGAGCGCCACCGCCGCCGCGGCGGCGACGTTCAGGCTGTCGAAGCCGCCCGGCATGGGGATGCGCGCCAGAACCTCGCAGTGTTCGCGCACCAGGCGGCGCAGGCCCTCGCCTTCCGAGCCCATGACCAGGACCGTGGGGGCGCCGTCCAGCACATCGGCGAGGTCGCCTTCGGCGGCGCCGTCCAGGCCCACCGCGCGCCAGCCGAGGGCCTCCAGGCGCTCCAGCGCCCGCGACAGATTGGTCTCGCGGGCATGGGGGATCTTGTCCACCGCCCCGGCGGCGGCCTTGGCCAGGGCGCCGGTGAGCGCGGGGGCGTGGCGATCTTGGACGATGACGCCGCGCGCCCCGAACGCCGCCGCGCTGCGGAAGATCGCCCCGACGTTCTGCGGGTCGGTGACCTGATCGAGCATCAGGATGAGGCCCCGCGCCGGGGTCGCCAGTTCGGTCAGGGCGACCGGTTCGATCGGCGGGGTGCGCAGGGCCGCGCCCTGGTGGACCGCCCCGGCGGGCAGCGCCTGGGCGATGGCGGCCGAGTCGACGACCTCCATGGCCAATTCGGCCCCGAATCGCTCGGCGAGGGCGCGGGCGCGCTCGGCGCTCGCCAGCACGCATTTGGGCGCCGGGCGAGCTGGGTTGTCCAGCGCCGCGACCACCGCATGCCAACCCCACAGCCATTCGGCGTGGCCTTCTTCCACGCGCCGCCGCCGGCGCGGCCCGGCGTGGGCCGTCGGCGATGGCGACCACCGCCTGGGAGGCTGGGAGCGGTCGTTGCGCTGGCGGTGCGAGGCCACTATAAGACGCCCTCCGTTTTTGGGCCCCCCGCGAGGGAACCTAAAAGCGGGTCTTTATTGAAGAACTCGCGCTGGGGGAATGTCCCGAGCGGCAAAGGGGGCGGACTGTAAATCCGCTGGCGTACGCCTTCGCAGGTTCGAGTCCTGCTTCCCCCACCACGCGGTTCCTTCTTTGGGAATGCCGCCCGCGGCGCGGGCGCGGGTATAGCACAATGGTAGTGCAGCAGCCTTCCAAGCTGAATATGCGGGTTCGATTCCCGCTACCCGCTCCAGGCGTCGTGTAGACGGAATGAAGTTAGATAATATGGCAATAAAAACAACTACTTGACGCTCACAAAATTACGATGCATCACCTATGCTGAACCAATTTGTTGGCTTTTATTTCGAGCAAGAGCCAACAAAACGGATATGATTCCCGAGCTAGGAATCATATTAGCCTTGGAATCAACCTCTTACGAAATCATTCAACCCAGAGTTGGATTCCCGACCGTGGCTATCGCCTATGCCGAAGCCAAACGCGCTGCAGAGTTCGCCAAACGATTAACCGACTCCTGCAACAAAGACCCTCGTGTCCCGAATTTGAATCGGGGCCGTCTGACGTGGTTGAGGAGGCGGCTCAAGGAAACCTCTGATGTCATCGTAAGCGTCGAGACCGTGCGCAAATGGTTTTCAGGCGACTCCAAGCCTCGAGACGACAAACTGAGACACATCGCGAGATTGCTGGAGGTCGATGAAGCTTGGCTGAGTCTCGGGGTGTCGCAGAATGCGAGTTCGGGGGAGCAATGTGGTCAAATCATTTCGGTCAATGGCGCAGTTAATCTCGTCGCGGGCCTAATCCAGATGAGCGGCGGCCATCCCGCGTTTCCGGCGGTTGGCGACCTGCGCGCCACCGAAGCGGCCATTGATCTTTATGCCGTTATCAAGCGCACCCACTACGCGTTCCATATCGAGCTGGCTCAATCGGTCGGCGACGGCTTCCGGTTTATGATTCCGATCAACTATCAAAACGCAGTGCAGATCGGAGTTATTCGCCGAGCGAGCCTTGTATGTCATCTCGTGAAAATACCGTCTGGGTTGATCGAGGCCGGTATCGACTGCGGCGATAAGATCGAACTCATCATGACCGAAAATGGTGTGGCCGCTATCCGAATGGATGATTTCTAAATTTCGGACTCTTCTTGGGAGGGTCCAGATTATACGCTGGTAGGCCGACTGGCTGGGTGCACAGGCTCTCCTAGGCTCCAGACTCATTCACAGCCAGTAAGTGAGGAGCGAGGCGAGGGCGACGGCGGATAGGAAGTTGGCGGCGAGCTTGTCGTATCGGGTGGCGACGCGGCGGAAGTCTTTGATGCGGCAGAAGGCGTTTTCGACC
>JBBRQW010000095.1:0-11110 GCA_038225765.1 Caulobacterales bacterium | reverse complement strand
TGGACGTGCCCCTGACGCGCGCCCAGGTGAAGCGGTTGCCCGACAACGCAGCCTGGGCGACCATCGCGGAGAACGTCCGCGGCGAGGACGTTTTCGTCCTTCAGTCCACCAGCTATCCGGCCAACGACAATCTCATGGAGCTGCTGGTCTGCGTGGACGCGCTCAAGAGGGCCTCGGCGCGGCGGATCACCGCGGTCACGCCCTACTTCGGCTATGCGCGGCAGGATCGGAAGACCGAGGGCCGCACCCCCATCTCGGCCAAGCTGGTCGCCAACCTGATCACCCGCGCCGGCGCCGATCGGGTGCTGACCATGGATCTTCATTCGGGGCAGATCCAAGGGTTCTTCGACATCCCCACCGACAACCTGCAGGCGGCCCCGTTGATGGCGGTCGATATCCAGGCCCATTACGCCAAGACCGGCGACCTGCTGATCGTCTCGCCCGACGTCGGCGGCGTGGTGCGGGCGCTGGCGCTGGCCAGCCGGCTGAACGCGGGCCTGGCCATCGTCGATAAGCGCCGTCAGGGACCGGGCCTTTCGCAGGTGGCCAATATCATCGGCGACGTGGATGGCCGGCGGCTGATCATCTTCGACGACATTGTCGATTCGGCCACCACCTTGTGCAGCGCCGCCCAGGCCCTCGTCGAGGCGGGAGCGTCGGAAGTCTCTGCCTATGTCACTCACGGCGTGCTGTCGGGCGCGGCCATCGAGCGGGTCAACGCCTCGGTGTTGAAGGAGTTGGTGGTCACCGATTCCATCGAGGCCGATGGCCGAATCGCGGCCGGTGGCAAGATTCGCGTGGTCAGTTGCGCGCGCCTGATCGGCGAGGCCATCCGTCGCATCGCCAACGAAGAATCGGTCTCTAAGCTGTTCGACTGAATCCCAAAGAGGGGCGTATCGTCACATTCTCGCCGATTCGGTGACGCAAACGATCCGCGCCCAAGGTTCAGGAGGTCGTTCGAAGAAGCATGCACCGGCTCAGTCCCAACCGCGCCGCCCTGGCGATCCTGGCCGTCGCCGCGGCCGTCGCCATCCCGGCATTGACCGGAGAGGCGCGACCGAAGCAACAGCCCGTCTATGAGGCCCCCCCTCCTCCCCCGCCGCCGGAGCCGGCCGGACCGGTAGGCTTGCCGACCCGTCTTTTGAGCGACGCGGCGGCCTACGAGGCCTACCTGGATCGGGCGACGGCCACTTCGCCGGGTTTCACCAGCGGCATGGCGGTGGAGCAGGCGCTGAAAGCGGGCGCCGCCTACGAGCCCAAGGCATTCATTCGCGGCGCGGTCGCCTACGCCGCCGTCGCCGCGCTCGAGGATCCCACCTTCGTCGCTCAGTTGCGCGCGGCCGGCAACAGCCCGGAGAACCGGCGCCTGATGGTGAACTACATCATCGCCGATCCGGCCTATGCGATCGTCAACTTCAGCGCCTCCGACCGGGCGGCGGGTTTGGCCAAAGAGGCTTTGGGCGGCGCCGGCCTGCGCCTCAACGCCACCGGCAAGACGATCAAGCAGTCGGCCTATGACGTGCAGCATCAGGAATGGTCGAAGCAGGAAATCGCCGATCGAAGCGGGCGTCTGGCGGCGGTGGAAGCGTCATCCGCCGACCCCGTCGGGCGGGCCGACGACCAGGTGCCGGCCCTCCAGCGCGCGGCCAGCGGCGCCCAGCCCCTGACCATAGCCGCGCCGCCGGCCGAACCGCCGTATACGCCCCTGGTCGCGCGGGCGCTTCAGGTCGCCGCCATCGCCGCGCTGGGAGAAGCCGGCGACGACGCCTACGATCAGTTGGCCGCCGTGGCCGTCGATGACAACACCGCCACCTGCCTGCATATCGCCAAACTCAATCTCTACCAGTGCCTGGCGGTCGCCAAACCCAACTATGAGGATATCTTCTGCATGGGCCAGCACGCCCTGGCCGACACCGGATCGTGCCTGGCCAAGAACGCCGGCGTCACCGTCCCCATCGAGATCGTTCCGGCGCGCCTGAGCGTACCGCCGGCGCGTTCCATCACGGCCCGCCGCCGCGCCGCGCAAGGCTGATTGCATCGGCGCCCCCCGCCGTGTATCTAGCCGCACCTTTTCGATCGGGCCCGCCCCAGGGTCCTCCAGGGCGTACGCCGCGCGGCCCACCCCCGCGCGGTCGTTCCATTTTGAGGCAAGGCCATGGCTGATATCGTCCTGAACGTCCAAGTACGGTCCCGGTCGGGAACCGGTGGGGCGCGGGAAGTGCGCAACTCGGGCCTGGTGCCCGGCATTCTTTACGGCGGGGCCAAGGACCCGGTGTCCATCGCGGTCAACGCCGGAGAGTTTCGCAAGGCGCTGCACACCGGAAAGCTGCTGGGTCACCTGGTCACCCTGAAATACGGCGCCGAAGTTCAGCCGGTCATCGCCAAGGACGTACAGTTTCACCCGGTCACCGACCGGCCGATTCACTTCGACCTGTTCCGCGTCGACGCCCACCAGCTGATCCGCATTTCGGTGCCGGTCCACTTCCGCAATCATGACGCCTCGCCCGGCCTCAAGCGCGGCGGCGCCCTGAACGTCAACCTTCACGAGCTGGAGTTGATGGCCCCGGCCAACGCCATTCCCGAAGATGTGGTAATCGACCTTACGGGCCTGGATATCGGCGACGCGGTGCGGGCCGGCGATGTCGATCTGCCCAAGGGTGTCGAAGTGACCGCTCATCACCGAGACGCCACCGTGGCCTCCATCGCCACCTCCTCGGCCATGCAGGTCGAAGACGAAGAAGAGGAAGCCGCCGCCGAAACCGAGGCCGCTCCCGAAACCGCGCCGGAAGCCTAAGAGGCGGCGCGCTCCAGCGAAGGCGCGCCATGTTGATCCTGGCCGGCCTGGGCAATCCGGGCGCCCAATATGTCAACAACCGGCACAATATCGGGGCCATCACGGTGGGCGCCATCGCCCGCCGCTGGGGCTTCGCTCGCGAGCGGGGACGGTTTTCGAGCCTGACCCGCGAGGGCGAGATCGCCACCCCGGCGGGCCCGGTCCGCGCCCTCATTGTCAAGCCGCAGACCTTTTACAACGAGAGCGGCCGGGCGGTCGGCGAGGCCCTGAAATTCTTCAAGCTCACCCCCGCCGACCTGGTGGTCTTTTACGATGAGATCGATCTGGCCCCCGGCCGCTTCCGGATGAAGACCGGCGGCGGGGCGGCGGGCAACAACGGCATCCGCTCCATCGCCGCCCGGATCGGCCCGGACTTTCGGCGGGCCCGCATGGGGACCGGTCACCCCGGCCACAAGGATCTGGTCCACGGCCATGTGCTGTCGGATTTCCACAAGGCCGATCACTCCTGGGTGAGGTCCCTGGTCGAGGCCTGCGCGGAGGCTTTGCCGCTGTTGGCGGCCGGCGAGGACGAACGCTACCAAGCCGAGGTGCTGCGCCTCGCGCCATCGGCCAAGCTCGATCCTCGCGCCAAGAGCGATTAGCCCGGCGGGCGTGGGGCGCCGCTGCGTATCCTCGCTGATCGATCCCCTTCGCCATTCGCCCGCCGACGTGCTAGGCCGCGCCCCTTTCCTTGGAAGCGGCGCGCGCATCTTCATGGCCCTGAAAGTCGCCATCGTCGGCCTGCCCAACGTGGGCAAGTCGACCCTGTTCAACGCCGTCACCCAGACGGCGGCGGCGCAGGCGGCCAACTATCCATTCTGCACCATCGAGCCCAATGTCGGCGAGGTCGCGGTGCCCGAGCCTCGCCTGGATGCCCTGGCCGCGATCGCCAAATCCAAGGAGATCGTTCCGGCCAGGATCACCTTCGTCGATGTCGCCGGCCTGGTTCGTGGCGCGTCGAAGGGCGAAGGGCTAGGCAACCAGTTCCTGGCCAACATCCGCGATTGCGACGCCATCGCCCTGGTAGCCCGCTGTTTCGAGGACGGCGATGTCACCCATGTGGAGGGGCGGGTCGATCCCCTCTCCGACCTGGACATCATCGACACCGAACTGATGCTGGCCGATCTGGAGAGCCTGGAAAGGCGGCTCGGCACCCTGGAAAAACGCGCCAAGGGCGGCGACAAGGAGAGCGCCCTCGCCCTGCGCCTGGCGACGCGCGCCCTGGGTGAGCTCGGCGCCGGCCGGCCGGCGCGGGCGGCCAAGGTCGCGGCCGACGAGGAAAAGGCCTGGCGGATGCTGCAACTGCTCACCGCCAAGCCGGCTCTCTATGTGGCCAACGTGGATGAAGACTCGGCCGGATCGGGTAACGCCCTGTCGGCCCAGGTGGCCGAGCGCGCGGCGCGCGACGGCGCCAAGGCGGTGGTGATCTCGGCCAAGATCGAAAGCGAGATCGCCCTGCTGGCGCCCGCCGAGCGCGCCGAGTTCCTGGAAACCCTGGGTCTCGCCGAACCCGGCCTCGATCGCCTGATCGGCGAAGCCTACGCTCTTCTGGGCTTGCGAACCTATTTCACCGCCGGGCCGAAGGAAGCCCGCGCCTGGACGATTCCCGTCGGCGCCACCGGCCCCCAGGCCGCCGGCGTGATCCACACCGATTTCGAAAAAGGATTCATTCGGGCCGAAACCATAGCCTTCGCCGACTACGTAGCCCTGGGCGGCGAGGCGGGCGCGCGGGACGCCGGCAAGATGCGCTCCGAGGGCAAGGACTATGTGGTGCGCGATGGCGATGTGATGAATTTCCGCTTCAACGTATGATCCAAGGCGAAGGGACACGAACCATGGGCGAAATCGTCGAAGTCAAAAGCACGGCCGCCGACGGCTTCGCCTTCGCCGCCTATCACGCCGCGCCGAGCGGCGAGCGCCAGGGCGGCGTGATCGTCATCCAGGAAATCTTCGGCCTGGACGAGCACATCCGGCGCGACGTCGATCGCTGGGCTTCCCTGGATTACGAGGCCCTGGCGCCGTCGCTGTTCGACCGCCGCGCGCCCGGCTTTCTGGCCGCCCACGACCAGGCCGGCATGGCCGCCGGCATCGCCCACGCCCGCGCCACCTCGCTGGACGGCGCCCTGTGCGATATCGCCGCCGCCCGCGACTATCTGGCCCCGCGCGGCAAGGTGTTCGTCGTCGGCTACTGCTATGGCGGCTCCCTGGCCTGGCTGGCGGCGTGCAAGCTGGATGGACTGGCGGGAGCCTCCAGCTATTACGGCAGCCTGGTCAGGGCCAACGCCGGCCTGACGCCAAAATGCCCGACCCTCGTTCATCTGGGCCGACTCGATACCGGCATCCCCGCCGACGAGGTCAAGGCCGCCGTCCAGAACGCCAATCCCGGCGTGCCGGTCTACATCTACGAGGACGCCGGCCACGGCTTCAACAACGAGGACCCCGCGAGGCACGACGCCGCCGCCGCCGACCTCGCCCGCCGGCGCACCCTAGAACTCTTCGGCGCCTGAAGTGGGCAATGCGATTTCCCTCGCCAGTCCTCTCGACGGCTTCGCCTTCGGCGCCTATCGCGTCGCGCCGCCCGACGCCCGGCGCGGCGGCTTGGTGCTGATCCAGGAAATCTTCGGCGTCACCGATCAAATCCGAAGCCAGGCCGACGCCTTCGCCGCCGACGGCTACGAGACCCTGGCCCCCTCGCTGTTCGATCGGCTGGCCCCCGGCTTCGAGGCCGATCCCGATGCGGCCGGCATCGCCGCCGGCCGGCGATATTCGCAGGCGACCTCGTGGGACCAGGTGGCCGCCGACCTCGCCGCGACCATCGCCGCCCTTTCACCGCCGGTGTTCGCGGTCGGCTTCTGCTGGGGCGGGACGGCGGCGTGGCTGGCGGCCTGCCGCTGCGAAGGGCTGGCGGCGGCCTCCAGCTATTACGGCCGGCGCATCCCCGAACTGATCGCCGAGACGCCGCGCTGCCCGATCATCCTGCATTTCGGCCGCCGCGACGGCAGCATTCCGCCCGCCGTGATCGAGGCGATCGACGAGGCGAATCCAGACCTCCCCATTCACCTCTACGACGCCGGCCACGGCTTCGCCGCCGACCGCCGCGCTGACTATCAACCCGACTCGGCCCGCCTGGCCCATCTGAGAACCCTGCAGCTCTTCGCGCGAAACGGCGGCGGGCGCGGCGAACTTTAACCCGGCGCGCGTTTCATTGCTCGCCGTTCGGGCCGCCCTCGCGTTCGAGGCGACGCACCAGGATGGCCTGAGCCAATAACAGGCCGATGCCCGCCCCGTAGCCGGAAAACACGCCGCCCGGATAGCCGCCGCCGCGCGCCGCGGCGTGAACCTGCCAGACGATGAAGGCGGCCACCACCACCAGCACCAGAACCCCCCCCAGCACCGAAATGACGCTCTGGCCGAAGCCGGCCCGATAGCTCACCCACAGATGACGGCTGAGCGCCCGGCGCAGGATGGGCAGGGAGAGGGGGGCGGCGAACGAGGCGATCAGGAACAGGCCCGGGAAGAGCAGGGTCCGCTGCGCCTTGAGGGCGGCGGAGCCGGGCAGCACCTGCCAAGCGTTCACCACACAGGCGGCGTAGATCAGCCCCGCGGCGAGCGCCAGGCTGTCCTGCATCCGTCGAAACAGCCGCCAGGCCGGGTCGATTTCAGTGCCCTCCAAAGGTGACCAGGGCCGAGACCGCGATGCCGGCGGCGCGCAGGCGTTCGGCCCCCCCCAGGTCGGGCAGATCGACCAGGAAGGCGGCGGCGACGATGTCGGCCTTGGCCTGGGTGAGCAGTTCGACCGCCGCCAGGGCGGTGCCGCCGGTGGCGATGAGGTCGTCGATCAGCATCACCCGTTCGCCCTCCAGGATGGCGTCCAGGTGCATCTCGATGGCGTCCGTGCCGTATTCCAGGGCGTATTCGACGGCCCGGGTGCGGTGCGGCAGCTTGCCCTTCTTGCGCAGGGGAACGAAGCCGGCCGACAGCTGGTGGGCCACCGCCCCGCCCAGGATGAAGCCGCGCGCCTCGATGCCGGCCACCTTGTCGATCTTCAGGCCGGCGAACGGCTGGACCAGTTCGTCCACGGCGCGGCGGAAGGCCCGCGCGTCGCCCAGCAAGGTGGTGATGTCGCGGAACAGGATGCCCGGCTTGGGATGGTCCGGAATGGCGCGGATGGCGTCTGAAAGGTTCATCGGGGGGTCATCCTTTGAGCGCCCGGCCGGCGACGGCCGACAGTTTGGCGACCATGGCCGGGTCGCGGGCGGCCGGCGCGGTGATCAAGGCGCCGTCGAGGCAGGTGTCGATGGGCGAGGGCGCTCGCGTGGCGGGGAAGGCGGCGGCCAGATGGCCGATCAGGGCGCGGGCTTTGCCCGCGTTGGCGGCCAGGACGGCGAGGATCTGGGTCACCTCGACAACGGCGAAGGCCTCGTGCCAGCAGTCGTAGTCGGTGACCATGGCGACCGAGGCGTAGGGCAGCTCGGCCTCACGGGCGAGCTTGGCCTCGGGCATGTTGGTCATGCCGATCACATCGCAGCCCCACGACCGATAGAGGGCGCTTTCGGCCCCGGTCGAGAACTGGGGGCCTTCCATGGCCAGGTAGCAGCCCCCCTCGACCACCCGCGCCCCGGCCGCCCGCGCCGCGCCGGCCGCCAGTGCCGAAAGCCTCGGGCAGACCGGCTGGGCCATGGAGACGTGGGCGGCGAGGCCCGCCCCGAAGAAACTCTTCTCGCGGGCGAAGGTGCGGTCGATGTACTGGTCGACGATCACGAAGTCGCCGGGAGCCAGGGATTCGCGCAGGGAGCCCACCGCCGACAGGGAGAGCACATCGGTGCAGCCGGCCCGTTTCAGGGCGTCGATGTTGGCCCGTGCGTTCACCGCCGTCGGCGGCAGGGGGTGGCCGCGGCCGTGGCGGGGCAGGAAGACCAGATCGACCCCGCCCAGGGCACCGGTGAGAACATCGTCCGAAGGCGCCCCAAACGGGCTCTTGATCGTCTCCCAACGGGCGCCCTTCAGGCCATCGATGTCGTAGACCCCCGAACCGCCGATCACCCCCAGTTTCCAGGCCGCCATGCCTCGCCTCATCCGCGCGCGGCCGATCGTCCGCCAGGGGCCTTATCGCCGAGGCGCCGCGACTTGGCTATGGTTCGCGCCGTGAAATGGCGCCCGAGTCTCTGCATCGCCCTGGTTCTGATCGCCGGGAGCGCCCGCGCCGGACGGGCGCGATGCTGGTTCGAGAACGGGGCCCTGGTCGTCCCGGCCGCCTTCGGCGACATCGCCGGCGACTTCATCCTCGATGTCTCCGCGCCCAGGAGCCAACTGCACGTGACCCGCGCCCAAAGCGCCGGCATCGTGGCCGACCACGCGCGCGCCGATCTGAGGCTGGCCGGCGAGCGGGTTCACGGGTTCGCCATGGGCGTGGCCGATCTGGACGCGCGCTCGCATGGATTCACCACCAACATCGCCGGCGTGCTGGGCGCGGACGCCTTGAGCCCGTTCACCGCCGATATCGATTTTTCACCGTGCAAGGTTCGCCTGCGTCGCGGACGGCCCGCCCTTCTGAGCGGCGGGCTCAGGTTGAAGGTGCGCGAGGTGGCGGGCATTCCGGCGGTGACGGCGGCGATTTCCGACGGCGCCGTCAGCCGCCAGGGCCTCTTCGCCATCGACACCGCATCGGCCGGAACCCGCATCGCCGCCGCCGCCCTGTCGCGCGCGCCGCCGACCGGTGTCGATCCCGCCGACCGCCCGTCCGCGCCGGCCCGGTTGCGCGCCCTATCCCTCGGCGGGCGCCTGTTCGAACAGACCCCGGCCGGCCTGTGGCCTGACGCCCCGTCCGGTCTGGACGGCGCCATCGGCAATGCGGTGTGGTCCCGCTTTCACCTGCGCCTGGCGATCGGACGCGGCTGGCTGAAGCTGTGGCCGGCGCCTCAGTGCCCCACGTCGCGCCACACCCGGCGGTAGCTGGCGTAGAGGATGCCGGTGAACAGCAAGAGGAAGATCATCACCGCCAGGCCCGCCTCCTTGCGCTCCTCCATCTTGGGGTCGGACGCCCATTGCAGGAAGGCGGCGACGTCCTTGGCTTCCTGTTTGAGGGTGGACTTGGTTCCGTCGTCGAAGGTGACCTTGCCGGCGGTCAGGGGCGGCGGCATGGCGATGAAGCCGCCGGTGGGCGTCCTGGCAGGATCGCCCTTCCAATAGGCGCTCATGTCGCCGGCGATGTAGGGGTCGTAGTATTTGCCCACCGGCACGATCAGGCCGTGCGGCGCGCCGGGGGTGTCGCCGGTGACGATGCCGTAGATGTAGGCCGCCCCGCCCTCGCGCGCCTTGGCCAGCAGCGACATGTCCGGGGGCAGGGCGCCGCCGTTGCTGGCGCGGGCGGCCGGCTCGTTGGCGAAGGGGGCGGGGAAGTAGTCGGCGCTGGTTCCCGGCCGCTTGATGGCGTCGCCGGTCTCCGAATCGATGTCGGCGATCTGGTAGTCCTTGGCGATGGTCTTGACGACCGGGTTGTCGTTGGGATTGGGGTATTTGGGATCCCAGAACGGGCCGCCCGGATCGCCCAGGTTGCGGAAGGCGACCATGTTCATGGAATGGCAGGTGGCGCAGACCTCGCGATAAACCTTGTAGCCGCGCTGCAGCTGTTCCTGATCGTAGGACCCGAATGGCCCCTCGAAGGACCAGTGGATGTCGGGCGGCGGCAGCTCCGTCGATTCGGCGAACGCCGGGCCGGCGAGGCAGAGCGCGCCGATCAGGGCGGCGAAAAGAGATGCGTTGCGCGCCATGGTCAGCCCTATTCCGCCGCCGCGGTCGCCGCGCCGACCGGCGCCGCGGCAGGGTGGGCGAGCACCGGGGTGTAGAGGGAATCGGGGACCGGCAGGGTGGTTTCCCAAAAACGAATAAACGGCGTGATGATCAGAAAATAGAAGAAATAGTAGAAGGCCGCGATGCGACTGAGCCAAGTCACGCTGTTGATGTCGTAGTCGATCAAGGTGGGTCCGACGACGCCCGGGATCACCGCCCCCTGCGGCTCTTGCGAACCGCACCAGCCCAGGGCCAGGCTGGCGGCGATCCAGATGAAGAAATAGAGCCGCGCCGTCGGCCGATAGCGCATGGAGCGCACCTTGGACCTATCCAGCCACGGCAGGGCAAAGAGCACGACGATGGCCCCCCCCAGGGCCAGGACCCCCATCAGCTTGTCGGGAATGGCGCGCAGGATGGCGTAGAAGGGCAGCAAATACCATTCGGGGACGATGTGGGCCGGGGTCACCAGGGGATTGGCGGGGATGGCGTTGTCGGCCTTGCCCAGGGCCTCCGGCAGATAGAAGACGAAGACCGCGAACAGGATCATGAACAGCGACACCGCGAAGCCGTCCTTGACGGTGTAGTAGGGATGGAAGGCCACCGAGTCGGTCTTGCTCCGCACGTTGACGCCGGTGGGATTATTGTTGCCGGGGACATGCAGGGCCCAGATGTGCAGGGCGACCACGGCGGCGATCACGAACGGCAGCAGGTAGTGCAGAGAGAAGAAGCGGTTGAGGGTGGGGCTGTCCACCGAATAGCCTCCCCACAGCAGGGTGGTGATGGTCTTGCCAACCAGGGGGAAGGCGCCGAGCAGGTTGGTGATCACCTTGGCCCCCCAGAAACTCATCTGCCCCCAGGGCAGCACGTACCCCATGAAGGCGGTGGCCATCATCAGCACATAGATGACGCAGCCCAGGAGCCACAGCACCTCGCGCGGCGCCTTGAACGAGCCGTAGTAGATGCCCCGCAGGATATGGATATAGACGGCCAGGAAGAACATCGACGCGCCGGTGGCGTGCAGGCCGCGGATCAGCCAGCCGTAGTTCACGTCGCGCATGATGTGCTGCTCGACGCTGTTGAAGGCGCCGGCGCCGCTGGGATCGTAGTGCATGGCCAGGACGATGCCGGTGACGATCTGCACCCCCAGGCAAAAGGCCAGGATGCCGCCGAACGTCCACCAGTAGTTGAGGTTGCGCGGGGTGGGAAAACTCATCAGGTCGGCGCTGAAGCGCACGATCGGCAGGCGGGCGTCGAGCCAACGCTCGATGGCCGATTTCGGCTCGTAGGTCGAGGGTCCGCTCATGGTTTTGGGGGCCTATCCGAGCTTGACTTTGGTGTCGCTGAGAAACTTGTAGTCGAACAGGTAGAGGTTCTTGGGCGCGGGACCTTTGCGGATGCGCGCCGACGTGTCGTAGACCGAGCCGTGGCACGGGCAGAGCCAGCCGCCGTACTGCCCCTGGGCGAAGGTCGGCACGCAACCCAGATGGG
>JBBRQW010000094.1:0-11111 GCA_038225765.1 Caulobacterales bacterium | reverse complement strand
GCCCCGCCGCCCATCGCCTTGAAGCGGTCGAGGCCGCCGCCGGCCCCCAGCATCGCCCCCACCCGCGCGAACCCCTTGCCGCCGCCCTTGGCCATCATCTTGAAGGCGTCCTGCATCTGGCGATGCTGTTTGAGAAGGCGGTTGATCTCCGCCACCTCAACCCCGGACCCGGCGGCGATGCGGCGCTTGCGCGAGGCCTGCAGGATGTCGGGTTTCTTGCGCTCCTTGGCCGTCATCGAGCCGATGATCGCCCGCTGGCGGCGGAAGGTGTTGTCGCTGATCCCCGACTGGGCGATCTGCTTCTTGACCTTCTGGACGCCCGGCAGCAGGCCCATCAGCCCGTCCATGCCGCCCATGCGCTCCATCTGCGCCAGTTGAGCCGCCATGTCCTCCAGGTCGAACTGGCCTTTGGCCAGCTTGCGGGCCATGACCTCGGCCTTGGCCTGGTCGAAGTCGGCGGCGGCCTTTTCCACCAGGGCGACCACGTCGCCGCGCCCCAGGATGCGGCCGGCCACGCGGGCCGCGTCGAAGACGTCCAGGGCGTCGATCTTCTCGCCCACGCCCAGGAACTTGATCGGCAGGCCGGTGACCGCGCGCATGGAAAGAGCGGCGCCGCCGCGGGCGTCGCCATCGGCGCGGGTGAGAACCAGGCCGGTGAGCGGCAGGCGCTCGTGGAAGGCCTTGGCGGTGCGCACCGCGTCCTGGCCGGTCAGGGCGTCGGCCACCAGCAGGGTCTCGGCGGGGCTGGCGATGGCCGCGATCTGGGCCGCCTCGCTCATCATCGCCTCGTCCAGGGTGGTGCGCCCGGCGGTGTCCAGGATCAGCACGTCGAAGCCGCCCAGTTTGGCCGCCGACAGGGCGCGGCGGGCGATATCGGCCGGGGCCTGGCCGGCCAGGATCGGCAGGGTGTCCGCCCCGGCTTCCTTGCCCAGAATGGCGAGCTGCTCCATGGCCGCCGGCCGGCGCACGTCCAAAGAAGCCAGGATCACCCGCTTGCGCTCGGCCTTGACGAGCCGCAGGGCCAGCTTGGCGCAAAGCGTGGTCTTGCCGCTGCCCTGCAGGCCGGCGACCAGGATCACCGTCGGCGGGTTGAGGGCCAGGCGCAGGGGCTCGGCCTCGCCGGCCCCGCCCAGCATCTCCACCAGCCCGTCATGGACGATCTTGACCACCTGGTCGGCCGGCTTGACCGAACGGATCACCGCCTCGCCGGCCGCCTCCAGCCGCGCCTTGTCGATGAACGCCCGCACCACCGGCAGGGCGACGTCGGCCTCCAGGAGGGCCACGCGAACCTCGCGCATGGCCTCGTCGATATCCTTGGCCGTGAGGACGCCGCGCCCCGACAGCCGGTCGAAAACGCCGGAAAGCCGCTCGGTCAGTCCATCGAACATTCAGGTCCTCTTAGAGCCCAACGACCCGCGCCCCCGTGCGCGATCACGCGGACGGAGGGTCCCCGCCGCCCTCGTCCCTGACGGTCAGGGGGTCGTGGCGGTGGAGGCGCGAGGCTGACGCTGCGCCGGAAGGGGCGGTGTATGGCGCCGATGGACAGGCGAGGTCAAGGATGGCTTAGGGTGGGCCATGGAACGGCGCGCTCTGCAGATCGCCATCGCCCTGGCCGCCTGCGTTCCGGTGGCCGGCGGAGCGAAGGGCGCGTGGCTGGGCGCGCGCGGCTTCGGGGCGTGGCCCGGCGGCGCCGCCGACAGCCATTTCCGCTACCTCTCCGGCCTGTTGCTGGCCATCGGCCTGGCCTATTGGGCCTGCGTCCCGGCCGTGGAGCGCCGCGGGCCCCCGATCCGGGCCCTGACCGCGATCGTGGTCGTCGGCGGCCTCTCGCGCCTGGCCGGCTGGCTGTTCCTGGCCGGCGATCCCGGCTCGATGCGCTGGGCCCTGGTCATGGAGCTCGGCGTCGCCCCGGCGCTGTGCCTGTGGCAGGCGCGGGTGGCGCGCCGCGCGCCACGCATGGACGCGCGCCCGTCGCCCCGCTAAAGGCCCGCCATGGCGATCGGCGTATTCGATTCCGGGATCGGGGGGCTGAGCGTCCATCGCGCCCTGACCCGGCGCCTGCCCGCCGCCGACTTCATCTATCTGGCCGACCAGGCCAACACCCCCTACGGCGGGCGCGGCGGCGAGGAGATCGTGGCCCTCACCCGCGCCGGCTGCGAAACCCTGTTCGCCGCCGGCTGCGACCTTGTGGTCCTGGCCTGCAACACCGCCGCCGCCGTCGCACTGCGCCGCCTGCAGCAGACCTGGCTCCCCGACTATCGCCGGGCCTTGGGCCGCCCGGTCAATGTGCTGGGCATCATCGTTCCCACCATCGAGGCGGCCACCGGACTGCCGTGGGAGCACGAGGCCGAGCGGCGGGGCGACAAGATCGAGCGGCTGGACGTGCTGGGCGTCTTTTCCACCCCCGCCACCGCCGCCAGCCGGGTCTATGAGATCGAGATCGACAAGCGGCGCCAGGACGTCGCCGTCTTCTCCGAAGCCTGCCCGACCCTGGCCCGCGACATCGAGGCCGGCGCGCCCGAGGCCGACCTCGCGGCCGCCATCGGGGCCCACGTGGCCGCTCTGGCGCGGCGCATCGGCCGCCCGCCCGACCGCGCCATCCTCGGCTGCACCCATTACGAGATTGTCGCCGACCTCTTCCGCGCCGCCCTGCCGCCCGGCACGCCGCTGATCCATCAGCCGGACGCGACGGCCGGCGCCATCGAGGCCTATCTGGCCCGCCATCCCGAATACCATCCTGGCCAGGGCGGCGAGCGCCGGTTCCTGACCACCGGCCGCCCCGGCCCCCAGAATGGCCTCATCGAACGCTTCTGGGGATCGCCGATCCGCTTCGAAGCGGCCTGATTGCCGTGCTCCCCACCCTGCGCCAACTGCAATACCTCAAGCTCCTGGCCGAGCACGGCTCGTTCAGCCGCGCCGCCCAGGCCGCCCACGTCACCCAGCCCACCCTGTCGGCCGGCATACAGGAACTGGAGAAGATCCTCGGCGCCGCCATGGTCGATCGCAATCGCTCCGGGGTCATCCTCACCGCCGCCGGAGCCGAGGCGGTGGCCCGGGCCGGGGCCATCCTCGCTCAGGCGGAGGACCTGGTTCAGGCCAGCCGCGGCGCCGGCCAATCCCTCGCCGGCCGCTTTCGCCTTGGCGTCATCCCCACCGTCGCCCCCTTCCTGCTGCCCAAGGCCCTGCCCGCCCTGCGCGCCCGCTACCCAAGGCTGCGGCTTTTCCTGCGCGAGGACCTGACCCACCGCCTGATCGCCGAGCTCAAGGCCGGGGCCCTGGACGCCGCCGTCATCGCCCGGCCCTACGGCATGGCCGGCCTGGAATGGGCCCATGTCGGCGACGACGAGCTGCTGGCCGCCTTCCCGGCCGGCCATCCCCTGGCCGCCGCCGGGCCCATCGCCCCCGAGCGCATGGACGGCGAGGACCTGATCCTGCTGGAGGACGGCCACTGCCTGCGCGATCACGCCCTGGCCGCCTGCGGCCGGGGCGCCCGCCGCCAGAGCCCCGAGGGCGGGTTCGCCGCCACCTCGCTGGCCACCCTGGTGCAGATGGTCGGCGCGGGCCTGGGCGTTTCCTTCCTGCCGGCGATGGCGGTGGAGGCGGGCCTGGCGGCGAGCGCCCAGGTGGCCGTCCGCCCCTTGGGCCCCGACCGTCCCAGCCGCGAAATTGTCGTCGCCTGGCGCGCCGCCTCCACCCGCGCCACGGAGGGCGCGTTGTTGGCGGAGGTCTTCGCCGCGGGGTGAGGGGGCGGGGGAAAGGGCGCCGGCGTTCACCGCGATCGCCCCGCCGCCTCCACGCTGCGCGGCGCGGCGAGGCCGCCGAAGCGCTGGTCGATGCGCGTTAGCAGGGCCCGCGCCTCGCTCCGCCGGCCCGCCGCGACAAGGGCGCTCATCTGCTGGAATTTCGCGCCGAGATCCGCATCCAGGCCGGCGCGGCAGGCGGCGAGGCGGGTGGGGCCCGGCCGGGCGGGCGCGTCCAGGGCGTCCAGGGCGCGGGCCAGGCGCCCCGAGTCCAGCACCCGATGGCCGGTCAGGGCGTCGATCTGGGAAACCAGGTCGAACACGCACGACCGGCGCATGGAACTCATGCTGGCCTCGTCCTCGGGGAGCACGCCGGTGTCCTTGGCCCCGGTGGCGTAGACGAGGCGGGTGCGCGCCTGGAAGGTCTCGAACAGATCCCTGGGCGGCAGGGGAACGCGCCCCTCGCCGATCGGATCGCTGCCGTCGTTGAGCACGGCGCCGCGAAACAGGTCCGGATAGCCCAGGGCCAGGCGCATGGCCACCCGCGAGCCGCCGGAGAAGCCGCCCACCCACACGCGCGCCGGGTCTATCCGGTAGCGGGCGATGAGGTTGGCGGCGGCGATCAGGGCCAGGGGCTCGCGGCGGCTCAAGGGGCTGGCGTCGTTGCCCGACCGCGCGGCGGCCACGAAGATGACGCCGTGGCTGTCCAAAACACCCGCCCAGCCCGGCGGCAGCACCGCCTCGTCCCACGGCGGCACGAACACCAGCAGCCCATAGCCGGCGGCCGGGGCGCGGGCCGGCGTATAGACGGCGAACCGCTCTCGCCGAGGGTCGATGGGCTGCTCGGCCAGCGGCTTGCCCAAGCGCGCCGCCGCGCCGGGAATCGCCGCCGCCGCCAGGGGGCTGAGCATCCGCCGCACGATCTCGGCGTTGCTCGAAAGCGGCGTCACCGCGTCGAAGACGACGTCGGTCCGCAGCGCCCCCGCCGGCCCCGGCGCGGCGCGGGCGGCGGGCAACAGCGCCACCAGCGCGGCGGCTACCGCGGACAGAACGAGCGAGCGGCGTAACACGGGTCCCACTACAATGCCGAAGTCCATCAGGCGCGGTGTTCAGAACTGTTTCGGAAGACCGGCGTCTTTCAGCGTTCCATTTGCCGTATGTCGCGAGAGGATTTTGCCATCGACGGTGAAGCGCTTGTCATTGATCGGGCTGCGCCAGACTTCGTGATCGCCGCGTCCGTGACGGACAAAGTGACAGCCCGCCGCGGTCAGGGCGGCTTTGACTTGCGGCGTGTAGCTGTTCACGCCCGCTCGGCGATCCGGACGCGGGTGCTGGCGTGAGCGATGACCTCGATCGGGATGTCCAGGCCGCCATGCCCCTCGTCATCCTCCAGAAGGTCTTCGATCGCGCCGGGAATGCGTTCGACCAGGGCGTCCAACGTGGGCGCCTCGATCCGAAGGCCGTGGATGTCGCCGGATTCGGTATACCAGACCCCGGCGTCGGGATCGAAAACAGCCTTGACGACAAGCACCTGGGTCATCGGAGCCTTTTCCTCCTTCGGGCGGCCCGCCGCAAGGGCGCGGGCAAGTGGCGCAACGCGGGCGCCCCTATAACCCCTCGATCAGCGCCGCGAACTCCGCCCGCACGGCGTCTCCCTCCGCCGCCGGCAGCCAGTCGGCCATCTGGGGGACGACCACCTTCCAGCGCGCCGCCTCCCTGGCCGTCCTGGCCGCCGCCGAACCGGACCGCAGCGCCGCCAGCACCGCCTCCAGCCGCGCCCGCACCGACTCCACCGTGGGCGCGGTCGCGACGCAAGCGGCGGGCTGTGCGAAAAGTTCGAGTTGGGCCACGCGGGCGATGATCCGCTGATTCGGGCCCGGGCGGGCGAAGACGAGGGAGCGCGATCCTGACCCTGGCGGAGGCCGTATCCCGCTTCGGCGCGACGGCGAAGGCCAAGAGAGTCTGGTCGCCGATATCGTCGCGTTTATCCGACCGCCCCACGGGGGCTAAAGCAACGCGCGCAGCCGGTCTCGCAGCGCGTTGCCACCGTCGCGGATCGCGAGGCGGAGGTGATGGTCATCGGGATGCAGGGCCACTGCGCATCCCTTGGTTCGTTGCGTGCCTATCCGGCGCTCTTTGGCGAGGATGGCGGTGACTTGGGGCAGAAGCTCCGGTTCCGCATAGGCGCGGCGATCCAACCGAATGAGCGCTTCGGCGGTTTCCATCGCGCCGGCGCCCGGGACGTGGGCGGCCCAGCCGCTCCCGAACTGCGCGGGATCGGCGGGAAAGAGCATCGCGCCATAGTCGAGCATGTCGGTCAGGGCTTCGACGCAATCGCGGGCAAAGAGGGTGAGGTCCAGAAGATGCGCCGAATGAAAGAAGCCGTTGCGGCGCTCGCGGCGGCTTTCGAGCGCGGCGGTGAGAGTAGCCACGGTGGGCGCATCGGCGGGGCGGGTAGAGGCCACACGGGCGCGGACTTCTTCGGTGATTGCGACGAAGCTCTTGAACCTCCCGTTTGGTTTGGCGTCGGTCCAGCCGGGTTGGGCCGACAGGAACAGCTTGCCCGCCAGTTCGGCGCAATCGTCGGCGAGGATGAAGGCGGCGCGATTGAACGCCCCGCTGGAGCGTCCGGCGAGATAGACGTCCAGGGCGATACCCGCTTCACGGACCAGGTGCGGCAGCCGGCTCATGGCGCGCTCGCCGGCCCCAACAGCGCATCCTCGAAGGTCTGACGCGCGGCGGCCCAGCGGGCGCGAGCGGCCGCGCGCAATCGGCGGGCCTCGGCGCGGCGGCGATCGACTTCGGCGGCGATGGCGGCTTGGACAGGAGGCGGGGGAACAGGCAGCCGCAGCGTCGCGAGCGCATCCGTGTTGATGCCCGCTTGGTTGTTGAAATTGGTCGCGAGCGCGGCGAAATATCCCAACGACCGCATCGCATTCAGGAGCGAAGAAAAAAACCGCGGCGCATATTTTGGGTCGTTCAGCCGGAGCCGCGTTATGTGATTGGAGCAAACGCATTAATCGACAAGATCGAATACCGCAGATTTTCCAACCCACAAACTTGAGTTAGTATTGTTGAAAAGGACTTCTCCAATTCTGATTTCATCTGGCTTTGAAATTGATGAAATCGGAACATACTTGCTTCCGACGAGCGTGATTTCTCCGGCAGGCGTCACGTTGGTTGGCCACAGGTGCGGTATTCCGTCGGCTTCTTCAGCTTGATCTCCTCCACCCGCGGCAAACCCGGAAACAAGGGGTTGGCATAGCTCGCCGACAGACCAGGCGGCAAAGGGACCCGACTCGATGCGGCGCCTCAGTTGCCGGAAGCGAGCCGAATGAAATTCCGCATCGACGCGCGACCGGCGCGCGTCGGATCAGCGAATGGCGAAGGGGCCGGTGGGGCCGTCAGGCGGCGCAAGGGCAAGCCCCAGCTCACCCAGAATGAAACCGTCCAGCCCGGCAAGCGACGCTTCCGCCGCCGCCAGCCCCGCGTCGCGCTCGGCCCGCGCCGCGTCGAGTTGAGCGAGCAGGGCCGTTGCCTCGCTCTCATCCAGTAAAGGAACAAGTACGCGCTCAAGCTGGGGAATCGTGATGGCGGGGTACGCGCCGCCGCTGCTGCGCTGTCGCAACTGCAGCGTCACCGCGCTGGTCTGCAGCACCTCGAATAGCGCGTCTCGCCCGATGTTCCGGGGCGACCGTAGAACGGCGAAGCCAGTGGAGGCGATCGCCATGTCGTCTTCCTTGCGAAGGCGGGCAATCGCGCCTCGATCAGGGCGAGTTGTCGAGAGCAAAATGTCCCCCTGCCGCGTTAGCATCCGCGCCCGACTCGGCGCTTTGGCCGTTGACAACTCAACAGCCTCGTAGCTGTCGGTTCCGATGCCTACCGTTCCGATTTCTATGTAGCGGAAGGTTTTCTCATCCAGAGTGGCAGGGTCGCGGGTTTCATCGGAGATAGTGACAACGCGCCCCAACGGGGCGTGCTTGCCCGCCGCTCGAATGCGGCGAACGGCGTCAGAAAACTCCACATGAAAGAAATGAGGATCAAGCCTCTCGGACAAATCGCCCCGTCGAACCGAAAAGGCGCCGGCTTGGACGGCGCGTTCGGCGGGGCTTAGACGAAAAAATCGGCGGGCCGCGCCTGGAACCGCGCCCAGGCGCCGAGTACGCCCTCGTGGGCAAGCGGCGCGTCGTGGCTGGCCTCTTCCCACTTGCCCGCCGCCGTCAACGTCTCGACAGCCTCATGGGTGAATAGATCGTGCTGCTTGCGGACGCGCCGCTCGCCGACCTCGTCGTCGGTTGACAGCACTTCGATCTTGTAGGTGTCGCGGCCTGTCGCGTCGTAGCCGATGTTGGCCGGCGCGGCCATGAAGATGGCTTCGTCGTCGCTCGGCGTCTCGTCGGCCGCCCGGCGGCGGACAAACAGCAGCGACGCCTTCACGCTCGCGCCGGAATGCTGGAACGCCTCCTGCGGCAGCGACACCACGGCCAGGATCTGAAAGCGGTCCATCAGCCAGTCGCGCACCCCTTGCAACGAACCGTTGGTGAGGATGCCGTCGGGAACGACGATGGCGGCGCGGCCGACGCCGGGTTTCAGAAAATCATGGATGCGTTCGAGGAACAGGATTTCGGTCTTGACGCTGGCGCGCTGTTTGACGGCGGCCTTGCCCGCCTTTTGCTTCACGCCGGTGTCACCGGCGGGCTTGCCCAGGTGGCGGCTCAATTCGAAGCGCTCGATATAGGCTTGGCCCTTCTCCGCCGCCTTGACCACGGCGCCAAACGGCGGGTTGGTCAGGACGATATCGAACATCGCCGGCCGGAGGCGTGGATTGCGCTTTTCCAGCGCCGGCCAATCCTCCAGCCCGTCGGCGGCGACGACGTTGGTGTGGCCGTCGTCGTGCAGGATCATGTTCATCTTGGCGACACGGCTGATCTCGTCGTTGATTTCGATTCCGAACAGCCGCTTTTCGGCGAAGTCGTGCCACTTGCGGAAACGCGCGACTTCGCTGGTGATGGCGCGCGCGCCGTGACGAACGTGATCCATGGCGTAAAGCAGGAATCCGCCCGAGCCGCACGAGGTGTCGAGGACGTAATCGTCGGCCGAGGGCGGCAACATCGCGACACAGAACTGGATGATCTCGCGAGGCGTGAAATACTGGCCGAAATCGCCCTTGAAGAAGCCGTCCAGAAACCGCTCGAAGGCGACCCCCTTGGTGTCGAGGTCGGTGGCGCTGAAGTTGATGCTTTCGAGGTGGGCGACGCACATTTTGAGCGTGGCGTCGTCGACCTTTATCGGTTCGGAGAACACATCCGGCTCGCGGGCCATTTCGGCGGCGTAGAGCGCCCGGATGCGGGTGCCCAGTTCGGAGGCGGGCTCGTCGGTCTTGATCTGGAATTCGTAGGGCGTGCCGACAGGGCCTTCATCGACCCGTTTTTCGTCCCGCACCTTGACGAAGATGATTTTGCAGAACTCGCCGAACGCCGCCGGAAGCGACAGGCGACCGCCGCCCCATAGGGTCTGGTGGGTCTTGTCGATGGCGGCGATCAGGTCGCCTTTATCGACCGGGGCGATGTCGCGCAGCCCAAGCGGTGGTCCCTTGGCGTATTTGTAGGCGGGCGGCTTGCCGTATTTGATCGGCAAATCGGCGACCTGGTTGCTGTCGCGTTCCAGCGCGCCGAATTTGACGTCGCAATCGAGGAAGCGGCGGGTGGCCCCGGCGACGACGCCGACATATTTGGCGCGGAACTTGTGCGCGTTTCCATTGCCCCAGGCCTGTTCGACCGACTGATTGAAAATGGCGTCCGAAATCGGACGGCCGCCGTAGCTCTCGGCTTTGCACTCGATCACCGCATAGGGGCGTTTGCGCTCATCGTCCTCGAACACGACGAGGTCGGCGAAATCGTTGGGCGAGCGGTCGGGAACGGTGATCTCGACGCCGATGCGTTGCGGAGCGTAATCATAGCGATAGATCAGCTCCGCATAGTACCCGGCGCGAACCTTTTCCTCCGGGTCGGACCAGCGTTCGGGCCGTCCAACTGCCGTGTAGATGATGCGCTCGCCGCGCCCGCTGGCTTCCAACCGCAGATGGCCGTCCGCGAACGCGCGTTGGAGAAAGTCGTCCATTTCTACAGTCTCCTAGCCGGCCATTTGATGCGGGCGTGCCGAGCGTGTGATGCGCCAGCGACAGGACGGGGGCAACAGTCGCATTTTCCGGGATCACGAAAATGAAACGGGGACAGGAGCCCCTGTCACGAAATCACCCCCCTCCCTCCATCCCGCCTTCGACGTGCCGCTCCAGAATGTCGCTGATCCGCGACTGCCAGCCTGGTCCGCTCCGGCGGAAATAGTCCAGGACCCGCGGCGAAAGTCTCAGTGAAACCGGTTTGCGGCGGGACGACGCCTCCATCGGCGGGCGTCCGCGGCGGGCCAGGGTGTCGGTGGCGGCCCGAACCAGCCTCGCGCCGGCCCGGATCTCGGCGTTGTCGAAAAAGTGGTCGTCGAGTTCGGGCGCGTCATCCGGGTCGATCCAATCTGGGCCGGTATTTTGCTTCTTCCGGCTCATTGGCCGGTATACAGGAAATGGCAAGTCGAATCTCCTTCCGATGGCCCCCCTCACGCCTTCAGCCGGTACCCCGTCCTGAACATCCACCCCACCACCGCCAGGCACCCCGCCAGGAACACCAGGGTCATGGCCAGGCTCACCCCCACCGACACGTCGGCGACGCCGTAGAAGCTCCAGCGCAGGCCGCTGATCAGATAGACCACCGGGTTGAACAGGGTGATCTGACGCCAGGGGGCGGGGAGCATGGCGATGGAGTAGAAGCTGCCGCCCAGGAAGGTCAGGGGGGTGACGATCAGGGCCGGCACGATCTGCAGCTTCTCGAAGCCGTCGGCCCAGATGCCCAGGGTGAAGCCGAACAGGCTGAAGGTCACCGAGGTCAGGGTGAGGAAGAGGGCGGTCATGAGCGGGTGGGCGATGTGGAACGGCACGAACAGGCGGGCGGTGATGAGGATGATCAGCCCAAGGACGATCGACTTGGTGGCCGAGGCGCCGACATAGCCGATCAGGATCTCGACGAAGGAGATCGGGGCCGACAGCACCTCGTAGATGGTGCCGGAGAACTTCGGCATGAAGATGCCGAACGAGCCGTTGGCGATGCTCTGGGTGAGCAGCGACAGCATCAGCAGCCCCGGCACGATGAAGGCGCCGTAGCTCACCCCATCGACGGCGCTGATCCGCGAGCCGATCGCCGCCCCGAACACCACGAAATAGAGCGAGGTGGAGATCACCGGGGCCAGGATGCTCTGGCCCAGGGTGCGCAGGGTGCGGGCCATCTCGAAGCGGTAGATGGCCCAGATGGCGTGGCCGTTGAG
>JBBRQW010000093.1:0-11633 GCA_038225765.1 Caulobacterales bacterium | reverse complement strand
TCCACCCACGGGGCGCGAAAGGGCCTGGCCGATACGGCGCTCAAGACCGCCAACTCCGGCTATCTGACCCGCCGCCTGGTCGACGTCGCCCAGGATTGCATCATCACCGAGGAGGATTGCGGCACGTCGCGCGGTATCACGCTGCGGGCGGTGGCCGAAGGCGGCGAGGTCCAGGTCTCCCTGGCCCAGCGCGTGCTCGGCCGGTTCAGCGCCGAGGCCATCAAGAAGCCGGGCGGCGAGGAGATCGTGGTGGCCGCCGACGCCTATCTGGACGAGGACGCCATCGACGCCATCGAGAACGCCGGCGTGCAATCAGCCAAGGTCCGCTCGGTGCTCACCTGCGAATCCAAGGTCGGCGTCTGCGGCGCCTGCTACGGCCGCGATCTGGCCCGAGGCACGCCGGTCAATATCGGCGAGGCGGTGGGCGTCATCGCCGCCCAGTCGATCGGCGAGCCGGGCACCCAGCTCACCATGCGCACCTTCCACATCGGCGGGGCGGTGCAGGTGGCCGAACAGTCCTTTTTCGAGGCCGCCAACGACGGCGTCCTGAAGCTGTCGCCCGGCAATACGGTCGTCGCCCCCGATGGCGACGTGATCGTCATGAGCCGCAACCTGGCCATCGCCATTCAGGTCGATGGGGTCGATCGCGAGTCCTATAAGCCGCCCTACGGCGCCCGCCTGAAGGTCAAGGACGGGGCCAAGGTCAAGCGCGGCATGCGCTTCGCCGAATGGGATCCCTACACCACCCCGATCATCACCGAGGTGCCCGGCAAGGTGCGCTTCGAGGATCTGGTCGAGGGCATCTCGGTGCGCGAGGAGGCGGACGAGGCGACCGGCATCTCCAACCGCGTGGTCATCGATTGGCGCGCTTCCACCCGCGGTTCCGACCTGCGCCCCAGCGTCGCGGTTCTGGACGCCGACGGCGCCTACAAGCGCCTGGCCAACGGCGGCGAGGCCCGCTACCTGCTGCCGGTCGGCGCCATCCTTTCCGTCGGCGACGGCGACGAGGCCAAGCCCGGCGAAGTGCTGGCCCGCCTGCCCACCGAAAGCGCCAAATCTCGCGACATCACCGGCGGCCTGCCCCGGGTGGCCGAGCTCTTCGAGGCTCGCCGGCCCAAGGACTGCGCGGTGATCGCCGAGATGGACGGCCGGGTGGAATTCGGCCGCGACTACAAGAACAAGCGCCGCATCAAGATCACCCCCGAAGAGGGCGAGGCGGTGGAGTTCCTGATCCCCAAGGCCAAGCACATCGCCGTCCACGACGGCGACTCGATCCGCAAGGGCGAATACATCATCGACGGCAACCCCGACCCGCACGATATCCTGCGTATCCTGGGCATCGAGGCCCTGGCCGATTTCCTGGTCAACGAGATCCAGGAGGTCTACCGCCTGCAGGGCGTGCCGATCAACGACAAGCACATCGAGACCATCGTCCGTCAGATGCTGCAGAAGGTCGAGATCATGGAGCCGGGCGACACCGGCCTGCTGAAAGGCGACCATCTGGACAAACCCGAGGTGGACGAGGAGAACGTCAAGGCCACGGCCCGCAAGGGAGGCCGGCCGGCGCTCACCCAGCCGGTGCTGCTGGGGATCACCAAGGCCAGCTTGCAGACCCGCAGCTTCATCTCCGCGGCCTCGTTCCAGGAAACCACCCGCGTCCTCACCGACGCGGCGGTGCACGGCAAGCGCGACACCCTGGAAGGCCTCAAGGAGAACGTCATCGTCGGGCGCCTGATCCCGGCTGGCACCGGCTCCTACCTGCGCGGCCTGCAACGCATCGCCGCCAAGCGCGACGAAGTCCTCGCCGCGAGCCGCGCCGTGCCGCTGGTCATGGAGCCGCTGCCGGAGGCGATCGCGGCGGCGGTTGAAGCGGAGAAAGTGGGAGCGTAGAGCGGCAGCCTCGTCCGTTTCGCTTCAGGGGGTCAACCATGGCCGTCGCCGGAGGTCACGGCGCGCTTTCGGACGTCGAGGCGAAGGCGCAACTGCGCAAGGCGGCGATCGCCGCCACGGTCGGCACCACGATCGAGTGGTACGACTTCTTCATCTATGGCACCGCCGCCGGGCTGATTTTCCCCAAACTCTTCTTCCCCACTCAAGATCCCTTGACCGGGACGCTGGCGGCGTTCGGCACCTATTTCGTCGGATTTCTCGGCCGGCCGATCGGGGCGGCGATTTTCGGACACTACGGCGACCGCATCGGCCGCAAGGCGACCTTGATCGCCACCTTGATGCTGATGGGCGCGGCGACCTTCCTCATCGGCTTCGTCCCCAGCTACGCCTCGATCGGGGCCTGGGGCGCGGTCATCCTGATCGTTCTGCGGATGGTTCAGGGTATCGGAGTCGGCGGCGAGTGGGGCGGATCGGTTCTGATCTCGATGGAATGGGCGCGCGGAAACCGCAACCGCGGCCTTGTCGCGTCATGGCCGCAATTTGGCGTGCCGGCGGGCCTGTTCCTGTCGAACCTGGTGATCCTCGCGGTGAGCGCCTGGTCGGGCCCAGGATTCGCCTCCTGGGGCTGGCGTGTGCCGTTCTTTCTCAGCATCGTCCTGATCGGCATCGGCCTGTGGATTCGCCTGGGCGTTCTCGAAACGCCGGTTTTTCGCGAACTCGTCGCGGCGAAAAGGATCGAACGGGCGCCCATCGTCGAGGCGATCAGGAAGCAACCGCGCGAGATCGTCCTTTGCGCCCTGCTGCGCATGGCCGAGCAGGCGCCGTTCTACATCTTCACCGCCTTCGTGTTCGCCTATGGCGTCGGCGTCTTGAAGATGTCGCGCGACCTGATTTTGGCGGCCGTGCTGGTCGCCTCCTGCCTGTCGTTCATCGCCATCCCGCTGGCGGGCCACATCTCCGATCGCATCGGGCGACGGAAGATGTTCATGATCGGCGCGGCGGTCACCGGCCTGTTCGGTTTTGTCTATTTCGGCATGCTGAACAGCGCCAATCCGGTGGCGGTGTTCGTCGCCATCGTCCTGTCGCTGATTCCAACCAGCATGACCTACGGTCCGGAGGCGGCGTTGATCGCCGAGGCGTTCACCCCGCGCCTGCGCTACAGCGGCGCCTCGCTCGGTTATCAACTGGCCTCGATCGTCGCCGGCGGCCCGGCGCCGCTGATCGCCACCGCCCTGTTGGCCGCCTACCATACCCCCTATGCCATCGCGATCTATATCGCCGCCTGCGCGGTGGTGAGCTTGGTGTCGGCGAGCTTGATGCCCGACTACACCGGCAAGGACATTTCGGCGGAATACGCCGCGACCATCTAGGCTCAAGAGTATAGAGCCTGATTCAGCGTCGGCATCTGTTCCGTGCAAACGCATCAGGCGCTAGAGGCAAGCGGTCGGCCCGCCGCCGCCCTTGTTACTGGGGATCGCCGGCGTTGTGCTTGAAGACCTCGCTGGACGCCGGGCCGTGGGCGATGCCGCCGGGGTCGGCGGGCGCCCCGACGGTGGCGGTGGCGTCGCGGTATTTGCGGTTGGCTTCCTCACGGTCGGCCGCCTTGTCGAACTCCGCGCGCTTGGTTCTGGAGATAGTGTCCAGCGCCGGGGCGTGGCTGATGTCCACCCCGAACCGCTCGTTGCAGTGGGCGCGCTCGGCCCCGCTCAGGCGCACCGCCTCGGCGTTGGCGCAGCCGACCAGGGTGCCGCGAAGGCCGGGGCCGCCGCTGGGCATGGCGCCATAGGGATAGGGGCTCAGGCCATTGAGCCGAGACGTTCCGGCGGCCCCGGCCGCCGCCGCCGCCGCCGCCGCGCCGCCGGCGGACGATCCGGGCTTGCCGGCCGGCCCGGCGGCGGGGGCCATGGGCAGGATCGGGACACCCGCCGGCGCCGCCATGAGCGCCTTGTGGATGTTGAGCGGGCTCGGCCGTTCGACCGGCGCGGCCTGGACGGACGCCTGGATCGGCGTCGATTTGACGATGGTCGCCTGAGGTTTGGGGGCCGGGCGCGTGGTGGGCGCGGGGGAGGGGGCCACCGGGGCCGGCAGGGGCGAAGGCTTGGGCGGGCTGGGCTTGGCCGGAGTCGGTTTGGCCGGCGCCGGTTTGGGCGGCTGCGGCTTGGCCGGCTCCAGCTTCGGCTGCTCGATCTTGGGCGGCGAGGGCTTCGGCGGCGTCGGCGTGGGCTCGGGCTTCGCCCTGGGCGGCTCGACCTTCGGCGGTTCGATCGGCGGCATGGGCGGCAGGGAGACGATCTCCACATTCATCGCCGGAGGCGGCACGATCGCTTCGCGAAACTGGTATTCCGGCGGCGCCTGGTTGATGACAATGCCGATCAGGATGGCGTGGAGGGCGGTCGACAGCACCAGGCCGATGGCGTTGCGGCCGTTGTCCCTCCTGCCGCTCACCGCCCCTGCCTCCGCCGCTCCGGCATCGCCTTGAACCCCATGCCGCGCCCGCCGGTGATGGCCGCCCCTAGTGTCGCCGCCCGAGGCCTTGACGGCAAGAGGCGGGGCGCCTTCGCGGGCGGCGCGCTAGCGGGCGCGCTGCGGGGCCTTCCTAGCCCGTCGCGAGTCCGCGATCCCAATCAAGGCGGCGAGCTGCTCGCGGAAGTCCTCGTAGATGCCGCCCTGGCCGGCCTTGAGTTGCGCCAGATTGTAGAACCTGTCGGTGTTGGGCGATTTCACCGCCGCGATCTTCAGGTCGAAAGGATCGACGTTCACGATGGTCCAACACTGCGTAAAGCCGCTCGCGCGGGCTGAGTTGTGACTCTTTTCCGCTTCGCCCAGGCGGTTGTAGATATTCGATGCGTCGCGTCCCGCCTTATTTGGCAGGTCCGCTATAGAAGTCCTTCTGGCTGTAGCCGAGCAAAAGCCGATAATACGCCAGGAGCTTGGGGGCGGCGCGGAGCACCGTCGGCGTGGCGAAGAGGAGTTCGCCGCGTAGTCCCGCTCCAGCCATTTTCGACAGGGCGCCGGGCGTCGTAAGTTCGCTCAGTTCGCGATCGACGGCGGCGACGTCCAAGCCTTGCATCGTCTCCAGCAGGCCTTCCTGCAGAGCCGTTGAACGCAGAGCCTGAAGCTTCAGGGCAAAGCCGATCTGAAGGTTTGGCGAGGGAAATCGCATGACCGGAATCAGCCGACCGCCCTGAGCCGCCGCCCTGTCTTTAGGTGACCGTGCAACCGCGACGCGGCGATGGCCACATATTCGGGATTGAGTTCGATCCCGATATAGTTGCGCGCCTCCTCGCGGCACACCACGCCGACCGTTCCGGAGCCAAAGAAAGGGTCCAGCACGAAGTCGTCCGCGGCCGTCGACGCCAGGATGCAGGGGCGCACCAGGTCGGGGGGAAAGGTCGCGAAGTGGGCGCCGGGGAATGGCCGGGTGTTGATGGTCCAGACCGAGCGACGGTTGCGATAGCCGCCGCCATCCGCCATTTCGCGCGCGGATTCCCAATCGTAGTGGTATTTCTCCGACTTGGTGAGCATGAAGATGTATTCGTGCGACCGCGAGGGCCGGTCCCTGACGCTCTCGGGCATCGCATTGGGTTTGTTCCAGATCGTGTCGCTGCGCAGATACCAGCCGTCCGCCTGAAGCGCGAAGGCCAGCCGCCATGGAACGCCGAGCAGGTCCTTGGGCTTCAGCCCCGGCGGCGTGTCGGGACGCACCTCCATGGCGCGGGCGGGATTCTTTTTGTCGGAGGCCCGGTAGCCTCGATTGCCGCTGGTGTAGCCGTCTCCGATGTTGAGCCACAAGGAACCGTCATCGGCGAGCACGCGACGAGCTTCGGCGAATACGCCCACCAGCTTGTTGATGAATTGCGGAAGCGTCTCTTCGGCCCCGATCTGCTCGGCGAGGCCATAGTCTCGCAACCCCCAATAGGGGGGGGACGTCACGATGCAGCGGGCCACGCCGCTGGGCATCCGGCGCAGGACGGTCAGGGCGTCGCCCAGGAAGATCGTCGATCCGCGGATCGCGAGGGTCGCCTCGCCGGGGACCGGTTCGATAACGGTCTGGAGGCCGTCGCCCATGTTCTCATTATGTTCCAGGCGTGCAGTTTGGCAACCATGAACGCTTGTTACGCGATTCCATGGCCGCGCGAAAAGCGAACGCCTACCGGCGGGTTGACGCGCTGCGCCTCGGCGGGTATGGACCGCGCTCTTTGTTGAACCGGCTGTGCCTGGAGGGAAAACCCGAAAGGCAGACGCGGTTCGCGAGGCGAGCCTGAGCAAGGGCGGCCCCTTCGGCCGTTCAGCTTGGGTGACGGCCCCCGCGGGTTTCCGCGCGGGCCATTCGTTTTTGCGGGCTTTTCGCGTTCGTCCGGCCCTTTAGGGTCGGGCGGGCTGGTCTTTGAAACGGTCTGGCGCGCGCGGGCTCACCGAGCCTTGAAGGGAAATAGTAGAGCGATATGGATCGTCAGAACATCCGCATCAGGCTCAAGGCCTTCGATCACCGCATACTGGATCATTCCACCCGCGAGATCGTCAACACCGCCAAGCGCACCGGCGCCACCGTCAGGGGCCCGATCCCCCTGCCGACCCTGATCGAACGCTTCACCGTCAACCGCTCGCCGCACATCGACAAGAAGTCACGCGAGCAGTTCGAAATCCGCACGCACAAACGCGTGCTCGATATCGTCGATCCAACTCCGCAGACCGTGGACGCGCTGATGAAGCTCGACCTGTCTGCCGGGGTGGACGTCGAGATCAAGCTTTAAGGTGGAGGCGAAGCCGATGCGCACCGGCGTGATCGCCAAGAAGTTGGGCATGACCCGCCTCTTCGACGAGGCCGGGACCCATGTGCCCGTGACCGTGCTCAGCCTCGAAGGCTGCCAGGTCACGGCCCAACGGACCCAGGACAAGGATGGCTATGTCGCCCTGCAACTGGGCGCGGGAGCCAAGAAGGCGAAGAACACCAGCAAGGCCGAGCGCGGCCATTTCGCCAAGGCTCTGGTCGAGCCCAAGCGGTTCGTGGCCGAGTTCCGGGTCTCCGAGGACAATCTCATCGAGGTCGGGGCGGAATTCACCGCCGATCACTTCCGGCCCGGCCAGAAGGTCGATGTGGCCGGGGTGACGGTCGGCAAGGGCTTCGCCGGGGCCATCAAGCGCTGGAACTTCGGCGGCATGCGCGCCACCCACGGGGTCTCGGTATCGCACCGCGCCCACGGCTCGACCGGCCAGCGCCAGGATCCGGGCAAGGTGTTCAAGGGCAAGCACATGGCCGGCCACATGGGCCAGGACCGGGTGACCACCCTCAATCTGACCGTGTTCCGCGTCGACGTGGAGCGCGGTCTTATTCTCATCAAGGGCGCCGTTCCGGGGACCGAAGGGACGTTCGTGCGGATAAGGGATGCGGTGAAGAGCGCCGCCCCCGCCGATCTGCCGACGCCCGGCGCGATCAAGGGGCCGGCCAAGCCGCCCGCCGAAACGCCGACCGAACCGTCGCCGGCGACCGCCGAGGGGGCCGAGACATGAAGATCGATGTGATCGCCCTGGACGGCGGCAAGGGCGGCTCGATGGACCTGCCCGACGATATTTTCGGCATCGCCGAAATCCGCGGCGACATCCTGCAGCGCTGCGTCACCTGGCAACTGGCCAAACGGCGCGCCGGCACCCACAAGATCCAGGTCCGCAACGAGGTCTCCCTGACCGGCAAGAAGATGTACAAACAGAAGGGCACCGGCGGCGCCCGGCACGGCTCGCGGCGGGCCGCCCAGTTCGTCGGCGGGGCCAAGGCGCACGGCCCGGTGGTCCGCAGCCACGAAATCGGCCTGCCCAAGAAGGTCCGGGCCCTGGCGCTCCGCCACGCCCTGTCGTCCAAGGTGAAAGCCGGCGCCCTGATCGTGCTGGACGCGGCGAGCCTGGCCGAACCCAAGACCGCCGCCTTGAGGGATCGCTTCGCGGCCATGGGGCTGAAGAACGCCCTGGTCATCGCCGGCCCCGCCGTCGAGGCCAACTTCAAGCTCGCCGCCCGCAACATTCCCAACGTGGACGTGCTGCCCGACGCCGGACTCAACGTCTACGACGTCCTGCGCCGCGAGACCCTGGTGCTGACCCGGGCGGCGGTGGACGCCATCCAGGCGCGCTTCGCCGGCAAGGAGGCCGCGTGATGGCCGTGACGCCCCGCCACTACGACACCATTCTCGCCCCCCTGATCACCGAAAAGGCGACCGTCCTTTCCGAGCAGAACAAGGTGATCTTCCGCGTCGCCCTCGACGCCACCAAGGATGAGATCGCCGTCGCCGTCGAGGAATTGTTCAAGGTCAAGGTGACCAAGGTCAACACCCTGATCCAGAAGGGCAAGACAAAGCGCTTCCGGGGCCGCCCGGGCCGCCGCTCTGACGTCAAGAAGGCCATCGTGACCCTGCAAGAGGGCCAATCCATCGACATCACCACGGGGCTCTAGCGATCATGGCTCTGAAGAACTTCAATCCGACCTCGCCCTCGCGCCGCGCCCTGGTGCTGGTCGATCGCTCCGAGCTTCACAAGGGACGCCCGGTCAAGGCGCTTGTCGAAGGGCTGACCAAGTCAGGCGGCCGAGGCGGCGGCGGGCGCATCGCGGTGCGCTTTCGCGGCGGCGGGGCCAAGCGGCTCTACCGGATCGTGGATTTCAAGCGCCGCAAATGGGGCGTCGCCGCCACCGTGCGCCATCTCGAATACGACCCCAACCGCACCGCCTTCATCGCCCTGATCGAATACGCCGACGGCGAGCTGGCCTATATCCTCGCTCCGCAGCGCCTGAAGGCCGGCGACGAGGTGATCGCCGCCGAGAAGGTCGATGTGAAGCCGGGCAACGCTTCGCCCCTGCGGGGAATGCCGATCGGCACCATCGTCCACAATGTCGAATTGAAGCCCATGAAGGGCGGCCAGATCGCCCGCTCGGCCGGGGCCTACGCCCAGCTGGTCGGCCGCGACGCGGGCTACGCCCAGATCCGCCTCGGCTCGGGCGAACTGCGCATGGTCCAGGACACCTGCATGGCCACGGTCGGCGCGGTGTCCAATCCCGACCACATGAACGAGGTTCTCGGCAAGGCCGGCCGGGTTCGCCACAAGGGCCGCCGCCCGCACGTGCGCGGCGTCGCCATGAACCCCATCGATCACCCGCATGGCGGCGGCGAGGGGCGCACCTCCGGCGGCCGTCACCCGGTCACGCCCTGGGGCAAGCCCACCAAGGGCAGCAAGACCCGATCCAACAAGGCCACGGACAAGTTCATCATCCGCAGCCGTCACGTGAAGAAGGCCCGCTAGGGATGACCCGCTCGGTTTGGAAAGGCCCGTTCGTCGATGGCTATCTGCTGAAGAAGGCGGAAGCGGTTCAGGCGACCGGACGCAAGGATGTGATCAAGACCTGGTCGCGGCGCTCGACCATCATGCCCCAGTTCGTCGGCCTGACCTTTGGCGTCCACAACGGCCAAAAGCACGTCCCCGTGCTGGTCGGCGAAGACATGGTGGGAATGAAGTTCGGCGAATTCGCGCCCACCCGCTACTTCCCCGGCCACGCCGCCGACAAGAAGGCCAAGAGAAAGTAGCATGAGCAAGCAAGCCAAGGAGCGGCGGCTGAAACCGGCCGAGGCGATGAGCAAGGTGCGCACCTTGCGAACCGGCGCCCGCAAACTCAATCTCGTGGCCCAGTCCATCCGCGGGTTGAAGGTGCAAAGGGCGCTCAACGAATTGCAGTTCAGCCCCCGCCGCATCGCCATCGACGTACGCAAGGCGCTCTATTCGGCGATCTCCAACGCCGAGAACAATCATGGCCTCGACATCGACAATCTGATCGTCGCCGAGGCCTTCGTCGGCAAGAATCTGGTGATGAAGCGTTTTTCCGCCCGGGCGCGGGGCCGCTCGTCGCGGATCGAAAAGCCGTTTTCCGAGATCACCATCGTGCTCCGCGAGCTGAGTGAGGCCGCCTGATGGGTCAGAAAGTCAATCCGATCGGCCTGCGCCTGGGCATCAACCGGACCTGGGACAGCCGCTGGTTCGCCGCCGGCCACGAATACGCCCGCCTGCTGCACGACGACATCCGCCTGCGCGCCATGCTCAAGAAGCGGCTGGCCCAGGCGGGGGTTTCGCGGATCATCATCGAGCGCCCGCACAAGCGCTGCCGGGTGACCATCTACGCCGCCCGTCCGGGCGTGATCATCGGCAAGAAGGGCGCCGACATCGAGAAGCTGCGCCAGGATCTTTCGGCCATGACCGAAGGCGAGGTGCACCTCAACATCGTCGAGATCCGCAAGCCCGAAACCGACGCCCAGTTGGTGGCCGAAAACATCGCCCAGCAGCTCGAGCGGCGGATCGCTTTCCGCCGGGCCATGAAGCGGTCCATGCAATCGGCCATGCGCCTGGGGGCCAAGGGCGTTCGGATCGAGGTGGCTGGCCGATTGGGCGGCGCGGAAATCGCCCGGGCCGAATCCTACCATGAAGGCCGGGTCCCGCGTCACACCCTGCGCGCCGACATCGACTACGGCTTTACCGAGGCCAAGACCACCTACGGCATCATCGGGGTGAAGACCTGGATCTTCAAAGGCGAAGTGCTGGAGCACGATCCCATGGCCCTGGACAAGCGTCTGGCCAGCGAATCGGGCCCGGCCGGCGAGGGCGGCGGCCGTGAAGGGCGCGGCGATCGCCCCGACCGCGCCCCGCGCCAGGGCCGTCGCGACGCGGCGGCGGCGTAGAGGGCCCTAGACCATGCTTTCTCCGAAAAAGACCAAATATCGCAAGCAGTTCAAGGGCAAGATTCATGGCTTGGCCAAGGGCGGCTTCGCGTTGAATTTCGGCTCCCATGGGCTCAAATCGGTTCAACCCGAACGCATCACCGCGCGCCAGATCGAGGCCGCCCGCCGCGCCATCACCCGCCAGATGAAGCGCCAGGGCCGGGTGTGGATCCGCATCTTCCCCGACGTGCCGGTGAGCGACAAGCCGGCCGAGGTGCGGATGGGCAAGGGCAAGGGCGCGGTGGAATACTGGGCCGCGCGCGTGGCGCCTGGGCGAATCATGTTCGAGGTCGATGGCGTCACCGACGAGGTGGCTCGTGAGGCCCTGCGCCTGGGGGCCGCCAAGCTGCCGGTGAAGACCCGCATCGTCACCCGCCTGGCGCTCGCCGCGGAGGGCGCCCCATGAAGATCGAAGACGTGCGGCGCCTGACGGCCGACCAGCTCACCGACCAACTTCTCTCGCTCAAGAAGGAGCAGTTCAACCTGCGCTTCCAGGCGGCCACCAGCCAACTCGAAAAGACCCACCGCGTGGAAGTGGTGCGCCGCGATATCGCGCGCATCAAGACCGTCCTGAGCGCCAAGGGCCCGCCCGCCCCAAGACAAAAGAAGTCCTAGAATGCCAAAGCGAATGCTCGAAGGCCTGGTCGTCTCGGACAAGGGCGACAAGACGGTGATCGTGAAGGTCGAGCGCACCTTCCTGCACCCTCTGCTCAAGAAGACGGTGCGGCGCTCCAAGAAGTACCACGCCCACGACGAGACCAACGCATACAAGGCCGGCGAACAGGCGCGCATCGTCGAGTGCGCGCCAAAATCCAAGCTGAAGACCTGGGAAGTGCTTCCCAAGCCCGGCGCCAAGACGTCCGAGCCGGCGCGTGAGGCGGGAAGGACCTGAACCATGATCCAGATGCAGACCAACCTCGAGGTCGCCGACAACTCCGGCGCCCGCCGCGTCATGTGCATCAAGGTGCTGGGCGGCGCGGGGCGCCGCTACGCCGG
>JBBRQW010000092.1:0-11713 GCA_038225765.1 Caulobacterales bacterium | reverse complement strand
GCACTCTACGCGGAGAGACCGCCCGGAGCGCTGCACGACATGAGGGTTCCGCGCACCGGGCTCTTGCCAGCCACCCACACGAAGGCTCAGATCAACCCGGGACTCTCGTTATGGCTGGATGAGAAATGGGGGTCACGTCAGAGAGCGCGCCGGTTGCCGAATTTCGAAACAGACTCTGAGTGGTCAACTATATCAAAGGTTGGTTACTGAATAAATGCTCCGTCCTAACAATCCAAAGGCGTGCTACTTCGTCCGCGATTTAACCAGTTTCTCGCCACGTTCGCTAAGTTCCCAGATGCCCCGTCGGGAATCTGACCGCAAAAGGCCCTCCTTTACGAGATCATTCCGTTCCCAGCAGATGGCATTCCACCATCGAGGATCGCCAGTTGAGACTGCCGCATAATCGGCAGAGCCGAGCCGAGATTTCATCTTTGGCAACATCACTTCCTTGATCATGCTAACATCCGCGCCACCTCCTAAGGTATGCAATGCCTCCATCAGCGGCTTGCGAAATTCTTTTTGTGGCAACTTCCTAGAGCTCGCATCTTGGCTTGCCGAAGCGCGCCGGAAGGTGACTTTTTCGGTTCTGACACCCTCTAGGGCGTCAAGCGCCAGCCTCACCACGTCTTCGGCCGAATCCTCAAGCGGCCGGGCGTGTCTTTTTAGTCGTTCCCACGTTGAATCAGAAATTCGGATCACCGGCATCATTGTGCCCTCCACGGCCCACTTGTCTGAGATACATTGTTACAAGGTAATAAAAGATGGCCGGAGTCAACCCCCTTAATCGATTTTGTGATCGCGGGACATGAAACCAAGCTATGCTTGCGCCGCGGCCGGCCGACCTCTACACCCGCCGCTTAGCCTGAATGCCCAACCCGCCCAGGCCGCGCGCCCCCGCGTGGCCGCTCGCGCGCGCGAGAAACGATGCCCAGACGGACCGACATCGCCTCCATCCTGATCATCGGCGCGGGGCCGATCGTCATCGGCCAGGCGTGCGAGTTCGACTATTCGGGGGTGCAGGCGTGCAAGGCGCTGCGCGCCGAAGGCTACCGGATCGTGCTGGTCAATTCCAACCCGGCGACCATCATGACCGACCCGGATATCGCCGACGCCACCTATATCGAGCCGATCACGCCGGCCTTCGTCGAACAGATTATCGAACGCGAGCGGCCCGACGCCCTGCTGCCGACCATGGGCGGCCAGACGGCGCTCAACTGCGCCCTGGCCCTGGAAAAATCCGGGACGCTGGCGAAATACGAGGTGGAGATGATCGGGGCCAGGGCCGCCGTGATCGACAAGGCGGAGGACCGCGGCAAGTTCCGCGCCGCCATGGACGCCATCGGCCTGGAAAGCCCCAGGTCGCGCGCCGCCCATACCCTGGAAGAGGCGCTGGAGGCGCAGCTCGAGGTCGGGCTGCCGGCGATCGTGCGGCCCTCCTTCACCCTGGCCGGGACCGGCGGGGGCATCGCCTACAACCTCGAGGAGTTCCGCGACATCGTCGAGCGTGGGCTGGATCTCTCGCCCACCCATGAGGTGCTGATCGAGGAAAGCGTCCTGGGCTGGAAGGAATACGAGATGGAGGTGGTCCGCGACGTGGCGGACAACTGCATCGTCGTCTGCTCGATCGAGAACATCGATCCCATGGGCGTGCATACCGGCGATTCGATCACCGTCGCGCCGGCCCTGACCCTCACCGACAAGGAATACCAGCGCATGCGCGCCGCCTCGATCGCCGTGCTGCGGGAGATCGGGGTGGAGACCGGCGGATCGAACGTCCAGTTCGCGGTCAATCCGGCCGACGGGCGGATGGTGGTGATCGAGATGAATCCCAGGGTGTCGCGCTCCTCGGCGCTGGCCTCCAAGGCCACCGGCTTTCCCATCGCCAAGATCGCCGCCCTGCTGGCGGTGGGCTATCGCCTCGACGAACTGACCAACGACATCACCGGCGCGACGCCGGCCGCTTTCGAGCCGGCCATTGACTATGTGGTGACCAAGATTCCCCGCTTCGCCTTCGAGAAATTTCCCGGCGCGGCGCCCTATTTGACCACCCAGATGAAGTCGGTGGGCGAGGTGATGGCCATCGGCCGCACCTTCGCCGAGAGCCTGCAGAAGGCCCTGCGCGGGCTGGAGACCGGCCTCGCCGGCCTGGACGAGATCGCCATCGACGGCGCGGACGATGTCGAGACCGGGCGGGCGGCGATCGTCCGCGCCCTGGGAACCCCTACCCCCGACCGGCTGCGCGTCATCGCCCAAGCCTTCCGCCACGGCCTGGACGTGGACGAGATCGGCGCCGCCTGCGCCTACGACCCGTGGTTCTTGCGCCAGATCGAGGTCCTGGTGGCCGAGGAAGCGGGCCTGAGGGCCGGCGGCCTGCCGGCCGAGCCAGCGGCGCTGACCCGGATCAAGGCCCTGGGCTTTTCCGACGCGCGCCTGGCGACTCTGACCGGCCGCAAGGAGGCCGAGGTGCGGGCGGCGCGCCACGCCGTGGGGGTACGTCCGGTCTTCAAGCGCATCGATAGCTGCGCCGCCGAGTTCGCGGCCATCACGCCCTACCTGTATTCGACCTATGAAACCGGCCCCCTGGGGCGGCCGGCGCAATGCGAGGCCGAGCCCACTTCGGCGCGCAAGGCGATCATCCTGGGCGGCGGCCCCAACCGGATCGGCCAGGGGATCGAGTTCGACTACTGCTGCTGCCACGCCGCCTTCGCCTTAGGCCAGATCGGGGTCGAGTCGATCATGGTCAACTGCAATCCAGAGACGGTCTCCACCGACTACGACACCTCCGACCGGCTCTATTTCGAACCGCTGACGGTCGAGGACGTGCTGGAGCTGATCGCCGTGGAGGCGTCGCGCGGCGAGCTGATGGGGGTGATCGTGCAGTTCGGCGGACAGACGCCGCTGGGGCTGGCCCACGCCCTGGAGGCGGCGGGCGTGCCGATCTTGGGGACCACGCCCGACGCCATCGATCTGGCCGAGGATCGCGAGCGCTTCCAGGGACTGCTCGAGGGTCTCGGCATCGAACAGCCGGCGGGCGCCATCGCTCGCGACTGGGCGCAAGCGATTCTAAAAGCCAACGAGGTCGGCTTCCCGGTCGTCATTCGGCCCTCCTATGTGCTGGGCGGCCGCGGCATGGAGATTGTCCGCGATAACGACCAGCTTGACCGTTACATCTCGAACGCCGGGGATATTTCGATCGCCCATCCGGTGCTGATCGACCAATACCTCTCCCGCGCCACCGAGATCGACATCGACGCACTCTGCGACGGCGAAACGGTGTTCGTGGCCGGGGTGCTGGAGCACATCGAGGAGGCCGGAGTGCATTCGGGCGACAGCGCCTGCTGCCTGCCGCCGTTTTCCCTGCGCCCCGAGACCATCGCCGAATTGAAGCGCCAGACAGCGGCCATGGCGCGGGCGCTGAATGTCCGAGGTCTGATGAACGTGCAGTTCGCGATCGAGGAACCGTTGTCCGAACACCCCCGAATCTTCGTGCTGGAGGTCAATCCGCGGGCCAGCCGCACCGTGCCGTTCGTGGCGAAAACCATCGGCAAGCCGCTTGCCGGGATCGCCGCCAAGGTGATGGCGGGCGTCAGCCTGGCCAGCTTCGGCCTGACCGACGCACCCTATCAGCATGTGGCGGTGAAAGAGGCGGTGTTCCCGTTTTCGCGCTTTCCGGGCGTCGATACGGTGCTGGGGCCAGAGATGCGCTCCACCGGCGAGGTCATGGGCCTGGATTGGCGGCGCGCCGACGAAGCGGACATGGCGCCCGCCTTCGCCCGCGCCTTCGCCAAGAGCCAACTGGCCGGGGGAACCGTCGTGCCGGCCGGCGGCGGGGTGTTCGTCTCGGTGAAGGAGGCCGACAAGCCGTGGATCGTCGAGCCGGCCCGTCTGCTCGCGGCGCGGGGTTTCCGGATCCTGGCCACCGCCGGCACCCATGCCTATCTCACCGCCCAGGGCCTGGCCGCGACGCCGGTCAAGAAGGTGCTGGAAGGCCGCCCCCACATCGTCGACGCCATGAAGAACGGCGAGGTGCAGATCGTCTTCAACACCACCGAGGGGCGCCAGTCCCTGGAAGACAGCTTCTCTCTGCGCCGCACGGCCTTGATGATGAAGATCCCCTACTACACCACCACCGCCGGCGCCTTGGCCGCGGCCCAGGCGATCGGGGCGGTGGCCGAAGGGACGCTAGAGGTGCGGGCGTTGCAGAGTTACGGGTGAGAAAAAGTCGGGCGCCGCATGGCCGAACGCCTTGGCGGGTCGGCGGTTTCAGCGACCCTTCGATTTCCCAACCGCCGCAAGCCAAGGCGGCGGGCGGGCGGTTGGTTACCCGGCGATTTAGCCGCGGCCTGTAACCCCACAACCCCTAGTTCGGTCCGTCGTAGTCCGGATCGACGGGAACGGCGTAGTAGCGTTCATAGGCGCCGGGGCCGTATTCGGCGTCGTAGTCGGCGCGGGCCCGCTCATAGGCGCGCAACTGGCGTTGATAGGCGCGGCGGTCGGATCGGTAGCCGGCGGCGTTCCGATCGTAGGCGCCGCGCTGATCGGCGTAGTCGTCTCTCTGGCGGGCATTGGCGTCGACCTGGTCATCGTAGACGCTCCGCTGGTCCTGGTAGTTCCGTTCGGCCTGGACGTTTGGGTTTTCGCCCGGCGCGTAGTTGGGCGGGCCGTCGTAGCTGGGCGGATTGTCGTAAGGCTGGTACTGGCTCTGGGCCAGGGCGGCCGAACCGCATCCCGCCGCCAGCAGGGCGGCCAGTCCGGCGAGGGGGACGAGTTTCATGGCGAATCTCCGTTTTCTCGAGGCTCCCGAGGGGCCACGAACATCACAACGCCCGCCCGCCGCCGTCGGTTGCGCCGGCGGTCGAGCAATAGCGGCGCCGATCAGGCCAGGCCACGCTCGGTGAAATAGCGTTCCAGGGTCCGCGGCTCGCCCGACGGGTCGGCGAGAGCCACATAGCTGTCGGGCCGCAGCAGATAGAGGGCGTCGCGCGCCAAGCCCGCCAGCCCATGCTCGGCGCGCCAGTCGAACCCATGCAGAGCGAGGCCGCGCGCGGCGCACCAGTTGGTCAGCTCGCCGCTGGCCGACCCATAGACGTGAACCTGCCACCTCATCGCGGCGAGGGTGGCGAAGTTGTCCCCGCCGTCCGCCGGCGCCCACGGCAGGCGGTCGCCGCCCCGGACCTGGCCGGCCTTGCCGACACTGAGCGGGCCGCCGCGGTAGTTCAGGGTGATCTGGCTGACCGTCCGGAACAAATACTCACGGGCGGCGTCGAAGCCGAGGGCCCTGGGGATCACCAGCGGGGCAAGGCGGGTGCGCAGGGCGTCCGCGACCGGTCCCTCGGCGGTGGCGAAACTGAACACCCGGTCGGTGGTCGCCACCAGCCGGCGGGCGAAGCCGATCCGTTCGGCCTCATAGCTGTCGAGCAGGCTGTCGCCCGCCCGGCCGGCCAGAACCTGGGCGAGCTTCCAGGCCAGGTTGATGGCGTCGCCGATGCCGGTGTTCATACCCTGGCCGCCGGCGGGGCTGTGGATGTGCGCCGCGTCGCCCAGCAGAAAGGCGCGACCCTTGCGGAAGTGCTCCGTCACCCGGTGATGGACGTGGTAGGTGGAAAACCAGTTCACCCGCCGCACCTGGACCTTCAGGTTCTCGATCGCGCGACCGCTCACGTCCTCGAACCTCAGGGTTTCGGGATGGTCGGCCCTCTCGTCGCGCACCGTGCCGATCAGCCGGGCCCGCCCCTGCCCCGCCATAGGGAAGACGCCCAGGAAATCGGCCTCGTCCAGATCGACGTGCAGCTCCCCGTCGATCGCCGGGCCCGCCGCCTCGACATCGGCCACATAGAAGATCTGCCGGTAGGTGCCGCCGGGAAAGCCCGCGCCCATGGTCTGGCGCACGATCGAGCGGGCGCCGTCGCAGCCGGCGATATAGGCGCCCTCGCAGACCTCTTCGCTCCCGTCCGAACGCCGCAGCCGGGCGGTCACCCGGTCGCCTTCATCCGCGAAGCCGACCAGTTCGACGCCGCGCTCGACGCCGACCCCAAACCCCAGCAGCCGCTCGATGAGCAGGCCCTCGTGCTGGTCCTGGGGGAAGATGAACAGGAACGGGTATGGGGTCAGGCCCGCGCCGATCGTCTCGAACGGCAGGCGCGCGGCTTTCGCGCCTTTGACCCACAGGTTGACGGCGGGCGTCTTGTGGCCGCGGGCGA
Source organism: Caulobacterales bacterium (assembly GCA_038225765.1). Classification (GTDB taxonomy): domain Bacteria; phylum Pseudomonadota; class Alphaproteobacteria; order Caulobacterales; family Caulobacteraceae; genus Acaudatibacter. The sequence goes on along the minus strand of JBBRQW010000092.1, from coordinate 5,513 downwards.
CGACCTCGTCGGCGAGATCGAGCTGGCGGTAGAGTTCGAGGGTGCGGGCCTGGACCGCCACGGCCCGCGAGGTCGTCCCCGGTTCCGCGGCCTTGTCGATGATTCGAACCCCAACGCCGAGCTTGGAGAGCCACAGGGCCAGCGCCAGCCCGGTGGGGCCGGCGCCGGCGATCAGAACGTCACAGCGGCTCATGGTCCAACTCCTCGTGGTGGCGCGGGCCTGGGCCATGGCGCGCCGGCGTAGGCGCTGGAAGTGCGGGAGAACGGCGCCTATCTTTCAGAGCAGGATAGCCGCTTCCCCCCAGAGGATTCCATGGCCAAGTCCCAGAAAGCCCGCGCCGTCGGCTTCAACCACGTCGCCCTCGAGGTGGGCGACATCGAGGCGGCCCTGGCCTTCTACGGGCGGCTGTTCGCCTTCGAATTGCGCGGCAAGAGCGAAACCATGGCCTTCATCGATCTTGGCGACCAGTTCCTGGCTCTCCAGAAGGGACGCACCCAGGGCGCCGACGGCGGCCGCCACTTCGGGCTGGTGGTCGATGACAAGGAGGCGGTTCGCCGCGCCCTGGCCGAGGCGGGGGTCGAGGCGCTCCCTGGGCCCTTCCTCGATTTCCGCGACCCGTGGGGCAACCGGATCGAAATCGTCGGCTACGACGCCATCCAGTTCTCCAAGGCCCCCGACGTCCTGCGCGGCATGGGCCTGACGCATCTGGCCAAGAGCGCGGCGGCGCTCGGGGAACTGGCCGAAAAGGGCATGGGGCCGGCTTAAGGTCGAGCCTTGGGCTTCGGCCTCGGGACAGGCTTTGTCCTGGGGCGGCGGCGGCCGAGATAGGCCCGGCGGTCGGACTCGAGACGGCTGGAGCGGCCGCGCACCCGCATCAGGTCCTTGCGGGCGATCAGGCCCATCAGCACCCGGCTGGCCGGATCGACGATCGCCACCCTGCCGACATCGGCGCGGACCATCCGGACCACCAGATCGGCGACGCTCTCCTCCGGATAGCCGACCACCACCGCGGCGTCCGAGGCCAGGTCGTCGAGGCTCTGGGCCTCGTGCGCGCCCTCGCTCATCCAGCGCAGGACGTTGGCGCGGGTGGCCATGCCGACCACGCGCCCGCGCCCATCGACGATCGGATAAGACTTGTGGCGGCGGGTCTCGCCGGTGAAGAAGGCCACCGCCTCGTCGATGGCCATGCCGGCGGCCAGGGTTTCCACTTGGGTGACCATGATGTCGGCGACGCGGGCCAGTTGCAGCGGATCGACGCTGTATTCGCGGGTGATGGCCTGGCCGCGGCGGGCGATCTTGTCGGTCAGGATCGAGCGCTTGAGGAGCAGGACGGTCACCGCGTAGGCCAGGGTCGAGGCGGTGAGCAGGGGGGGCAGCAGATGCAGGTCGCCGGTCAGTTCAATGGCGAACAAGGTGCTGGTGAGCGGCGCGCGCATGGTCCCGCCAATCATCGCCGACATGCCGATGAGCGCCCAAAGGCCGGTCCCGCCGGGCAGCCACAGGCCCTCCAGCCAGCCCAGGGCGCCGCCCAGGATCATCAGCGGCGCCAGAACGCCGCCCGAGGTGCCCGAGGCCAGGGCGACGATCCAGATCGCCGCCTTCACCAGCAGCAGGCCGCCGACCGAGCCGGCCGCCATGTGGCCGTTCAGAAGATCGCCGACCACGTCATAGCCGACCCCCAGGGCGCGCGGCTCGATCAGGCCGCCCAGGCCGACCGCGACGCCGCCGAGGGCCGGCCACCACATCCAGTGGATCGGCAGGCGCGCGAAGGCGTCCTCCATGGCGTAGAGCAGGCGGGTGAACAGGCCCGACTGCAGGCCGGCGACGATCCCCACCGCCGCGCAGGCCAGCAGCCCCCACCACGGCAGGTGGGGATCGGCGGCGAAGGGGAACATGCGCCCCGCGCCGAACAGGAACGGCCGGCAGGCGACGGCCACCACGCAGGCGGCGGCCACCGGAATGAGGCTGCGCGGCTTCAGCTCGAACAGCAGCAGTTCGACCGCCAGCAGCACGGCGGCGATGGGGGTGCCGAAGATCGCCGTCATCCCCGCCGCCGCCCCGGCGACCAGCAGGGTCTTTCGCTCCGCCGCGCTCATGTGGAAGAACTGGGCGAACAGCGAGCCGATCGCCCCGCCGGTGACGATGATCGGCCCCTCCGCCCCGAATGGGCCGCCGGTGCCGATCGAGATGGCCGACGACAGGGGCTTGAGCACGGCGACCTTGGGCTCCATGCGGCTGCCGCCGATCAGGATCGCCTCGATGGCCTCGGGAATGCCGTGACCGCGGATCTTCTCCGATCCGAACCGCGCCATCAGGCCGATCGCGAGGCCGCCCAGCGCCGGGGCCAGCACCATCCACGGCCCGCGCGTCGCGTCGGCGAGGCTGGCCGGCGCCACGCTCACCTTGCCGAACCACACCAGGTTGGTGGTCAACGCGATTAGCTTGACCAGCAGCCACGCCGCGCCCGCGCCGCCCGCGCCGATCGCCAGGGCCACGGCGAGCAGGATCAGCACCCGCCGGTCGGCGGTGAAATCGCCCGGCGCGGTTTTGGCCCCGCTCAACAGAATGGGCTCGCGTTTGGCCGGCGCGTCGGGGGTGGTGGGCATGGGAATTTTTCGCGGTCTTCAACCCCTCCGAGGCCAGGGCGCCCCGGGCGTCGCCAAACGAGTATAGGGGGCGAAAGGCGCATTCAAGAGAATGGGCGCCCCGAGCTTTTAATCCAGGCGAACGGCTGACAAGATCGACCCCTCAACCGGATGGCGAGGAGAGAAGAGCCATGGGACGCATCGAGGGCAAGGTGGCGCTGGTCACCGGGGCGGCGAGCGGCATCGGCGCGGCCTGCGCGCGAACCTTGGCCCGCGAGGGGACCCAGGTGGTGCTCACCGACATTCAGGACGACAAGGGCCGCGCCCTGGCCCACGCGATCGGCGGCCGGACCCTCTTCCTCCACCACGACGTCACCCGCGAGGACGCCTGGATCGAGGTGGTGGCGCGGATCGAGCGCGAATTCGGTCGCCTGGACATCCTGGTCAACAACGCCGGCATCGCCGTCGGTTGCCCCGACATCACCGCCATGACCCTGGCCGAATGGCGCCGCCAGCAGGGCGTCAACGTCGAGGGGGTGTTCCTGGGGGTCAAGCACGGCCTGGCGGCCATGCGCTGGCACGGGAACGGCGGGGCGATCGTCAACATCTCATCGGTGGCCGGCCTGGTCGGTTCGCCCACCCTGGCCGGTTATTGCGCCACCAAGGGGGCGGTACGGCTGTTCACCAAGGCCGTCGCTCTCGAATGCGCGGCGATGAAGGACGGGGTGCGGGTCAACTCGGTCCATCCCGGCATCGTCGAGACGCCGATTTGGGAGGCCATGGGCGGGATGGGCGAGCCGGGGGCCAACGCCCCGCCCGACCTCGACGCAATATCGGCGTTGGCCGTGCCGCTGGGCGTCAAGGGACTGCCGGAGGACATCGCCGCCGCCGTCCTGTGGCTGGCGAGCGAGGAGGCGCGGTATGTCACGGGGGCGGAGCTGGTCATCGACGGGGGGCTGACGGCGCGGTGACAAAGGCGACGCTGGATGTTGATCTTGACCCCATAACGTTATCCACCGGGTAACCGGCTCGAGTCATTGACCGGAGATCGGCGCGGCGAACATTCGATCCGCATCATTCAGCAGTGGCGGATTTGTTTTCACTGGCGGGCGGAGGAGCGGAGAATGTCGAAATCTGCGACTACCACTGAGGCGCGGGAGCGTCTCGTCAACCCGACTCCCGGGGCCGTCTTGATAGAGGACTTCCTAAAGCCGCTGGGCATGAGCCAGGCGGCCCTGGCCGGCGCGCTCGGCGTGTCGCCCCGCCGCATCAACGAGATCGTCCTTGGCAAGCGGACGGTGACGGCGGACACCGATCTGCGGCTGGCGCGCTATTGGGGCCTGACGCCGGGCTTCTGGCTGCGGCTGCAGATCGATCACGACCTCATGGAACGTCGCCGCGAACTGGGCGAGAGCCTGGATTTGATCAAGCCGCGCGCGGCCTGAGGCGAAACGCGGGCCGCCTCCCCCTACCCGCTGGCCAGCAGCACTGCCGCCCCGGCCGCGATGGCGGCGACGCCGGCCAGGCGGGCGGGGGTGGCGCGCTCCTTCAAAAAGGCGATGGCGATGATGACGCCGAACAGGATCGAGGTCTCGCGCAGGGCGGCCAGACGTGGCGTGGCCCCCAGGCGAAAGGCCCACAGGGCCAGGCCGTAGCTCACGATCGAAACCGCGCCGGCGATCAGGCCGGGCTTCCACTGGGCGCGGGCGGTGGCGAGGAACACCGGACCGCGCCGCGCGGCGAAGGCGCCGCCGATCAGGGTGCCGGTGATCAGGAACTGCCAGACGATGTAGCTGGGGGCCGAGGGCGCGGCGCGCACCCCCTGCGCATCGACCACGGTGTAGAGGGCGATGGCGACCCCGGTGAGCAGCGACCAGGCCAGGGTGCGGCGGGGCATGTGCCGCCCCAGGGCGGTGGTCAGCACCCCGCCGCTGACCAGGATGACGCCGATGGCCACCAGAAGCGAGATCGGCTCGCCGAACACGGCGACGGCGACGATGGAGGCCAGGGCCGGGGCGATGCCGCGAAACACCGGATAGGCGACCAGCATGTCGGCCTCGAAGGCCTTGATCAGGGCGACGAGGTAGATCAGGTGAATCGCCGTCGAGACGGCCAGCCAGCCCCAGGCGCCGGTCGGCGCGGCCACGAAGAAGACCGCCGGCAGGATCAGCACCGCCGAGAAGCCGTCGATCAGGGCCCGGCTCGGCATCTTGTCGCGGCCCGATTTCAGGATGGCGTTGACCACCGCGTGGGCGGCGCCGGAAGTGACGATCATCGCTCCGGCGAGGTGGGCGGGGGTCATGGGGCGGTGAGGCCGGGGCGACGCCTTGCGCCCCCTCCGTCACGCGATGCGAAAGGGCATCGCGCGCCACCTCCCCCGCGAAGCGGCGCGGGGGAGGAAAGATCGAGGATCAGCGTTTCTCCTTTCCGCCCACGCGAAGCGGGGGAGGTGGCGCGGCGCTCTTGCTCGCGCCGTGACGGAGGGGGCGTCGCGCCAAACCCCCTCACGCCCATTCCACGTCGGCCCCCAGGGCGATGAGGTTCTCGACGAAGCGGGGGTGGGCGCGGCGGATGGGGTCGGCGTTGAGGATGGTCGAGCGGCCCTCGATGCTGGCGGCGACCATGAAAAGGGCGATGGCGACGCGGATGATGTAGGGGCTTTCCACCGTCGCCGGGACCAGGGCCTTGCCGCCGAAGGTGACCACCCGGTGCGGGTCGCACTGCAGGGCGTGGCCGCCGAACTTGGCCAGCTCCGAGGTCCAGCCGAGGGCGCCTTCGTAGACCTTGTTCCAGTAGTGCATCTCGCGGTCGGCGCGGGCGACCTGGTCGACGAATATCGGCAGCTGGTCCACCGGCAGATTGGGCCAGGGCGCGGCCTCGATCTTCGGCATGATGTTGGACGTGAACGGCGTCCTGACCTTGAGCGG
>JBBRQW010000091.1:0-11806 GCA_038225765.1 Caulobacterales bacterium | reverse complement strand
GGGGACGCCCTGGAAGCCCTGGACGATCCGGGCTCGGCCTTCGGCGCCTATCTCGCCGCCAAACCGGCCACGCCGCGTCAAGCCGCCGCCCCTTCGGGCGAGCGCTCGCAAACCGCGATCGAACATGCGCGGGATCTCGAAGCCTATTTCCGCGCCGCCGACCCGGCCGACTGGGCCGCCGGCGCCAGCGGGGAGGGCGAGGCGGGCCCGGGCGTGACCGGGCACGTTTTCCTCGTGGGCTTTCCCCGGTCGGGAACCACGCTGCTGGAGAATGCGCTCGCCCGCCACCCGAGCGTGGCGGCCCTGGAGGAGGCCGACGCCTTGATCCGCTGCGGCGGTGGTTTTCTGGACGCGGATGGGTTGGATCGATTGGCCCACCTGACGGGCGAGGAAGCGCGGGCCTGCCGGGATGCCTATTGGGCCAGGGTGGCCGAACTGCTGCCACACCCTCCCGCCGCCAAGGTCTTCATCGACAAGATGCCCCTCCACACGATCGCCTTGCCGGTAATCGCCAAGCTGTTCCCCCAGGCGAAGATCCTGTTTTCCAGGCGCGATCCGCGCGACGTGGCGCTGAGCTGTTTTCGGCGGCTGTCGGGAATGAATGCGGTCATGGCTGAATTCGTCACCATCGAGGCCGCCGCCGGCTACTACGATCAGGTCATGCGGCTGGCTGAACTCTACCAGAGCCTGTTCCGGCTCGAGTTTCACTTTGTCCGCCATGAGGATGTGGTCGCCGGTTTCGATCGCGAAGTGGGCGCGGCGCTGGAGTTCATGAGCCTGAGCTGGGATCCCGCGGTGCGCGATTTCGCGGCCCGCGCGGCCAACGCCAAGACGCCGAGCGCGGGACAGCTCGTGCGCGGCCTCAACGCGAAGGGCGTCGGCGCCTGGAAGCGTTATGCCGGTCAGATGACCTCGGCGCTGCCCGTCCTGGCGCCGTGGGCGGAGCGGTTCGGGTACCCCGCCTCCGAAGGCGAGTCGCTGCCCGCCGACCCGCGCCTGGCGACCGCGCTCCGCGACGTGGGCGCGGCGGTGCGATCCGCCGACTGGCCGCGCGCCTTCACCCTGATCGACGCCGCCTTCGCCGAAGGCCTCGGCCACCCGTACTTCCACCGCCTGCGCGGCCTGCGCGCCCAGCAGGCGGGAACGCTGGACGCGGCGATCACCGATTTCGAGGCCGCCATCGCCCATTCGGCGGGTGACTTCGCCACCTTGAACACCCTGGGCCTGTGCCTGGCCCGGAACGGCCGGTTGGCCGAGGGCTTGGCCCGCCTGGAGACTTCCATCGCTCTCGAACCGCGCTTCGCCCAGGCGCATTGCAACCGCGGCTGGGCGCTGGAGGCCATGGGTGAACTGGCCGGGGCGCGCGAGGCCTATGGCCGCGCCCTGGCCATCGATCCGCGCCACGCCCAGGCGCTCGGCGCCTTGGCCCTCATCGTCGCCCACGCCGGCGATCGCCCTCACCAAACGGACTAGGGAGGTTCGTCATGTTCCTGGAAATCCCCGAAGTTCTGACGGCGCCCGAGGTTGAGCGCCTGCGCGTTCTCGCCCACGGCGCGCGGTTCGCCGACGGCAAGCTTTCCAGCCCGCATTCGACCGTCAAGAACAATCAGCAGATCGACCCGGCCGATCCGGCCTATGCGGAATCGTCGAAACTGATGGCCGCGGCCCTGCAGCGCAACGAGGCGTTCCGCGCTTTCGCCTTCCCGCGGATCATGGCCCCGCCGATGCTGGCCAGATACTCGCCGGGGATGAATTACGGCGTGCACTCCGACGCCGCTTTCCTGCCGGTGGGCAACCGGCCTCTGCGCTCGGACCTCTCCTGCACCCTCTTCATCGGCGCCCCCGAGACCTATGGTGGCGGCGAGCTTTGCATCCACCTCGGGACGAGGGCGGTGAGGTTCAAGGGGGCGGCCGGATCGATCGTGGTCTATCCCTCCAACACCCTGCACGAGGTGGCGCCGGTCACCTCGGGCGAGCGGCTGGTGGGCCTGACCTTCATCGAGAGCCTGATCGCCGATCCGGCCAACCGCGACATGCTCTATCACCTCGACGAAGTGGCGGCCCTGGAAGGGTTCAACATGAGTTGGGACAACCGCACCCGACTGCAATATGTGCGCAACAACCTGCGCCGCGTCTGGGGCGAAGCCGAATAGCCTCAGCCGAACCGAGGCGCCGCCGCCGCCATGCGCGCGGCGTCGGCGATGGCGACGTGGTCGGCGCCGGCCGCGTTCAACCAATTGAGACCACGCTCGATCTCCCGGCCATGCTCGGCGCCGGCCTGGGCCACGATCCGGCGGCGCAGCGCCGCGTCGTAAGGATATTCGGGGGCCTTGGAATAGTGGCGAAGGTCCGGGCCGGCGAGCATGGCCGCCACCTCATGGCCCCTTGCCGCGCCATGCAGGTGGGTCAGGGCGGCGGTCAGGCCGGCGGCCGGGTCGGCCAGGAAGGCCTCGAAATCCAGCCATAGAACGCGATCGCCGAAGTCCCTCGCCGCCCGCGCCAGACCGAGCAGCTCGCAGGCCCAGCTCATGGCCGCCAACTCGCCCTCCGAGAAGTCGGCCACCTCGCCAAACCCATCGCCGAGGCGCCGGCGAAGGCGGGCGAGGCGCGGGCCGGCGGCCGCCGGCGCCTCGGCCCGCGTCGCCGGACCGCCCAGGATGGAGGCGATATAGACTTGCGGGGAGACGAACATCAGGATCGCCCGCGCCGAGGGCGAACGTCGCATTAGAAGCGACGCCATCTCCCCCACATGGCTGGTCGCCTTGACCAAACTCCTCTGAGGGCGGCGATAGACCCGCGCCCAGAGGCGCATGAGCTCGTCCAGCCGACGCTCGAACATCTCGCGGGTCCAGGGACTTTCCGACCCGCCCAATTGTGTTTCCAGGGTGGCCAGAGCGCGCAGGACCGCCGGCTCGCGGACGGAAAACACGCGGGCGCTATTTCCCAGCAGGCGGGAGAGCAGCGTCGATCCCACATGGCCGATATGAAAGATGAAGTCGGCGCTGCCGGTAAGGAGGGTGGCGGCGGCCTCGACCTCGTCCCAGGGGATCCAGACGGGCGGTCCGACGCCCGCGAGGAGACGCTCATCGAGAAAGCTGGCGGCCCGATAGGCCGCCTCGTCGAGGCGGACGGCGCCGATCCGATCGCCGGGAAGGTCCAGGACGAGAGGGTAGAGGTCGGGAGAAGCGTCGAAAATCGTCTTCACACCGCGACGACCTCGGCCTCGGCCTCGGCGTCTGCCTCCGGGCGAACCATGACCGGGGCGGCGAGGCCAGCGTCGGGGACCTGGCCGCGCGGCGCTTCCTCGAGCATCCGCGAGGCCCGCCAGCCGCCGAACCGGTAGTAGAGGCTGGTCAGCGCCGCCGAGGTGATGGTGCCCAGGGGGAAACTCCACCAGATGGCGTCCTCGCCGAACCTGGGCGTCAGCAGTCCAGCGAAGGGGATGCGAACGGCGATCATCGAGACGATCAGGATGGCCAGAGGCGCCCATACCGCGCCGGTGGAGCGCACCACGCCGGAGAGCGAAAAGGTGATCGAGAAGAACACGAATCCCCACAGCACCGTGGTGTTGATGTGCCGCGCCAGGGGGATGGCCGGGGAGGCGTGCGGCAACAGGATGCCGAGCACGAAATCGTTGAACACATAAAGGAAGAGCGCGATCGTCCCGGTGACCACCAGGCCGGAAATGACGCCGGAACGAGCGACCTTGGCCACCCGATCCCAGCGGCCGGCCCCCACGTTCTGCGCCGCCATGGACGACACCGAGGCGCCGATGGCCATGGTCGGCATCTGCAGATAGCTCCAGACGATCGAGGAGATCGAATAGGCCGCCGAGGTCAAGGCCCCGTAGCGGTTGACGAAGCTGATCATCACCACCGCCGTGCCGCTCATCACCAGCATCTGGGCGCCCATGGGAAGGCCGCGGGTGATCAGGGATTTCAGGATCCCGAGGTCGGGCTTCAACAGGCGCAGTTCCCCCCGGCGCAGGGCCAGTACGCTCCTCTTGCGGTACAGATGGACCATCAGGAAGACCAGGCCGACGCTCTGGCCGATCAGGGTCGAGGTGGCCGAGCCGGCGATGCCCATCCGAGGGAACGGCCCGATGCCGCGGATGAGCAGGGGATTGAGGGTGATGTCGATGACGATGGCCAGGGCGAGAAACCAGAACGGCGTCGTGGAATCGCCGGCCCCGCGCTGCGCCATCTGCATGAACACGAAGAAGTACATGAAAGGGACCGAGGCGAAGATGATGCGCAGATAGATTATGGCGTCGGCCCGCGACTCCGGCGGGGTGCGCATCAGGTCGAGAATGTGCGGCGAAAGGGCGCCCCCGGCCACCGCGATCGCCACCGACAAGCCGAAGAAAAAACTGGTCGCCGTTCCCATCACCCGCTTGACCAGAGCCAGGTCGCCGGCCCCCACCGCCTGGGCGACCAGGATGTTGGCCGCCATGCCCACCCCGAAGATCGAGCCCAGCATCAACATCATCACGATGTTGGCGTTGCCCAGCGCGGTGATCGCGTTCTCGCCCAGGGTGTGGCTGACCCAGATCTGGTTGACCGTGCCGTTCAGGGACTGCAGCGCATTGCCGCCCAGGAGCGGCAGCGAGAAGATCAGCAGGGTGCGGGTGATCGGCCCGTGGGTGAGGTCGCGGCGCGGCGGCCGGCGCGGGCTCACGCCGGCGCGCTCGCGGCCGGGCGGCGAGGCCGAAGCTCCGAAAAAGCGCGCATGGGCCATCCTACAGGCGCCGCGCCGCTCCCTCCAACCCCTGTGGATCGCGTGGCCGGGCGCAAATCGGTGAAAGCGCGATTGCCGGCTTGACCTTCGCCTCGCGGTGACGGAACGAAGGTTCGCGGTCACGGCCATTCCGGCCGGGCTTTCTCGACAAGGATGGCGCGCGATGCACTCCAACACCCTCTATCTGACGACCGCCGTCGTCGCTTCGGTCCTCATGCTTTCGGCCTGCAACAAGCCGGCCACCGCGCCCGCGACGCCGGCCGTCAACGCCGCCGCGCCCGCCGCCACCGGGGCCTTCCCCGCCCTCCCGGCGCCCGCCGCCGTCACCCCGGCCCCGGCGAGCGACAACACCGCCGCCGGCGGACGAGGCGGCCGACGAGGCGGCAAGGGCGGCAAGGGCGGCAAAAGCGGCATGCGCGCCGCCTGCGCCGACGACATTCAGAAGTTCTGCACCGGCGGCGGCAAGGTCAACAAGTGCCTAAAATCGCACGCCAGCGAGCTATCGCAGGCCTGCGCCGCGGCCCGCGAGGCGCGCAAGGAGGCGCGGCGGGCGGGACGCTGATTTCAGCGCCGCCGCCACCGCCTCGACCACAGGGCGGTCGGCCCGCCGGCCAGCCCGAAATAGAAGCCGACGTCGTAGGCGATGCTCTGGCCGCCGCCGTACATGCGCCACGACAGATGCAGCAGGCTCGGGGCAAGTTTCTGGATCACCTCGACCAGGAGGGTCAGCGGGGCGATGATCCCGTGCCAGAAGCCGAGCAACAGTTGGGACAGCGGCCCGCCGGCGGCCGCGTGACTGGCTTCGGGGGTGCCGGCGGCGCAGGCGGCGAGGCCCGCCATCAGCCCCGCGACACAGATGAGGACGATCAGCCGCTTCATGGGCGCCTCCCTAAGGTTTGCCGCAACCTAGGCCCATCGGCCGCCGGGCCGCAAGCGGCGCCCGAACCCGCCGGACGCCACCCTCTGTCAGGGTAGGGCGTGGGCCTTCCAGTGGAAGTGGGTGATCGGCATCACCCGGTCGGCGCCCGACTGGGCGTCGTGCAGCCAGGCCCGGCCGCCGCCCAGGGCCATAATCTTGTAGATCGGCAGGCCGCCGGCGGCGGCGGAGACCAGTTCCCCCACCCGGACGGCGCCGTTCACCGGGCTGTCCAGATACTGCCATTCGATATCGCGCGCTCCGCCGCTCATGACCGCCTTCCTTGGCCGTCGGCCGCCTCCATCGGCGAGCCTCACCGCGCACTCTGCGCGCCAGAGGCTGAAGGAAGTCTGAAATCCGCGGTCAGGGCGCGTTCATCGCCCTTGCCGGGAGGTCGGCGATCCGCCAGATGCGGATATGCGCCTTGTCCTGACCCTGGTCGCCGGCGGCCGTGACGCCCTCGAAGGGGCGCTTCCGGCCGCGCTGGAGGCTGTGGCGGCGGCGGGACAGCCGGTCCAGGAGACGGCGATCCTCGGCGAGGGGGCCACGGACATCTTCGTCGAGGGCGACGGGCCGGCGGCCCTGCGCGACCACGCCCGCCAGGCCCTCGATCGCCACGCGGTCGATTTCTGCGTCCAGCCGGCGGCAGGAAGGCGCAAGCGCCTGCTGGTGGCCGACATGGATTCCACCGTCGTCGATTGCGAATGCCTGGACGAACTGGCCGATTTCGCCGGTGTCGGGGCCGAGGTCGTCGCCATCACCGCCCGCGCCATGGCCGGCGAGATCGCCTTCGAGGGCGCCCTGCGCGAACGGGTGGCTATGCTGCGAGGGCTGGAGGTGAGCGCCTTGCAACGGGTCTACGATGAGCGGGTGCGCCTCGATCCCGGAGCGGCAACCCTGGCCGCGACCATGACCGCCCACGGGGCCCGCTGCGTCCTGGTCTCCGGCGGCTTCGACTTTTTCACCAGCCGGGTGGCGCGGGCGGCGGGGTTCTCGGCCCACCGCGCCAACCGCCTGATCGACGACGGCGCCCGATTGACCGGGGCGGTGGCCGAGCCGATCCTCGGCCGCGCGGCCAAGCTGGCGGCGCTGCGCGAGGAGGCCGCCGCCCTGGGCCTGGACCTTTCGCGGACAATGGCGGTCGGCGACGGGGCCAACGATCTGGAGATGATCGAGGCGGCGGGGCTGGGCGTCGCCTGGCGGGCGGCGCCGATCGTGGCGGCTCGCGCCGACGCGCGCGTCGATCATGCCGACCTCACCGCCCTGCTCCATTTCCAGGGCTATGGCGCGGACGCTTTCGTCCGGCGGCGCGATTGAAAAACGATGGCCCCCGTAGCAAGGTCAAAGGCGTGACGGCGCGGCGGTTCCGGAAAGAGAGCATGAGCGTGGCCGGCGATCTCGCCGACTGGCCGGCCGGCGGCGGCGAGACCGGCGCGCTGATCCGCGCCTTCGACTGGTCGCGCACCGCCCTGGGGCCCAAGGCGCTGTGGCCGCAGAGTCTGAAGACCAATGTCGACACCCTCCTGCGCTCGCCGGTGGCCATCGTCATGCTGTGGGGTCCCCAGGGGAAGATGATCTACAACGACGCCTATTCGGTGTTCGCCGGCGACCGCCATCCGAGCCTGCTGGGGTCCCCGGTGCTGGAGGGCTGGCCCGAGGTGGCCGATTTCAACCGCCGGGTCATGGAGGCGGGCCTGGCCGGTGAAACCCTGTCCTTCCGCGACGAGCGGCTGGTGCTCTGCCGCAACGGCCCGCCCGAGGAGGTGTGGCTCGATCTCGACTACAGCCCGGTGTGCGACGACGCCGGCCGGCCGGCCGGGGTGCTGGCCATCGTGGCCGAGACGACCGCCCGGGTGCGGGCCGACGAACGCCTGCGCATCGCCCAGGCGGCCGGCCGCATCGGCGCCTTCGAATGGTATCCCGGCACCGGCACGCTGGATGTCTCGGACGAATACCGCCGCATCTGGGGCCTCGGCCCCGACACCCCGATCACCGAGGATCTGCTGGTCGGCCTGGTCGATCCCGAACTGCGCGACCGCACCGGGCCGGCCCGCCTCGCCGACGCCGCCAACGCCCTGGCCTACACCGAATACCGCATCACCCGCCCCGACACCGGCGAGAAGCGCTGGCTGGCCCGCCGAGGCCAGATGATCGGCGCCGACGGCGCGGTCGGCCGGCGGTTCGTCGGGGTGGCCTTCGACATCACCGAGCGCAAGGAAGCCGAGGCGGCGCTGCTGGAGCTGAACGCCACCCTCGAACAGCGGGTGGCGCGCGAGGTCGCCGAACGGGCCAAGGCCGAAGAGGCGCTGCGCCAATCCCACAAGATGGAGGCGGTGGGCCAGCTCACCGGCGGCATCGCCCACGACTTCAACAACCTGCTGCAGGGCATCGTCGGCTCGTTGGACCTGCTGGCCAAACGGGTGGACGAGGGCCGGACGTCCGGCCTCGAGCGGTTCGTCGCCGGGGCCATGGACTCGGCCCAGCGCGCCGCCGCCCTGACCCACCGCCTGCTCGCCTTCTCCCGACGCCAGCCCCTCGATCCCATGGTCCTGGAGGTGAACGCCCTGGTTCTGTCCATGGAGGAGTTGCTGAGGCGGACCATGGGCGGGGCCATCGAGATTCGCCTGGGCCTGGCTGACGAGGCGTGGCTCACCCTGTGCGACCGCAACCAGCTCGAGACCGCCCTCTTGAACCTGGCCATCAACGCCCGTGACGCCATGCCGGACGGCGGCGTTCTCACCATCGAGACCGGCAACGCCCCGCTCACCGACGCCGGGGCAGCCGCCCACCGCGACATCGCTCCCGGCGACTACGTCTGCCTGTGCGTGAGCGACACCGGCGTGGGCATGACCCCGGAGGTGCGCGAGCGGGCCTTCGATCCCTTCTTCACCACCAAGCCGATGGGCCAGGGGACGGGGCTCGGCCTGTCAATGATCTACGGCTTCGCCCGCCAGTCGGAGGGCTACGCGCGGCTCTACAGCAAGGTGGGGGCCGGGACGACCTTCAAGCTCTTCCTGCCGCGCCATCGCGGCGAGGCGCGGGCCGCCGATCCCGCTCCCGCCGCCGTCCAGCCGGCCCGCGCCACGCACGGCGAGGCGGTGCTGGTGATCGAGGACGAAGCGGTGGTCCGCCTGCTGATCGCCGAGGTTCTGCACGACCTCGGCTACCACGCCCTGGAGGCCGCCGACGGGGCCGAGGGGCTGGCGATCCTGCGCTCGGGCCAGCGGATCGATCTGCTGGTCACCGACGTCGGCCTGCCCGGCCTCAACGGCCGCCAGGTCGCCGACGCCGCCCGCGCCCAGCGCCCCGACCTCAAGGTGCTGTTCATGACCGGCTACGCCGAAACCGCCGCCGTCGCCGCCGGCTTCCTCGACCCCGGCATGGCCATGATCACCAAACCCTTCGCCCTGGAGGCCCTGGCGGCGAAGATCAGGGGGATGATCGAGGGGTAGGGGGGTTATGCCGCGCCGCGCACCCGATACCGGCCGCGCCCCAGGAAATCCAAATATCCCTGATCGCGCAAAACCTGCAGTTGCTGCCGTATCTTCGGTTGCACATTCTGGTTGCCCGGATAGATGGCTTTTAGTCGATCCTCGAAACCGTAGACGTCCTCCAGGGTGAACGCGACGCGCCCGATCCGCTCGACGCATTTCATCACCTCGATCAGCCAGCCCCGCGCGGCCACGCCCCGATCCTTGAGGAACAAGGTGCTGCGCCATTGCTCCATGACCAGATTGTGCGGGGCCGTCTCGCCGCCCCGCACGAAGAAGATTTTCCCGCTGCTCGGAATTTCGCTCAGCAGGATGTTGCACCCCACCCAGCCGGCGCGCCGAGCGGTGGGCGCCAGCGGCTTTCGCTCCTGGATGATTTCCCGCACGAAGAAATGCTTGGGCACGAAGAACAGGTCGGTGACACCGAACCGCGCCATATCGTAATTCATCAAAATTAGGCTTGGATTGTTGCTGGACGCCAAACGCTCGCACATCGTCCCGAACGCCCCATCGACGACCCGCGGTCCGAACCGCCCCTTCTGGCTTTTCAGTTCGAATTCTTCGGCGCAAACACCGCAGAAGAAGTCCGCGACCTTGCGGTTGCCGGGGAACTGAAGGACCTGGGGCGCGCCGCAGTTGGGACAGAAAAGGTTCGCGCCGACCCATTGCTCGGTCCAGACGCGGGCGTTCTGCCACGCGCTCACAAATGGCGTCGCGGCCTCCTCGAAGCCCAGATTCAGCGGTTCATCGACCATCCGCCCTTAGGCTACACGTCAAATGGAAATGGACGCTAAAAATCACCAATCCGAGTGCGTTCGATCTCGTCCCCGTCCGCGTCGAGGGTGACATAAAGGCGCGCATCGAATTCCGGGGTTGAGCGATGCTCCCAGATGTAATCGGCGTGATTGTCCCGAGCCAATTTTGCTGCCGCTTCGGGGTCGTCGGCCTCTACCTCGGCGACATAGTCCGCGAAGGCGTCGATCCGGCAGAGAACCTGAAAGGTTCTCTGCGCCGGATTACGCCGCGCCTCGACGATCGAACGCGCGGCGTCTACCGCCCGCGCCAGGACAAAGGCGGCCACCGTCCGACCTTCGAGCGCGGCGGCCTTAGAGATGAGGCGCTTTGCTCGTTCGTCACCCGCGCGCCGATGCGCTCGGTGGGTCGCTGGTCCGGAGAAATCATCGCGGCGATTGTATGTGCGGTGGGCGGTCGCGTCGATGGCGATTATCCGGGACTTGACGGATGGATTTCATCGGGCTATAACTCTCCTCACGGTTTCGGAGAGAGCGACATGGCCCGCATCCACCAAATGACGATCCCCCAATTCGAGCGGATGTTTCCGAACGAAGGGGCTTGCGCAGCCTATTTGATTGCCCACCGTTGGCCCGATGGCGTCCATTGCCCGCGTTGCGGCTCCGTGAAGGTCTATGCCCTCACAACCATCGAATTTCATTGGGAATGCCCCGATTGCCGCGTCGGCGGCGCCTATCGGTTTTCTCACATCGTCGGAACGATCTTCGAGAACACCAACAAGCCCCTTCGCGAGTGGTTCAGGGTCATTCACATGATGCTGACGAGCAAGAAAGGCGTCTCCGCCCTCCAGGTTCAGCGCGTCATGGGTTTCGGTTCCTACGAGACCGCGTGGTCCATGTGCCACCGCATCCGCGCTGGCATGGCAGACGAAGAATTTCAGAAACTCATGGGGATCGTCGAGGTCGATGAGACCTACATCGGCGGGCGCAATCGCAACCGGCACGGCTCCAAGAAGGACCAGGGCCACGGGCGCGGCCTCGAAAAAGAGGTTGTCGTCGGCGCCGTCGAGCGCAAGGGCAACGTGGTCGCCCGCGTCATTCAAACCGTCACTGGCGCGACGCTCAGGGGCTTCGTGGCCGAAGCGGTGTCGAACAAGGGGCGGGCTGGAAGCCCGCGCTCCAACGGTTTCGTTACGCCCTATCTTCTCCCACGCTTCCGGAACCTCGCCGCCGCCTCGGCGCGGGCTTCGGAGCGGGCGCGGGCGGGCGCCTGGCGGTCGGGAGTTTCGCCGACCGGGGTCATGGCCTCGTTGGCGAACTCCAGGTCGAGGAGCTTGAGGCGCTTGATCTCGTCGCGCAGGCGGGCCGCGTCCTCGAACTCCAGATTGGCGGCGGCGGCGCGCATCTTGCCTTCCAGGTCGCGCAGGGTGGCCTGGAAGTTGCTGCCCAGGAACGGCCGGGCGTCCTCGGCCACGCCCACGTCCACCGTCACCCGGTCGCCGCGCTCATAGGGGGTGGCGAGGAGATCCTTGATCTGGCTCTTGATGCTTTCCGGCGTGATGCCGTGTTCGGCGTTCCAGGCCGCCTGCTTGTCGCGCCGCCGGCTGGTCTCGGCCATGGCCCGCTCCATGGAGCCGGTCATAGCGTCGGCGTAGAGGATGACCTTGCCGTCGACGTTGCGCGCCGCCCGGCCGATGGTCTGGATGAGCGAGGTCTCCGAGCGCAGGAACCCCTCCTTGTCGGCGTCGAGGATGGCCACCAGGCCGCATTCGGGGATGTCCAGGCCCTCGCGCAGCAGGTTGATGCCGACCAGCACGTCGAAGGCCCCCAGGCGCAGGTCGCGGATGATCTCGATGCGCTCGAGGGTGTCGATGTCGCTGTGCATGTAGCGGACCCGCAGGCCCTGCTCG
>JBBRQW010000090.1:0-12097 GCA_038225765.1 Caulobacterales bacterium | reverse complement strand
CGATGGTCGGCGCCCCGGCGGCGGCGATCAGGTGCACCGGCCCGGTGTCGTTGCCCACCGCCAGGGCGGCGCGGGCACCCTGAACGGCGATCTGGGCGAAGTCGGTGCGGCCGGTGAGATCGCGGGCGCGCGGGGCGTGGCGCTGGATGGCGTGCGCCAGATCGCTTTCCTGCGGGCCGCCGACGATGACGACGTCCAGGCCCTCCGCCTGCAGGGCCTTGGCCAGGCGCCCGTAATGATCGATCGGCCAGCGTTTTTCCGGGCGATTCGCCGAGCTGCCGGGAATGAGCAGCACCATCGGGCGGGGGTTGGCGGTGGGCCGCGGCTTGGGGGCCTTGGCGAGAATCCAGGAGATGTCCGGCGGCGCGGCCGACAGGGGCCGGGTGGGCGCGTCCGGCCAGATGCCGGCGGCTTCGAGCTGCTGCGCCTGGCGCTCCAGGGCGTGCATGTTCATTCGCCCCGGGTTTCGGTGCGGCAGGGCGCAGCCGGCGGCGGTTCCCGACCAGGCCGGCGGGAAGGGCCGCAGGGCCTGGAAATAGAGATTGGTGCGGTCGTTGTTCTGCAGGTCGTAGACGCGGTCGTAGCCAGCCAGGCGCAGGCGCAGGACCAGGGAGAGCCAGGCCAGCGGCCCCCTGGGGCGCCCGTCGGTCTCGACCTTGTCGAAGAAGGGGCTGGAGGCGGCCAGGGATTCGAACGGCGGGGTGGTCAGAAGGGTGATCGCCGCCGCCGGATGGGCGGCGCGGATGCGCTCGAAGGCCGGAAAGGCGAGCACGAAATCGCCCACCGCCGACAGCTTGATCACCAGCACCTTGCCGATCGGCTTCATGGGCGGCCTTCCACGACCCGGCGATAGACCTCGAAGGTGGCCTCGCACATGGCGGTCAGGGAATAAAGCCGCTCGGCGCGCGCCCTGGCCGCCGCGCCCATGGCCGCCCGCGTGTCGGCCTCGGTGGCGAGCGCGACCCCGATGGCGCGGGTCCAGGCGTCCGCGTCGCCGGGGGCCACGAGCCAACCGGTCTGGCCGTGTACCACGGTCTCGGCCAGGGCGCCCAGGCGCGAGGCGAGCACCGGGCGACCCATGGCGGCGGCCTCGACAACGCCGCGGCCGAACGACTCGGCCCGGGTGGACGGCGCGATCGCCAGGTCGGCGGCGAGAAAGGCGGCCGGCATGTCGTCGCAGGCGCCGACGAGGCGGACACCATCGGAAATCCCGGCCACGGCGGCGGCGGCCTGAACGGAGGCCGCGTAGTCCGACCCCTCTCCCGCTCCCGCCAGGATCAAGACCGTGTCGTCGCGCGCCGGCAAGCGCCCCAGGGCCTCGACCGCCAGGCGCTGGCCCTTCCAATCGGTCAGGCGGGCGGCGAGAAGGATCGCCGTGCGCCGATCGCCTGGGGCCAGCCCCCAGGCGGCGCGCACCGCGGCGACGCGGCCCGGCGACACGGCGGCCGCATCGAAGCGCGCCGTGTCGATCCCCTCGGCAATCACCACCACCCGGTCCGCCGCCAGGGCGTATTGGGCCATGAGGTGGTCGCCGGTGAAGGCGGAATTGGCGATCGTCAGCTCGCCGCGGGTCATCGCCGCGTTGTACCATCGCTTCAGGGGCGAATCGGCGCCGTGGATGCCGTGACAGGTGGCGATCGTCGGCGTGCCAGTGGCGCGCGCCGCCATCAGGGCGGGGAAGGCCGGGGCGCGCGAGCGGACGTGGACGAGGCTGACCTTCTCGCGGGCGATGACGCCGGCCAGGCGCGCCGCGCAGGCGGCCATGACCAGCGGATTCTTCGAATGCGTCGGCAGGCGGATGAGCCTGGCCCCGCTCTCGGCCAGGACGCCTTCGAGGCGCCCGCCGTGCGAAGCGACCAGGGATCGGCGACCGGCCCGCGCCACGGCGGCGGCCATGTCGAGGGTGGCCTGCTCGACTCCGCCGGCGTCCAGCCGCGGCGTCACTTGCAACAGGGTGAAGTCCTCTGGGAGGATGGCGGATGGAATGGCGTCGCTCCGGCTTTTCGGGGGCGCCCCTTCTCTACGCACTCTGGACCCGCGGCGCCATGACCGAGACCTCCGGCTTCCTCACCCATCAAGGTGCCGCCCTCGCCTGGCGGCGCACGGCGGGCGAGGGCCCAGCCGTGGTCTGGCTGGGCGGCTTTCGCTCGCAGATGAGCGGGACCAAGGCCGGCGCCCTGGCCGCGTGGGCGCACGGAGCCGGCCGCGATTTCCTCCGTTTCGACTATTTCGGCCACGGCCAGTCGGCGGGACGGTTCGAAGAGGGCGCGATCACCCGATGGCGGGGCGATTCCCTGGCGGTCATCGATGCCTTGACGCAGGGGCCGGTGGTTCTGGTGGGCTCGTCCATGGGCGGATGGCTGGCGTGCCTGGCCGCCATGGCGCGGCCCGAACGGATCAAGGCCCTGGTGCTGATCGCCCCGGCCGCCGACTTCACCGACAAACTTCTGGCGCCCAGACTGCCGGCCGAGGCGCGGGCGGCGCTGGCGCGCGACGGGGTGTGGACGCGGCCGCCCCTCCATGGGGAAGACGGCTATCCGATCACCCGCGAACTGCTGGAGGACGGCGCCCGCTGGTCGATCCTGCCCGGTCCCGTCGCCGTGGAGGCGCCGGTGCGTATCCTGCAGGGCGGCGCCGATCCCGACGTCCCGTGGGCCCACGCCCTCGATCTCGCCCGCGCCTTCAAGGGCGATGACGTGGTCTTCACCCTGATCCGCGACGGCGACCACCGCCTCTCGCGCCCCACCGACCTCATCCGCCTGATCGCGGCGGTGGAGGAGGCGGTCGCGCTTTAGCTCTTCACGAGCGCCTCCACCGCCGCGCGCGCCGCGACCCCATGCTCGGGAGACTTCAGGGCGAAGGCGACATTGGCCCGCAACAGGCCCAGGGGGTCGCCGCAGTCGTAGGTGACGCCGTCGTAGCGCAGGGCGTGAAAGCTCTGGCTTTTCAAAAGCTGGAGCATGGCGTCGGTGAGCTGGATCTCGCCGCCGGCCCCCTTTTCATGGGCGGCCAGGGCCTCGAAGATCTGGGGCTGGAGGATATAGCGGCCGGAGATGAAGAGGTCGGAGGGTTCGGTCCCGGGGGGCGGCTTTTCGACCATGCCGGTCATGGCGGCGAGCCGCCCGTCGAAGCCTTCGACGGACGCGCCCAGGGCGACGACGCCATATTTGTGCGCTTCGCCCGGCGCCGCCGGCTCGACCACCACGAGGTTGCCGCCGACCGCTTCGTGGGCGGCCACCGCCTGGGCCAGGGCGGCGGGCTGGGCGTCCATCAGCATATCCGGCAGCATGACCGCGAACGGCTCCTCGCCGATCAGGTCGCGGGCGCACCACACCGCGTGACCGAGGCCAAGCGGGGCCATCTGGCGCACGAAACTCATCTGGCCGGGCGCCAGCAGGTCGGCGCGGACGGCGGCCAGAGGCTCGGCTTTGCCCTTGGCGGCCAGTTCCCCCTCCAACTCGTAGGCGTGATCGAAATAGTCCTCGATCGCCCCCTGCCCGCGGCCGACCACGAAGACGAAATGCTCGATCCCCGCCGCCCGCCCCTCGGCGACCACATGGGCCAGAATCGGCCGGTCGAACACATTGAGCAGGTTCTTGGGCGTCGCCTTGGCGGCGGGAAGAATTCGCGTCCCCAGGCCCGCGACCGGCAACACCGCTTTTCGTAACCGACCCATGGTCATTTCCTCAAGAAAGGTCGGCGGCTACTCGACCGTGACCGACTTGGCCAGATTGCGGGGCTGATCGACATCGGCGCCCTTGAACACGCCCACCTGATAGGCCAGCAACTGTAACGGAACCGCGAAGACCAGGGGCGCGATCAGCGGATCGCAGGTGGGCGCGACGATGGCCCGCGCCTCGGCCGGCGCGCGCGCCGCCCCGGCCTGGTCGGTGATCAGGATGACCGGCCCGTCGCGGGCGATCACCTCGCTGATGTTGGAGAGGGTCTTGTCGAAAAAGGAGTCGTGGGGGGCCAGGACCACCACCGGCGTCGCCTCTTCGATGAGGGCGATCGGGCCGTGCTTCATCTCGCCGGCGGCGTAGCCTTCGGCATGGATGTAGCTGACCTCCTTGAGCTTCAGGGCGCCTTCCATGGCCAGCGGAAACATCGGGCCGCGGCCCAGATAAAGCACGTCGCGCGCCCGGGCGATCTCGTGAGCCAGCGGCTCGATCACCGCGTCGGCGGCGATCGCTTCGCCGAGCAGCCTGGGCGCCTCCATCAGAATATAGACCAGGCGCTGTTCTTCCGCCGCGTCGATGCGGCCGCGCGCCTTGGCGGCGGCGATGGCCATGGCGATCAGGACGCTCACCTGGGCGGTGAAGGCCTTGGTCGAAAGGACGCAGATTTCCTGCCCGGCGTTGGTGGGCCACAGCCGATCGACCTGGCGGGCCATGGTCGATTCGTGGGCGTTGACGATCGCCGCCGTGGCCAGCCCCTGGTCCTTGCACCAGCGCAGCGCCGCCAGGGTGTCGGCGGTCTCGCCCGACTGGGAGATGGCCACCGCCAGGGTCCGCGCCGCGATGGCTGGGCTTCGATAGCGGAACTCCGAGGCCACCTCCACGTCCACCGGCAGGCCGGCCAGCCGCTCAATGAGGTATTTGCCGATCAGGCCGGCGTAGAAGGCGGTTCCACAGGCGACGATCTGCAGCCGGTCGATGGAGGTGAAATCGAACCCGTCCGGGGCGATGGCGCGGCCGGCGACCGGATCGACGTAGCTGGCCAGGGTGTGCTGGCAGGCGTCGGGCTGGTCGTGGATTTCCTTTTGCATGAAGTGCCGGTAATTGCCCTTTTCGACCAGGGCGGCGGAGACCGAGACGGTGCGGATCGGCCGCTCGGCGGCGGCGCCCGCCGCGTCGAAGATGAACGCCCGGCGGTGGTCGATGGCCACGTAGTCACCCTCTTCGAGATAGGCGACGCGGTTGGTGAAGGGGGCCACGGCCAGGGCGTCCGAACCGATGAACATCTCGCCCTCGCCATAGCCGACCAGGAGCGGCATGGCGCGCCGCGCGCCCATCACCAGATCGGGCGCGCCCTCGATCAGCACGGCCAGGGCGTAGGCCCCGGTGAGGCGGTCGAGGGTCGCCTTCAGGGCCGCCGGCGGCGCCAATCCCTTGGCCAATTCCGCGTCGATGAGATGGGCCACCACCTCGGTGTCGGTGTCGCTCTCGAATGTCCGGCCTTGAGCGCGGAGTTCGGCCTTGAGCTGGGCGAAATTCTCGATGATGCCGTTATGCGCCACGGTGACCCGCCCGGCCGTCTGCGGGTGGGCGTTGCGCAGGGAAGGCGCGCCATGGGTCGCCCACCGCGTGTGGCCGATCCCCACCGTGCCCATCAGAGGCTTGGCGGCCAGGACAGCCTCCAACTCGCGTAGTTTGCCCTTGGCGCGCCGCCGCTCGATGTGGCCGTCGGCCGCCACCGCCGCCACGCCGGCCGAGTCGTAGCCGCGGTATTCGAGGCGCTTGAGGCTGCCCACCAGGCGCGCCGCGACCGGCTGGACGCCCACTATGCCGACGATGCCGCACATATTCGTTCACTCACCCTTCAGTCCAACGAGCGCAGATTTTGTCATGCGCGGCGCGACCGGCTACTCTTAAGCCGCTTATGATCGATGGGCGCGCCTTTAGCATCCGCGAACGGCCGGTGTCACAAATCCACCATCGTCCGCACGGGTCCTCGCGTAAGGGGTAAGGGTGAAGGCAATGAGCAAGCGGTCCTATTTCGGCACCGACGGCATCCGCGGCCAGGCCAACCAGTATCCCATGACCGCCGAGGTCGCCCTGCGGGTGGGCCTGGCGGCCGGCAAGCTGTTCCGCTCGGCCGACGACCGGCGCCATCTGGTGGTGATCGGCAAGGACACCCGCCTGTCGGGCTACATGATCGAACCGGCCCTGGTGGCCGGATTCACCAGCGTGGGCATGGACGTGCGCCTGTTCGGCCCCCTGCCGACCCCGGCCGTGGCCATGATGACCCGCTCCATGCGCGCCGACCTGGGGGTGATGATCAGCGCCTCGCACAACAGTTTCGCCGACAACGGCATCAAGCTGTTCGGGCCCGACGGCTACAAACTCTCCGACGACATGGAAGCGCGCATCGAGGCCCACATGGACGAGGGGCTGCAGGAGGGCCTCGCCAATCCCAAGGGCCTGGGCCGGGTGGCGCGGATGGACGAGGCGCAGGCGCGCTATATCGAGATCGTCAAGGCCACCCTGCCCCGCAGCCTGCGCCTGAACGGCCTGCGGGTGGTCATCGATTGCGCTCACGGCGCGGCCTATAAGGTCGCCCCGACGGCGCTCTACGAGCTGGGCGCGGAGATCAAGGAGATCGGGGTCTCTCCCAACGGCTACAACATCAACGACGAGTGCGGTTCGACCCATCCGGCGGCCCTCATCGCGGCGGTCAAGGAGTATCGCGCCGATATCGGCATCGCGCTGGACGGCGACGCCGACCGCCTGATGATCTGCGACGAGAAGGGTCAGGTCGTGGACGGCGACCAGATCATGGCCCTGATCGCCGCCGCCTGGGCCGGGCAGAATCGCCTGCTGGGCGGCGGGGTGGTGGCCACCGTGATGTCCAACCTCGGCCTGGAGCGTTTTCTGGCCGAGCGGGGCCTGACCCTCGAGCGCACCGCCGTCGGCGATCGCTCGGTGATGGCCAGGATGCGGGAAGGGACGTTCAACCTCGGCGGCGAGGCCTCCGGCCATATCATCATGAGCGACTACTCCACCACCGGCGACGGCCTGATCGCCGCCCTCCAGGTGCTGGCCGAGCTGGTCCGTTCGAACAAGCCGATGAGCGCCCTGGCCCGGCAGTTCGAACCGGCGCCGCAGAAGATGGAGAATGTGCGCTTCTCGGGCGGCAGGCCGCTGGAGAACGCAAAGGTCAAATTGGCCATCGCGGAGGCGGAAGGCCGCCTCAACGGCTGCGGCCGCCTGGTCGTGCGCGCCTCCGGCACCGAGCCGATGATCCGCATCATGGCCGAGGGCGACGACGAAAAACTGATCCGCCAGCTGGTGCGCGAAATCGCCGGGGCGGTGAAGGCGGCGGCGGAATAGGGATCGACCGAACGCGGCGCGGCGGACGCCGGTTGGACAGCCGCGAATTTGGCGAGGCGCGGCGTCTTGGGCCGCGCTCGACGACGGCCCAGGCCCGGTCCGGTCGAGAACCCGATGGTCTCCGCTATCGCCGGTCGGCGGCGTAATTCCGCTTGACCGAGCGGCCAGCCTAGACCGATGGTGACGATCGCGCGTGATACGCGCGGGGCGATTTGGGGGAAAACATGGGTAACTGTCCTGCCGCTTTGCGGCTTGCGCTCGCGGGCTTCCCGTTCAAATCATGTCGCATGGCCGACGCGACCACACACCTGGTCGCGCTCCTCGCCCTGTTGATGTTTGGATCGACAGTTGTCGCGCCCTCCATCGGTGCGGCCGCCCCCGCACCCCTGAAAACCATTCACATCTACAATAATTCAACGCGCAGACTCTACCCGGTTTTTGAAACCAACCTAACGCCCGCCGACGAATGGCTGCAGGGGACATTCGCAGCCATCAATATCAAGAGAGACACCTACGCCCACACCGAATTGTACCGGGTCTATGTCAACCCAAACCGAGGCATAGCACCGGGCGCCTCGGTGGTTCTCGACATTCCCTTTTATGCTCAATTGGTCAACAATCCGAAGGCCACCAGGCCAAACCAGTATATCGACTGGTGGAACGGGACGCGTATTTATCTATACGATGAGAAGGCGGCGATAACCAAGAATCACAACAAGGATGTGGCCCATCCGGTCACGCCTCTCACCGCCAGCATCAGCTGTAACCGAAAGTCCATCTGCGAGCCGCTGTCGGTTTTTTCCGACACCGTCGGATTGCCGGTCAACGACCCCAATCAACTGATGGAATATACGTTCGCCGATGTGGTCACCGGGTTGGGAACGCCGTTCCCGGTGGACCTCACTCACGTCGATTATGACATTTCCTACGTCGATCAGGTCTATCTGCCCCTGGCGATCGAGCCGCTGGACAACAAGAGCGTCGGCTTCATCGGGACGGTGCAACCCCTGCCGGAGTTCAGGCGCGTCCTGAACAACTTCCTGAAAACGTGGGAAGGCTGGCCCCGCTACGTGGGAACGCCCCCTTATCCGGAGCCGAGGATTCCGGGCGCCTACAACGTTTTCATCGGCGGCCCGGACCTTACCGAGCCCGGCATAACCGTCGATCAGATGCGTCACCTGTGGCGGACTTGCACCGGAACCGCCGACGGATCGCCCGAGTGCCAGGACATTCGATCCGTGGACACATTCTTCCAGACGAACTACGCCAAATATTTGAAGCTGAACTGCAATCCCCATTTGGATCTGACCGAAAAATTGCTGATCCAGCATGTCTACGGCTGGGTGCCGTTCAACGAGAATTGCGAGAACGCGGCGGCGGCCAACGCGCTCAAGGATACGCCCGGCTACAACGATACGTTCGGCAAATATATCGACCTGCAATATCTGCCGTCCAGGGCGTTCAATCCGTTCGTTCAGCTCATCCACGGCGCCGACGAACTCAACATGAACGCCTACGCCTTCTCGATCGACGACGCCGTGGGCAATATGAACGAAGTCGGCAATGGGCTGATCATCGCCTTTGGCGGCGGGGACGGATTGGCCAACGGCAAGCCCTTCGACAAGAGCAAGGTCATCCACGTGAATCTGGGCGCCCCTATCCCCGGCTCCCGCAACCAGTGGAAGACCTACGGCGTCTGCGCCGCCAAGCCGGACCAGGACATCAATCCGAAATTCCTCAGTTTCAACATCTACACCGTGGACTATCCCTGCAAGATCACGGTCACGGACCGCAATGACGCGGTCTATCAACTGGTCGTCCTCAACGAGCCGCCAAATCCGGTGCTGAACTGCAATACCAGCAGCAGCCCCGAGTGGTGTCGGAACACCAACGTGAAAAAGGACGACGAGGGCGCGTGGTACCTGGAGACTCCGTCTCCGGCCCCGTGAGTTCGGCCTCGCGTCGATTGGAAGGCGAGCGCCGCGTCGGGTCGCGAGTGGCGCCGCCTGGGACTCGGGAGCGGCCTTTCTGGGTCCCGGGCCGTCATGGGGCGAGGCTCGCCCTCCCGGCGCGCGCCGCATCGACGACATCGATGATCGCGGCGGTCACCAGCCCCGGTTGTTCCTTGTGGATCTCATGGCCGCTCGCCGTCTTCGTGATGTGCCTGGCGCCTGGAACGAGCGCCGCCAGGCGATCCTGCGCCTTTTTTTGCGCGGCGTCGGTGATGTAGCCGAAATCGGGCGGCACGTCGGCCGGCAGCGTCCCGTTGGCGATCAGGGCCGGGACTTGCGGGCCCCAGGGCCGGTCGGCGGAGAGCACCACGAGGGGAAGAGGCTCGAGAGGCGGTGCGGCCCGGACCTGGTCGAAGCTGCGGTCCGGATCGATCCGCTCCAGGGCCGGATAGAAGGCGACGCTCTCCTTGATCTCGCCTTCCATCAGAACGCGCTGCGTCGCCCACTGCTCCGGCGTTTCCGCTTCCTGGAGCCCTTCGCTGAGGGCGTCGATGAGCACCAGGCCGGCGGCCTCGCGCGGATAGGTCCGCGCGTAGAGCTTGGCGATCAGGCCGCCATAGGAGTGGCCGACGAGCACATAGGGCGTCGGTTCGCGCGCCGCGCCGAGCAGGGCGTGCAGGTCGCGGGCCGCGTCCGCCGCCGTCGTCGGTTGGCGCACCGGGTCGCTGCGGCTCGGCTGTTCGCCGACCGGCGTTCCGGGGCGATCATAGGCGCAGACCCGCGTGACATGGGCGACGCCGGAGAAGACCGTCGGCGCCGCCGCCTTCGTGGTCATCCAATCGTCGGCGGACGCCTTGAGGCCGGCCACCAGCACCACCGTCGGCGACCCCGCGCCGCGGCATTCCAGGTACATCTTGCGGCCGCCGCCGACATCGATGAGACGGGCGAACGCTCCGTTTCCCGCCGGCTGGCCGGCGGTCGCCGCGGTCGCGAAAATGGACAGACCGATGGCGATCGGGGCGAGGAACGCGCGGGCGGAAGGCGGCTTCATTGGGGCTCCTCTCCGTCGGAGGTCGCGATGAGCCGCTTGGGGACGAGCAGGAGCACCGGCAGGATCAGGGCGTAGACGCCGATGGTGGCGAAAACGGCGGTCCGAAAACCGCCGTGGTGATCGTAGAGATCGGTTCCCCACAGGTCGCCAAAGCGCACCGCCACCCAATAGGCGGTGGTGGTGATCAGCATCATCATCGTCCCCTGCAGGCCCCGGGGGCAGGAGCGGATCGCCAGGTCGAGGTAGGCGGCGGTGGCGAACCCCCCCATCAGGCCGACCGGGACGGCCGCCCACAGGGCCCCGGTCGCGGTGTGGATGAACAGCAGCGGGGCCATCTGCGGCACGCTGGTGGCCGCCCCCCACCACAGCAGGGTGGACAGCCGCACCCTCTGGCACAGCCATCCATAGAGGGCGTAGCTGGGCATCAGCGCCGCGAAGAAGATGGCGTAGAAGGCGCCGACCTGGCCGTCGGTGGCGTGCAGGGTGTTGGCCAGATGATACTGCATCACCAGGTTGAGGGCCGGCCCGAACTGCCAGAGAAGCTGGATGACCAGGGCCGGCCACACCGGCCACCATCGCAGCAGGCGCCCGATGTCGTGCAGGAGGGTGGCCGGCGCGCCGCGCTCGGCATTGGCCGCGCCGAACAGGGCCGACGGCCCGCGCGCCCCCAGCAGGGCGATCACCGCCATCAGGCCGGCCGCGAACAGGAACAGGGCCCGCGCCGCCGTGGCCGCGTTCTGGCCTTCCAGGAACTGGCTGAGGGCGCCGCCCAGGAGGTAGGAGGCCACGGTGGGAATGCTGAGGGCGATGAGAAAGACGCTGCTGACTTGGCCGACCATGACATGGCGCTGGCCAAGGGTCGAGATCAGCCCGCCGGTGGCGCTCGCCACCATCATCAGCGTGATGGTGACCGCCAGGACGCCCCCGAACAGCACGGCGTAGGTCGGATGGAGGAAGGCGATGGCCCCATAGATAGCCGCGCTGGCCAGGCCGAACAGCACCAGGTGGCCGCGATCGCCGGTCCCCCCGGGGCTCCAGCGGTCGCGCACCAGGCCGAAGGCGAACGCCAGATAGAGCGGCGCGCCGGTCCACAGGTTGAAGACGGCCAGCTGGTGGGCCTGGAGGTGGAGCTTGTTCTTGAGGAAGAAGGTGATCGGCAGGGTGACCAGGCCGAAGCCGGGGGCGGCCAGGTTTCCCAGGAACAGGAGCACCCCGCCCCACAGGAGAATTCTGAGCCGGGCCGAAGCTGGCACGACGGCGGTCGCGCCGACGCTTGGCGTGGAATCGACGGGGCTGGAGGCGAGGTCGGCCTCCGGGGAGAATTGGGTCACCCTCGGTCTCCCTTGTCGGCGCGCGCCGCCGGAAACAGCGTTCGTCCGGATCGATCGATCCGGCCGAAACCCTTCCGTTCGGCTTCACCAGCGCCCGCGTCACCACCGCGTTGACCGGAAGCAACGGATGAAAGGCGACCGACGCGGCCAGGATCGCGGCGAGGCCGGCCAGTCGCGTGAACTTATGTGCGGTCATCATGGTGAACACCCCGTCGTCAGCGGCGTGTCCGCCGGTTCCACCGCGAACACGGGATACGAGCCTCATTTTTCGAACTAGCGCAACCACGGAAGGAAGATCCCCGCGAGATACCAGCGGCGGCCGCGGCGGATCGTTGGCCAAGGCCCGTCCTTGCGTGGCGCGCGCCGCGCCGTTAGGTATCGCCGCCTCGCTCGCTGAGGGACTCTGTCGACGGTCCCGCCTCGCGGCCCAAAGGAGAGGTGGCTGAGCGGTTGAAAGCACCGCACTCGAAATGCGGCATACTCGCAAGGGTATCGAGGGTTCGAATCCCTCCCTCTCCGCCAGGGCCGCTTGAAATTGCTTATATTTTGGGGCCAACGCGCTGGCGTTCCCCGGTCGTGTCCCGGGACGTGGTGTAGCTGCGGGCGGTAGCGGAGCCGCTCGCGAAGCGCGCTTCCCAACAGCGCTGTAGCGAGCGAGCGGCTGCGCGGGCCGTCACGACGGGCGGTGGGTGGTCATCCGCGATTCTTCGG
>JBBRQW010000089.1:0-12357 GCA_038225765.1 Caulobacterales bacterium | reverse complement strand
TAGGGCCCTCCGCTGCCGAGTCGGCCGTCTCGCGGGATGGTCGGGCGCGACGCGGGCCCACCAGCCGCTCCTCCTCGAACTTCAGCAAGGCTATCACGCGCCGCCGCAGGCGCACAATCTTGCGCGCGAACCGGACCTTTTCGAGCGAGCCGCCGATATCGGCCGGCAGGGTCTGGCGGGTGGCGTAGAACAAAAAGCCGATGGCGACGCCGCACAGCCCGATCCAGTTGATCGGCGAGCGGTGCAGATAGGCGACCGCCAGCCAGGTGGCGATCAGGACGACGCCGATCGAGGCGGAGAACAGCAGCAGGTAGAGGGGCGCATAGACCGCCGCCCGCAGCCGCGGCTCCGAGCTTTCAGTCTGGGCCCGGTCCAGCAGGCTGTTGCGGGCCATCACGCCCATGACGCCGCAAAAGGCCAGGGCGAAGATCACCACGCTCTTGAGCAGATCGGAATCGAGAAAGGCGTTGGCGTTGCGCCGATAGTCGTCGCCGGCCTCGATCAGGTTGTCCAGGGCCATGGCGTGGAAGTGCACGCCGGGCACCTGGCCGTGCACCGGCGATTCCACCCAGTCGTTGGAAGCGCGGAAATGGCCGCCGACCAGGACCATCTTGCCGGCCAGCAGATGGGTCAGCTCCCGGCGCCCCAGGCCCTCCCCGAGCACCAGGCGGTCGTAGCCCAGGGCGTAGATATAGGGGCATTCCTGCCGCGCCCCGGCGGCGGGGCCGCGCAGGCCAGCCAACTGTTCCACCAGGCGGGCGCGCCAGCCGGAGGCCTGGCCCCGGCAGGGCGCCGGCGCCCCGGTCACCGCCCTGGTGACGGCCAGATAGTCGGGATCGGGGCGCGATCCCCAGACCACGTCCACCGGCGCGTCGAAGACGCGCGCCAGGTCCGGCGCGGCGACCAGCTTGCCGGCCAGGGCCGCCCTGGCCCGCGCCGCGAGAGCGCCGAACACCGGCTCGCCGCAGCGATCGCGCCGGCGCAGGCACCAGGCGGTGTAGAGGGCCATGGCCGGGGAGATGTCGAAACGGTGCACCCCCAGGCGCGCCGCCTTGGCCTTGTCGAAGCCGTAGTCGATGATCAGGGGATAGGCGTCCACCCTGACTAGGGCCGGGGCCAGGATGGCGACCTGGTCGAGGCGGCGCTGGACATCGGTGAACAGGTCCAGGTCGGCCGGCGACGGCTTGGCCAGAACGATCGGTGTGCCGCCGGCGGCGATGACGCAGGCGATCCTGATCAGGGGGTCGGCCACGCACCCCGGCTTGTCGGCCCAGGCGCTCGCGTGGGTGGCGGCGGCCAGGCCGGCCAGGAAGGTGGGAAAGCCGTCGGACGTCCCGCCCTGGCCCATGTAGACGAAGTCCACATACAGGGCCGAAGGCGGCGCCCCGCCGACAGTCATCAGGTCGTCCAGCATGGTCCACTGTTGATCGTAGGTCGGCGGGTAGCGTGTCCAGCCGTAGCCCTTCATGTTCTCGATGGAGCTCTCGTCCAGATAGACCACGCGCACGGCGCTCTGGCCGCGGCGGTCCTTGCCATAGTCGGCGGCGGTGATGCGCTGATAGACCTGATCGGCCAGCCGGTCGGAGGCGGCTTCGAGGCCGAACAGGTTGATCTTGGCCACCGCATAGGCCGACAGGGCCAGCGCCGCGCTGACCAGCAGCGCCTTCAGCACCCCGGTCACGGAGATCAAGGCTCAAACCCTCCCAGGCCGCCATCGCCGGCGCCGGCCCCGCGCCGCGCCGCGCCCCCAACGATTCATAGCCGCCAAACGCCGGCGAGAGAATGCCGGGGCGCCGGCGCGGCCTCGACCCCGGTCGTGGAAAGATGATCTCGCCCGGCATCGGCGATTCCAGGGCGTCGCACAGGGAGCGGTGGCCGGTGGCGCTTGGGGCCGCGTTCGATCACGAACGGCTCGAAAAACCCCCACGCCTCATTGGCCATCGATCCGCGAACCAAGGCTGGTCACCCCAAAGAGCGGCCTTGAATCACTCCTCAGGTGATTGGGAAATCCGCTTTGTCGACAGGACCTAGGCAAGGCCCGCGTCGAGATCGTCGATGTGGCGGTTGCAGTCGGCGATGATGATTTTCAGCTTTTCCAGAATGTCGTGGGTCAACTCCCTCGCCGTCCTATTGCCATCGGGATGGGTGTAGCCGCCACCCTCATTGAGAACCTCGAAGGCGCGTTGGGCGCGATCCCTGTCGGCCGTCAGGCTCGCGCGGCGCTCCTGGACCGAATACTCCCTGATCGCCATCAGCCCACGCAGACCCCGTGGCGCCCAGCGCCGCGCGGCGCGGTCGCCGCCACGACCCTGGCTGTCGCCTCACCTGGAGGCGATGGGGTGGTTTCATGCATGGGGGATTCCTTTCTGGCCGGGACGAGTAGCGCCCGACCGCCTCCCACCTTAAACCGTCGTGAGGCGCTACCGTTCCCCCCTGGGGCTCAAGACGCCCCCCAATTCCACCGGCTTCGCACGAGGAGGGCGGCGAAGGCGTGGCGCATGGCCCGCCTACCGCTTCGTCGGGTCGTCGGCCGGGTTGACGTATGTCATGACGAACGGCCCCTCGGCGGACACCTGGATCACCGCGCCGGCCTTGGACCAGGCATAGTGGTTCATGTTGGCGGGGGCCATGGCGAAGCCGCCCGCCGCGAGCGCGGCGCCCTTGGCCTGATCGAGCTTGTCCCCCATGCCCAGGGAAAAATCGCCGTCGATCACCGTCACATATTCGTCGGTCGGGTGATGATGGGCGGCGACCTTGTAGCCGGCGGGAACCTTGAGCCGGATCACGAACTGGCCACCCTTCGAGGGGTCGCCCGACAGCACGGCCATCGAGGCGCCCTTGGCGAAGATGGGAGGGGCCGGGCCCCACTTCAGATCTTGCGAATTGACCTGGGCCCGGGCCCCGCCCGCGACACAGATCAAGATTCCAACGCCAAGCGCGATCGACTTCATGGCCTCCTCCCTAGGTTGGCGCACCGGCGCGAACCCGCGCCGCGCCGCGTATCGCCTATCCTAGGCCCGGCCGGCGACCGGAGTCGAGCGCCGCCCCTGGCCCCTATCGCCCGAACGCCCGGGCGTCGGCCAACGCAGGGGCTTCCAGGCCGCCGTCCTGGCCCTAGACTCAAAGTGTAGAGCCTGATTCAGCGTCCGCATCTCTTCCTTGCAAACGCATCAGGCTCTAGGATCGAGGCCTGATCGGGGGGCGCATGGCGATCGCCTATCAACCGGACGTGTGGCGCGACCTGTTCGTCATGTTCGGCGCGGCCGCGGCGACGCTGGTCGGGCTGTTGTTCGTGGTGGTGTCGCTGCATGTCAACGCCATCCGGGACCGCGTGGACGATGACCTGGGCGCGACCATCCACGCGGCGCGCAACAACACCTACCATCTGCTGACGGTGCTGGTGACGGCGGCGCTGGTGCTGGCGCCGCAGCCGCCGCCCCTGCTGGGCGGCGAACTCATCGCCGTTCACCTGTTCGGCCTGCGGCTGCCGATCATCTTCACCTACCGGCACTTCATCGCCAATCACCGCGGCTTCCCGATCAGCATGATCGTGACCATCAGCGCCGGCTATATGCTCGGCGCCGCCGGTGGGGCGGCCCTGATCGGGCACGCCGGCTGGGGCGTCTATCTCATCGGCGCCTCATGCCTCACCCTTCTGGTGCGATCGGTGCTGACGGCCTGGATGCTGATGTTCGGCCGGCGGTGAGCGGCCAGAGGCGGGCGAGCGCCGAAATGACCGGCGTTGGCCAGGACCGAAGAGTCCTGGGTGCTACGGTGACAGTGTGACCAATAGCGCGGTTTGTTCTCGCCGACTTGACGCCTCGGCTTGGGCCCTGACTTCTCTCTCGCCAGCCGCGCCATCGCCGCGCCGCCGACCCACCATGCCGGCGGGGTTCTCCACAGTGTCACCTTAACCCCACTATTCCACCGCCTTCAGGATGGTCTCGACGGCGGCCATGCGGGCGCGCACGTCCGACACGTTGGCCTCCATGGCGGCCAGGCTGGTCGCGATCCGCGACTGAGCCGCCGAGGCGCTTTCCGCGAGCTGGCGATAGGCGTCTTCGTTGGCCAGCCGCGCCCTCGCCTGCTGGATGGCCGCGTAGTAGCGCATTCCGAAGACGATCAGGATCGTCGCCAACGGTAGCAGCAGGGTCAATAGGTAGAAGATTGCGGTCATTGGGATCCTCTAGGTCTCGGGTTTGGCGGTGAGTGTCTTGGCCGCGTCGGCGACGGCCGCCGGCGTGAGGTGAAAGGCGAATTCGGTGACTTCGAAATAGTTGAGCGCCTTGCCGTCCTGGGACAGCTCCAACTTGCTGGTCACCAGGCCGGCGTCCTCCAGCTTCTGCAGATGCAGATGCAGCAGGGGCCGGCTGATGCCGATCTCGCGCGCCAGCTGGCTGACATAGTTGCGACCGCCGCCGGTAAGCGCCGCGACAACCCGCAGACGGTGCGGATTGGCCAAGGCGGCCAGGGTTACCAGGAGCTGGTCGCCTTCCGTCGTGGTATCGACACGCGATTTCATATGTCAGAAATACCTGACGCATGTCAGAGAGTCAATTGCGCATTTTACGGCGCCTTGAGCGCCGCCGCCCGCGCCAAATTCTCCTTTGGATCGTTTTCCCCCTTTTTAGAGCTCGCTCGCCAGCACCCGCGCGAAGAGGGCCGGATCGACGTTGCCACCGGAGAGGATGATGGCCGCCGCCCGTCCCTCAAGGGCGATCTTGCCGGCGAGCAGGGCGGCCAGGGCGACCGCGCCGCCGGGCTCGACCACCAGCTTGAGAGTGGCGAAGGCGTGGCGCATGGCGGCGGCCACCTCGGCGTCGCTCACCGTCAGCACGCCCGACAGGTGAGCCTGCAACGGGGGAAAGGTGATTTCGCCCGGCATCGGCGATTCCAGGGCGTCGCACAGGGAACGCGGGGCGGGCGGCGCGCCGCGGCGCGTCCCCGCTTCCAGGGAGCGGCGGGTGTCGTCGAAGCCCTCCGGTTCGACCCCCAAAATCTCGGCGCCCGGCGCGCGCGCCGCCAGGGCTGTCGCGCAGCCCGCCATCAGGCCGCCGCCGCCGACCGGGCCGATGACCAGGTCGAGGACCGCGCCCATCGCGCCCGCCTGGTCGGCGATCTCCAGGCCGACCGTCCCCTGGCCGGCGATGATCAGCGGGTCGTCGAAGGCCGGCACCACGATCGCCCCCCGCTCGGCGGCGATGGCGGCGGCGATCGCTTCGCGGCTCTCGCGCGAGCGGTCGTAGAAGCGGATTTCCGCCCCATAGGCCGCCGTCGCCGCCGCCTTCACCCTCGGCGCGTCGGCCGGCATGACGATGAGGGCGGGCATGTGCAGGAGGCGCGCCGCCAGGGCCACCCCCTGGGCGTGGTTGCCGGAGGAAAACGCCACCACCCCGCGCGTCCTCTGGTCGGCGGTGAGCCGCGAGAGGCGGTTGTAGGCGCCGCGGAACTTGAACGCCCCGACCCGCTGGAGGGTCTCGGCCTTGATCAGCACCCGCCCGCCGAGCACCTCGTTCAGAGCCGGGCTCTCCAGCAAAGGGGTGACCACGGCGTGGCCGGCGATCGCCCTCGCCGCGTCCTCGATATCTGAAAGGGTGACGGTCATTCGACGGACGCCCCCTCCGTCGCGCGGCAAGAGAGAGCCGCGCGCCACCTCCCCCGCTTCGCATGGGAGGAAAGAGGAGGACTGATCCTCCCTTTTTCCTCCCCCGCGCCTCTTCGCGGGGGAGGTGGCGCGCGATGCCCTCTCGCATCGCGTGACGGAGGGGGCGCAAGGCCGCGTCTCGGACCGTCGCGCTGGAAACCGGGTCTCGTCATGATGGTCTTATAGATGCGAGGGACCGGCCGCGCCAAAGCCGACCGCTGGACTTGGGCCGCCGCCCGCGCGCAAGGTGGCCGCGCCTTAGCCATCCCCCCCCGCGAGACCCGCCATGAACGCCCTCACCCTCGATAGCGAAACCTGGACCGCCGCCGGCGAGGCGCTGCTGGCCGAGGCGGTGGCCCTGCGCCGGGCCATCCACGCCGAGCCGGAGCTGGGCCTCGACCTTCCCCTGACCACCGCCAAGGTCAAGGCGGCCCTGGCCGGCCTGCCGCTGGAGATCCGCGAAGGCCCCTCGACCAGCGGCCTGGTGGCCATCCTGCGCGGCCCGGCCAACGGCCGCACCGTCCTGTTGCGCGGCGACATGGACGCCCTGCCGCTGGTCGAGGACACCGAGCTCGCCTTCGCCTCGCAAACGGCGGGCGCCATGCACGCCTGCGGCCACGACACCCATGTGGCCATGCTGGCCGGGGCGGCGCGGGCGCTGTGCGAGCGGCGCGAGAGCCTGGCCGGCACGGTGATGTTCATGTTCCAGCCGGGCGAGGAGGGCTGGCACGGGGCGCGGTTCATGATCGAGGACGGCCTGCTCGATCCCCTGCCCGACGCCGCCTTCGCCCTGCACATCTCGCCCAACATGCCGGCCGGGGTGTTCGCCAGCCGCGCCGGCCCCCTGCTCGCCTCGTCCGACAAGCTGCGCATCCGCGTGGTCGGGCGCGGCGGCCACGCCTCCATGCCCCACGACGCCCTCGACCCGATCCCGGTGGCCTGCGAGATCGTCCTGGCCCTCCATGCCTTCGTCACCCGCCGCATCGCGGTCAGCGACCCGGCGGTGATCACCCTGCCGCGCCTGGAGGCGGGGACCACCGACAATGTCATTCCCGAGGACGCCCGCCTGTGGGGCACCCTGCGCACCCTCTCCGAGCACACCCGGACCCTCGCCCACGCCGGCATCCGGCGGGTGGCCGAGCACATCGCCGCCGCCCACGGCGCGACCGCCGAGGTGGAGATCGAGCCCGGCTTCCCGGTCACCGTCAACGACGGCCGGGTGGTCGATCTGGCCGAGCGCACCGCCAAGGCCCTCTTTGGCGAGAGCGCCTGGGTCACCATGGCCCACCCTTTGATGGGGGCGGAGGATTTCTCCTACGTCCTCAAAAAGGTTCCCGGCGCCATGGCCTTCCTGGGCGCGGCGCCGGAAGGCGGCGACTTTCGAACCTGCTGCTCCCTCCACTCCAACCGCATGATGCTGGACGAGACCGTCATGGCCCGCGGCATCGCCCTGCACTGCGCCATGGCCGAGGCGGCCCTGGGCGGCGAGCTGGAGCTTTAGCTTCTCCGGACTCCACGATCCTGCGCAAAGGCTTCTATAAAAAAGGGGGGCTACCTGAGGAAAGCGCTCAGGCGCTAGAACCCCTCTCCCCTTGCGGGAGAGGGGCAGGGGTGAGGGGTGGTTCCCCGCCATAGGTTCGTTGACGCACCCCCACCCCCAACCCCTCCCCGCAAGGGGGAGGGGAGCGCTCGCACTTTGGCCGACGACAGGGCATCGTCGCGACGTGGAACTGGCTTGAGGCGCGCTGATCCGATCGATCGACTTTCCAGCGGCCGGCGAGGGCGATAGGCTCCTCCCAAAGGTTCCCCCGCCAGTCTGGGAAGGACGCCATGAAGACCCTCCCGCTCTTCCTCGCCCTCGCCGCGTCGGCGGTGTTGGCGCCCGCCCTGGGTTGCGCCCAGCCGCCCCCCGCCCCGACCTACGGCTCCATGGCCGGCGCCGATCTGGGCGATAACGCCAATCTGAACGGGGCGGTGGCCTTTCCCGCCGACAACGCCTGGAACACCGACATCAGCGCCGCGCCGGTCGACGCCAATTCCGACCGGCTCATCGCCTCGATCGGCCTGAATATCGGCCTGCATCCCGATTTCGGGGCCGGACTCTATGGCGGCGCGATCATCGGCATTCCCTATGTGGTCGTGTCCGCCGCCCAGCCGCCGGTGGCGATCCATCTGGGGGCCTACGCCGACCAGAGCGATCCGGGCCCCTATCCCGTGCCGCCCGACGCCCCGATCGAAGGCTCGAAGCCCGGCGGCGGCAAGATCGGCGGCGACCGCCATGTCCTGACGATCGACCGCGACGCCAACCGCCTCTACGAAATGTTCGCCAGCAAACCGGCCCTCGACGGAAGCTGGAAGGCCGCCTCGGGGGCGATCTTCCATCTCGACTCCGACAATGTGCGGCCGACCGCCCAGCCCGGCTGGACCAGCGCCGACGCGGCCGGCCTGCCGATCTTTCCCGGCCTCGCGCGCTACGAGGAGGCGACCGCCGGCCTCATCCCCCACGCCCTGCGCTTCACCGTGGCCCAGACGCGGAGAGCCTATGTCCTGCCGGCCAACCACTGGGCCTCGTCGGACATCAGCCGCGACCTGCCGCCCATGGGCATGCGGGTGCGCCTCAAGGCCAGTTACCCGATTCCGGCCGGCTTCAGCGCCCAGACCAGGACCATACTGACGGCGCTGAAAACCTACGGCATGTTCGTCGCCGACAACGGCTCGCCCTGGTACATATCGGGCGCGCCGGACGACCGCTGGAACAATAGCCGCCTGGTCGGCGAACTGGGTCAGGTCAAGGGATCGGACTTCGAGGTGGTCAAGATGGGGGCGATCCACCGGTGAGGGGGATCGGCGCGCCGACCTCGGCGGCCGCCTCGCCTTCCCAGAGCAGGCCGCGCGCGGCGTTCAAGGTCTCGCCGAGCACCGGCGCGGTCAGACGTAGCGCGGGATGGGTCCCACCTGAGGCGTCGTGTCCCCGCCAAAGTCGAGGACGACTTCATCGACATAGCACCAGCCCCAGCCTTCGGGGGGATCGTAGCCCTCGATGACCGGATGACCGGTGACGGCGAAGTGCGCGGTGGCGTGGCGATGGGAGGAGTCATCGCAGCAACCCACGTGGCCGCAGGCGCGGCAGAGGCGCAGGTGCACCCACGGCGAGCCCATGGCGAGGCACTCTTCGCAGCCCCTGGCGCTGGGGATGACCCGGCGGATCGAAGCGCCATGGGTGCAGACGTCGCTGGGCATCATGATCTCCCGGGCTCTGGGGCGGAGACGGTGTCCCGCGCGTCGGCGAGGTAGGCATGCAGCGCGGCGACGACCTGCGCGCCCTCGCCGACGGCGGCGGCGACGCGCTTGGTTGAGCCTGAGCGCACATCGCCGATGGCGAAGACACCGGGCACGCTGGTTTCCATCGGGCGCGCCGGGGTGGCCGCGTCGGCGCCGGTGAGAACGAAGCCCTTGGCGTCGAGGGCCAGAACCGAATCGGCGAGCCAGGCGGTGTTGGGATCGGCGCCGATGAACAGAAACAGGTGACGCAGAGGCCGGCGCGTCGCGGCGCCCGCCCGCGTGTCGCGCCAGGTGACCGCTTCGAGCGCGTCACCCCGGCCGTCCAGGGCGGTGACCTCGGCGTGGGGGACGAGTTCGACATTCGACAGGGACCCGATGCGGTCGACGAGGTAGCGCGACATCCTTGCCTCCAGGCTGGCCCCGCGAATCAGCAGCCAGACCTTCCGCGCCCGGCTTGCCAGGAACACCACCGCCTGTCCGGCCGAGTTGCCGCCGCCCACCAGCGCCACGTCCTCGCCGGCGCAGAGGCCCGCCTCCAGCGGCGAGGCCCAGTAGTGCACGGACGCGCCCTCGAACGCTTGGAGGCCCTCGACCTCGAGGCGCCGGTAGCGCGCCCCCGAGGCGATCACAACGGCGCGGGCGCGGGCGGTCTCGCCGTTTGCGAGGGTCAGGCGCAAGCCGCCATCGGCCGGGGCGAGTGCGGTCGCCTCATCGGGGATGGCGATCTCGGCGCCGAACTTCTGTGCCTGGTTGTACGCCCGGGCCATCAGGGCCATGCCCGAGATTCCCGTGGGGAACCCCAGGTAGTTCTCGATCCGCGCCGAGGCGCCGGCTTGCCCACCGAAGGCTCTGCCGTCGAGGGTCAGGACCGACAAGCCTTCCGAGGCGGCATACACGGACGCGGCCAGTCCCGCCGGGCCGGCGCCGACGATGGCGACGTCATAGACGCGCCTCCCATCTATTGGCCCCACCATGCCCATGCAGCGAGCGAGCGCATTGTCGCCCGGGTTCCTTAAGAGCTGGCCGGCGGGGCAAAGGACGATCGGCAAGCTGCCCGGATCGACGTGAAAGCGGTCGATGAGCGCGCGCGCCTCGGGGTCGGCGTCGGGGTCAATGGTCTGGTGCGGCTGGCCGTTGCGCCCGAGGAATCCCTCCAAGCGAAGGACATCCGCGTTGTCCGTTCGGCCAATGATAATCGGTCCCACGCCCGGAGTCGCGATCAGGCCGACGCGGCGCAGGATCAAGGCGCGCATGATCCGCTCGCCGATCTCGGCCTCGGCCACCAAGAGGGCGCGAAGGCGCTCCGGCGGGATCAGGATCGCCTCGACGGGCCCCTGGGCATAGGCGTCCACGAGAGCGGGCCGGCCGGTGAGTTGAGCCAGCTCGCCGAGGAAGGCGCCAGGACCATGGGTAACCACTCCATCGCGGCGGCCAAGCCCGTCGCGTCGGCTGACGACGATCTCACCGGAAATGACCAGGACCAGTCCGTGTCCGGCCTCGCCAACCTTGATCACGGCATCGCCGGCCGCGTAGGCGTGCGGCTCGCCGAAACGGCGGACGCGCTCCAGCTCGGCCGTCGCGAGGGCCGGGAACATCTGGTCGCGACGGGCTTCGACGAATGAGGGCGGCTGTTTGGGCATGTGGCCAACCCTAGGACGGCGCTCTGTCCGGCGCCATCGCCACGGTCACTCGGTTTCCGACCCTCCCTACCGGCATTTTGGCGTGAACCAGGCTGATACCCGGTTCATTGGGGAGCGTTGACATCTTCCACGGGCGCGCGGATCGTTTCTCGTCACGCACCGAGCCAGCCCTGGAGCCGCCGGCGATGCTGAACAGGAATCACTGCGGAGCGGGGAGACCAAAGTGAAGGTGCTCAACGCCGAGATTTACGCGACCCTGCAATGACCGCCCCAGGCGTCCAGCTCATCCTGCAGCGCCCGCCAGACCCGGGCCGAGATCACGTGCGGGGTGACGCTGCGGCGGCGGGCGGGGTCTCGGTCCTGATCTATGGCGACTACCTCTGCCCCTACTGCCGGCGCCTTCGCGGCGTGCTTGAGAGGCTGCGGCAGGCCCTGGGCGAGCGCCTGGCCTATGTTTTCCGCCAGTTTCCCAACGAGCGCGCCCACCCTGGCGCGGAGTTTGCCTCCCGGGCGGCGGAGGCGGCCGGCCGCCAGGACCGCTTCTGGCCGATGCACGACGCGCTCTATGCCCGCGATCCGCCTTTGACCCGTGATCATGTCCTCGAGGCCGCCCGCTCCATAGACCTCGACATGGACCGTTTCATGCGCGATCTCGATGATCCGCAAATCGCGGGCCGCGTCGCCGAGGATCTCACCGACGGCCGCCGCAACGGCGTCACCGGCACCCCGACCATCTTCGTCGATGGCCAACGCTACGATGGGGCCTGGGATTTCTATTCCATGCTCGAGGCTCTGGAGCGCCCGCTCGGGGCGCGTGTGCAGCGTACGGCGCGGGCCTTCGCCAACCTGCCTGCCTCGGCGGGCCTGGTTCTCTTGGCCGCCGCCGCGGTGGCGCTCATCTGCGCCAACACGCCGCTCGCGCCCATCTATCGGCAGTTCGTGGAGGCCAGGTTTGGGCTGGGCGTAGCCACCGCGGCCCTGTCGCTGACAGTCGGCGACTGGTTCTCCGAAGGCCTCCTGACGGTATTCTTTCTCCTCGTGGGCCTGGAGATCCGCCGCGAGATGACCGCCGGCGCGTTCGCGGGTAGGCGGGCGGTGGTGCTGCCGGTCCTGTGCGCCATCGGCGGGGTGTTGGCGCCGGCGGCCGTCTATCTCGCCCTCAATCGTGGGCCAACCGCGCCGGGTTGGTCAGCCCCCACGTCCACGGGCATCGCCTTCGCTCTCGGCATACTCGCCGTCCTGGGACGGCG
The DNA here is from genome assembly GCA_038225765.1 of Caulobacterales bacterium. Classification (GTDB taxonomy): domain Bacteria; phylum Pseudomonadota; class Alphaproteobacteria; order Caulobacterales; family Caulobacteraceae; genus Acaudatibacter. The sequence goes on along the minus strand of JBBRQW010000089.1, from coordinate 541 downwards.
TGCGCCCGTGGGCCTCAAGGTCTTCGTCGCCGCCCTAGCGGTCGTTGATGACATTCTGTCGATGCTGACCCTGGCGATCTTCTACCCCCAGAACTTCCACGCCGGCTGGCTGATCGCCAGCGCCGCCGCCGTCGGCCTCATGCTGGCCCTCAATCGCTGGCGCGTCTACGCCGGCTGGCCCTATCTCGTCGCTACGCTCGCGCTTTGGCTGTCGCTTCACGCCGCCGGAGTGAACGCCGCCCTCGCGGGCGTACTCTTGGCCGCCTTCCTGCCGACACGACCAGCGCCCGCCGCCGGCCCGCTTCTGGCCCAGGCCGCCACGGCTCTCGCGGCTCTTGAGCACGCCGAGGTCGAGGCGCGGTCGGCAACCGGGGACAAGCCCGCCATCCAGCGGGAGCCGATCTGGGAGTGGGCGGGCCGCAACCTTTCGGCGGCCAGCGCACGATTGCTGTCGCCCGCCGATCGGGTCGAGCGCGCGCTGGCGCCCTGGGCGGCCTATGTGGTCCTGCCGCTTTTCGCCTTCTCCGCCACGGGTTTCCCC
>JBBRQW010000088.1:0-12527 GCA_038225765.1 Caulobacterales bacterium | reverse complement strand
GAAACCATGGGCGACCACCCCAAGGAGGCCGACAGCGGCTGGCGCCATGTGCGCGAGGCGCTGATCGACGCCGGGGCCGATCCCGCCGACGAGCGGGAACTGGAGCTGGCCACCATCGGCGCCTGGTGCGCCGCCCACGGGGTGGCCGAGATGGCCGGCTTCAAGGAGTTCGAGCCCTTGAAGGTCGCCCTGGGCGGCGAGGAGGCCTTCGTCCGCGCCGTCCTCGAACACGTGGGCATCTACGCCCGCCGGCCGAAAGCCCCGCCGGCCGCGTGAGCGCCCCACCCTTCGTCACCCGCTTCGCCCCCTCGCCCACCGGCCTGCTTCACCGGGGGCACGCCTTTTCAGCCCTCACCGCCTTCGAGGCGGCCCGCGCCGCCGGCGGGCGCTGGCTGCTGCGCCTCGAGGACATCGACACCGCCCGCTGCCGGCCGCCGTTCGAGACGGCGATCGTCGAGGATCTGGCGTGGCTGGGCCTGACCTGGGAGGCGCCGGCGCGCCGCCAGTCGGAACATCTGGCCGACTACCGCGCCGCCCTGGCCGCCCTGGAGGCGCGCGGCCTGATCTACCGCTGTTTCAAGACCCGGGCGCAGGTGCTGGCCGACATCGGCCGCGCCGCGCACGACCCGCCGCCGCCCTATTGCGGCGCCCCGCTCGGCCCGGCCGAAGAGGCGCGCCTGATGGGCGAGGGGCGCCCCTTCGCCTGGCGCCTGTCTCTGGCCGCGGCGGCCCGGGCGTTGGGCGGCTTTTCCAGCCTGACCTTCATCGAGGAGGGGTTCGGGCCGAACGGTGAGGCGGGGCTGATCGCGGCCGACCCGGCCCGCGCCGGCGACGTCATCCTGGGCCGCAAGGGGCTCGGCGTCGCCTATCATCTGGCGGTGGTCGTCGATGACGCCCTGCAGGGCGTCAGCCATGTGATTCGCGGAGCCGATCTCTTCGAGGCGGCCCACATCCAGCGGCTGCTGCAGGCCCTGCTGGCCTTGCCGACGCCCATCTATCGCCATCACCGCCTGCTGCTGGACGACGCCGGCGGACGCCTCGCCAAACGCGACCGGGGCGAGACGCTGCGCGATCTCCGCGCCCGGGGTGTCAGCGCGGCGGGTTTGCGGGCCGAGCTGGGATTCTAGACGCGCATGGGGCGGGGGCGGCACGACATCCGTCGGCCGCCCAGGGACCCTAGATCCAGTTGGCGACGCCCTGATGACCGGCGCATGAGCCGGCGTGGGATTTGGCCATGCTGAAGGTGCCGTCCTTGCACTTGGCCGTCGCCCCGGCCGGCGCGCCGGGCGTCTTCATGGTCGGGATGGCCGAGGCCGTCTTGGTCGATGTTCCCCTCGGGGCCCGGGCCGTCTTCACCGTCTTGGCGGCCGGAGCGGCCTTGGCGGCGGGGGCCATGGCGGCGGTCTTCGGGGCCGGTTTGGCGGCGGCGGTGGGGGCCGGGCACTTCATGATCTGGCCCTTGGCGTCGCGGCACTGGATCGGCTTGGCGGCCGGGGTCGCCGCCGCGGTCTTGGCGGATGTCTTGGCCGCCGCTGCCGCCGTCGCGGCGGTCTTGGCCGATGTCTTGGCCGACTTCGCCGCCGTCGCCGCGGTCTTGGCGGCCGTCGTCTTGGTCGCCGCGGCTTTGGCGGCCGGGGTCGCCGGCGCCTTGGCCGGGCATTTGATGGTCTTGCCGGCCGCGTCCTTGCAGACCGCGGCTTTGGCCAGCGTGCCGCCGGCGGCGGCGAAGCTTAGCCCTATCGCCAAGGCGGCGACGATTCCCAGATGGCGCACGATATCACCCCTCCATTTGATCCGACTCGCGGAAACGAGCCGACACTATCCCACCTTGCCCGCTTCTCCGCAAGATTGCCGAAAAAGCGTCCCCGGCGGCGGGTGGCGCCAGGCCGCGCCGGCATTGACTCGAAGCCGCGAGGGGTCAACAAAATGGCCTTCCACAAGCGTCGGTCGGCCGTTCACATTCGCCGGGAGAAACTCCAATGGCTCACAATTTCGAAATCTATAAAGACAAGGGCGGCAAATATCGGGCGCGCTTCAGCTTCAACAGCGAGATCATGTTCTCCACCCAGGGCTATAAGGACAAATCCTCGGCCCGAAACGCGGTGGAGTCCATCAAGGCGCACGGGCCAGGCGCGCCGATCAAGGACGACGCCAGATAGATCGATCCCATGATTTGAACGCATAAGGAGCCTAGACGTGGATATTCAGGAAATCGCCGCCGGCATCGGTTCCAGCGACGCGCTCGCCGGGGTGGCCGCCAAGGTCGGCATCAGCCCCGAACAGGCGCAGGCGGCGCTGCACGGCGTCCTCGATCACGTCACCGGCGGCGGCGGGACCGAGGGCATGGTCGAGGCGGTGGCCGCCAAGGCGGGCATCGACCCGGCTCAGGTGCAACAGTTTCTGCCCTCGATCATGGGGCTGCTGCAGGGGCATTCGGAGAACGCCGCCGAGGGCGTGCAGGGCATGCTCGGCGGCCTCATGGGGTCGGTGGGCAGCGCCCTGGCCGGCGCCAATGCCGGCGGCGCGACCGGCGGCGGCGTCATGGGCCTGGTCTCGGGACTGTTCGGCAAGAAGACTTGAGTCGCGGCCTCGTTCGCCTGACCCTGGCGGCGGCCCTCGCCCTGGGAAACGGCGCGGCCTGGGCGGCCGGTTCGGCCGGCCATCCCCGGGACGTGCTGACCAGCGATATTCCGGCCGCCTTCAGGCCCGACGAGAGCGGCTACGACTACGTCAAGCGCGACGTGACCATCGCCATGCGCGACGGGGTGAAGCTGCACACGGTGATCGTCATCCCCAAGGGGGCAAGCCGCGCCCCGATCATGCTCGACCGCACGCCCTACGACGCCACCAAGATCACCAGCCGCGCGTCCAGCCCGCATGTGGCGGCGATCCTGCCGGGCGCCTACGCCGAACTGGCGGCGGCGGGCTATATGATCGCGGTCCAGGACGTGCGCGGCAAATACGGCTCGGGCGGCGTCTATGTGAACGAGCGGCCCCTGCGCGGGCCCCTCAATCCCGGCGACATCGATCACGCCACCGACGCCTGGGACACCATCGACTGGCTGGTCAAGAACGTGAAGGAGACCAACGGCAAGGTCGGCATGATCGGCAATTCCTACGACGGCATGATGGTGCTGATGGCCCTTTCCGATCCCCATCCGGCCATGAAGGCGGCCGTGCCGATCAACCCGGTGGCCGACACGTGGCTGAACGACGACGACTTCCACGGCGGGGCCTTCCGCCTGATCGGCTACGACTACTACTATCAGCAGGACACCGCCCAGGGCGACGGGGGCAGCCTGCCGCGCGGCGACGTGGACGATTACGACGTGTTCCTCAAGGCCGGCTCGGCGTGGGATTTCGCCAAGGCCGCCGGCGTGGACAAGCTGCCCTTCCCGGCCCGCATGGCCCTGCATCCGGCCTATGACGCCTTCTGGCGGGAGCAGGCGCTGGAGATCGTCCTGCCGCGCCACGCCCTCACCGTGCCGACCCTCTACGTGGCCGGCCAATGGGACCAGGAGGACATGTTCGGGGCGATCGGAACCTATGAGGCGACGAAAACGAGCGACCCGGGGGCGAGCGATCCGGCGCGCCGGCGCGACTTTCTGGTCCTCGGCCCGTGGGGCCACGGCGGCGCCCTGCGCGACGGCTCGACCCTGGGGGCGCTGAGTTTCGACGGCGACACGGCGGAACATTTCCGCCGGGCCGTACTCCTGCCCTTCCTCGACGCCCACCTCAAGGACGGCGCGGGGCCAGCCGATATCGCCCCGGTCACCGCCTTCGAAACCGGAACCAATGTCTGGCGCGCCTACGATTCGTGGCCGCGCGGCTGCGAGGCTGGTTGCCCCGAAAAATCGCGGCCCCTGTGGCTGCAACCGGGCGGCGGGCTCGGTTTCGAGCGGCCGAGCGGGGCGGCGGCGGACGCCGTGGCCTATGTTTCCGACCCGGCCAAGCCGGTCCCCTATCGCTCGCGCCCGATCCGGCCGACCTATGCCGACGATTCCACCTGGCGCCGCTGGCTGGTGGACGATCAGCGGGAATTCTCCAGCCGGCCGGACGTGGTGAGCTGGACCTCGGCGCCGCTCACCGCCCCGGTGCGCATCGCCGGCGCGCCCCAGGTCCATCTGCGCGCTTCCACGTCCGGCGCGGACGCCGACTGGGTGGTCAAGCTGATCGATGTCTATCCGGGGGAGGTTCCCGCCAAGCCGGCCCTGGGCGGCTATCAGCTGATGATCGCCGCCGACATTTTCCGCGGTCGCTACCGCGAGGGCTATTCGACGCCAAAGCCCATCCCGCCCGGCCAGGTCGAGACCTATTCGTTCGCCCTGCCCAACGCCAGCCACGTCTTCCTGCCCGGCCACAGGATCATGGTCGAGGTGCAGTCGAGCTGGTTCCCCCTCTACGACCGCAACCCCCAGACCTGGGTTCCCAACATCTTCTTCGCCAAGAAGGCCGACTACCGCGCCGCCACCCAGGCGATCGTCGACGCGGGGCCGGATTCGAGCTTCATCGACCTGCCGGTGGTGGCGCGGCCTTAGGGGCCCGAGGGTTTCGACACGCCGGACGCCCCCTCCGTCACGCGGCAAGAAAGAGCCGCGCGCCACCTCCCCCGCTTCGCATGGGAGGAAAGAGGAGAGCTGACCGTCACTCTTTCCTCCCCTGTGCCTCTTCACGGGGGAGGTGGCGCGCGATGGCCTCTTCCATCGCGTGACGGAGGGGGCGTCCGGCGGCGTCAACAGCGCCTATTCAGTCATCCCCCCGCCATCAGCGTTTCGATCACCGCCTTGGCGTCGGGCCCGGACCAGTCGGCGCCGCCGGACAGGCGGGCGCGCTCGATCCCGGCCTTGTCGTAGATAAGGGTGGTCGGCATCTCGTCCACCGGCGGCCTGAAGGCGTAGGCCAGGGCGTAGGTCGGTTCGGTGTAGAAGGCGAGCGGCGGGTTCTGGTCGATGAAGGCGTGGCCGGCGGTCTCGTCCTCGGCCTTGCCGACGCTGACCGCGACCACGGCCAGCGGCTTGCCGCCATAGGCCCGGGCCAGCTTCGCCAGGCTCGGAATCTCGGCCTTGCACGGGGCGCACCAGTTGGCCCACAGATTGACGATGGCGACCTTGCCCTTGAACTCCGCCAGAGTGTGGATCCGGCCCGCCGCGTCGGCGAAGGGCGTCGTCGGGGCGGGCGCCGGACGGGCGGTCACCTTCAGCTTGGCCATGGCGCCATGGGCCAGGCCCTGGAGGTCGCCGGGCGGCCTGGAACACCCGGCCATGCCGTACAGCAGCGCCAAGGCGCCGGCCAGGGCGAGAAGGCGGGTCGGCGAGGGCGCGGGGATTTGGCTCATAGACCGGCGACTCCGAAAATGGCCGGCCATTCTCTAGAGGGCTTTGCGCGAAAGTGGGAGCCTCCGATCGCCAAGGGCGTTACACCCTGTCCGCGCGCCCATCGCGCGTTGGAAGGAGCTGTTGAAATGATCCGGCCCACCCTGGCGGTCCTCGGCCTGGCGGCGTTCGCCCTTTGCGCCTGCGGCAAGGTCGGCACGCTCGACCAGCCCGCGCCGCTCTACGGCGAAAAGGCCAAGGCCCGCTACGAAGCCAGGAAAGAGGCGGCGGCGGCGGCCAAGGCGAGGAAGGACGACCAGCCCGAAGCCATCGATCCCGACCGGCCCTACGATCCCAACGCCGATCCGTCGTCGCAGCGCGCCCTGCCCATTCCAGGCACCAACCCCAGCCCCAACGGGCCGCCGCCGCCCGGCGTCCTGCCCGACCCGTTCAACAATCCCGGACCGCCCCGCGATTGACAGCCAAGCGTTGCCGCCGCGCCTTTGCCGTTTCATAACCGGTTTCGTGGATCGAGGTCCGAGGCTCATCGCGGATCGCCATAGGGGAGAGCCCAGATGCTCAAGGATTTTCGCGAGTTCATCGCCCGCGGCAACGTCGTCGATCTGGCCGTCGCCGTGATCATCGGCGCGGCCTTCGGCGCGGTGGTCAAAAGCCTCATCGATCAGGTGATCATGCCGCCGATCGGCCTGATCACCGGCGGCATCGATTTCTCCCAGTTGAAGGTCGTTTTGAAACCCGCCGACGTGGCCGCCAAGCACGCCGAGGTCGCCATCCTCTACGGCGCCTTCGTCAATACGGTGGTCACCTTCCTGATCGTCGCCTTCGTGATCTTCGTCATGGTGCGGGCGATCAGCAAGATGCGCCGCGAGCAGGCCGCCGAGCCCGAGCCCGCCGCGCCGGCCCCGACCCCGTCCGAAACCCTGCTGACCGAGATCCGCGACCTGCTGCGCGGGCCGCGGGTTTAGCGGGGAAAAGAGCGGCTACCCCGGCCACAGCGCCGCGAGTTCCGTCCTGAAAACAAACACCAGGGCCATCAGCAGGACGAGCGCCACGGCGACGCCGGCCAGCCCTGGCGGGAGGGCCCCTTTCGCCTTGGGGCGGGCGGCGGCGAACAGGGGAGAGACGGTGTCGGGGCTGGCCGCCGCCGGCGTCGACTCCAGGGCGGGCGAGCCCTTCGGCGGCTGGGCGGCCCAGGTCTCCGCGCATTCGGCGCACCGCACCCGCCGGCCGCCCGGCCCAACCTGGCCGTCAGCGACGAAATAGCGGCTGGCGCAGCGCGGGCAGGTCAGTATCATCAGGGGCGAATCGGAGGCCTTGAGTAAAAGTTTCTGACGAGGTCGCCGATTTCCGCTCCAATGTCCATGAACCCGACCGCCCAGCCCGACGCGGCCCTGGCCGCTCCCGGTCGGGTCGCGCCGGCGGTGCGGTTCGAGGGGGTGTCGATCGGCCCGCGGAGGCTTTCCTTCGCCCTGGCCCCAGGCTCGTTCCACGTTCTGACCGGCGCCGCAAGAAGCGGCAAGACCTCGGTGCTGGACCTGATCTGCGCGGCCGGGCGGCCGGCGGCCGGGCGGGTGGAGGTGTTCGGCCGCGACACCGCGAGCCTGGACCGAAAAGAGCTGGCGCGATTTCGCCGCCGGATCGGGCGCGTGTACGCCGACGACCGCCTGCTGGGTCACCTGCCGGCGTTGGAAAACGCCGCCCTGGTCCCGCGCCTCGCCAGGCGCCGGCGGCGCGACTATCTCCCGGAGGTGATGCGGATTCTGACCTGGGTCGGCCTTGGCCGCAAGATGGACGCCCTCCCCGCCGCCCTGTCGGCGGCCGAGCGGCGCCGGCTGGCCATCGCCGGCGCGGTGGCGGGCCAGCCTGACATCGTGCTGGCGGACGAACCCACCGGCGGCCTCGAGGGCGACGGCGCCCTGCGCGTCCTTCGCCTGCTGGCCGAGATCAACGGGGCCGGAACCGCCGTTCTGATGACCACCGGCGACGAGGCGCTGGCGGCGGCGTCCGGGGCGCCGGTGATCCGCCTCGGCCCGGATCGGACGGCGGTCCTTGACGGTCTCGACCCCGCGGTCGCGCCATGACCGGCGCGCCGATCGGCCGGCGGGCCGCGCCCCTGCTGGCCCCCGACGCTGACGCCCACCGCTCCATTTTCCTGGCCTTTTTCCTGGCCATGGCGACCTTCTCCTTCGTCGCCTCGCTGATCGTCATCGCCGGCGTCGCGGCCCTGGGGGGGGCGGCGGAATGGCGCGGCCGCCTCGCCGGATCGACCACCGCCGTCGTCGCCGCCGCCGGCCTGGAGAGCGCCGACGCCGCCGCCGCCCGGGCGGCCGAGGCTCTGGGCGCGACGGCCGGCGTCGCCCGCGCCTGGGCCCTGGACGCCACCGACCTCGACCCGGCGATCGCCCGCCTGATCGGCGGCGCCGCCGGCGGGCGCCTGGTGGCCGTCCGGTTCAAGGCCGGAGCGGCGCCCGCCGCCGCCGCCCTGGCCCACGCCCTCGAGGCCGACGGCCTGAAGGCGGCCATCGACGATCACCGGCCGTTGACCAGCCCGGTGCTGCGCGCCGCCGCCCTGGCCGCCCTGGCGGCGGTCGCCTCGCTGGCGGCCATCGCCGCGGCGGTGGGGGCGATCGCGGCCGCCGCCACCCGCCGGCGCCTCGCGGCGCGGCGCGAGACGGTGGCGCTGCTGCGTCTCGCCGGGGCCGACGACGGCCTGATCGGCGGCCTGTTCGCGGCTCGGTCGGCGAAGGCCGCCGCCTGGGCCGGCGCGGCCGGAGCGGCCGGCGCCGCCCTGGCCGTGGCGGCCTGGCGGACGAGCGGCGGGAGCCCCCTCTCGCGCGGGGCCTTTCCCTTCGCCTGGGCCGACCTGGCGGCGGCGGCGCCGTGGCCGGCGATCGCCGCCCTGGCCGGGGCCGCCGCCGCCGCCTTGGCCGTGCGCGCGGCCTTGAAAAGCGCGCCATGAAAGCCCTCGCCCTGCTTCTGGTCCTTGCGGCGATCTGGCTTGCCGGGCTGGCGGCGTTCGCCGACCGGATCGCCCGCTTGACGCCGGCCGAGGATCCGGCGGCGGCCGACGGCGTCGTCGCCCTGACCGGCGGCTCCGACCTTCGCCTGGAAGCGGCCAGCCGCCTCCTAGAGGACGGCAAGGGCCGCCGCCTGCTGGTCTCGGGGGTCAACCGCCAGGCCACCCGCCAGGACCTTCTGGGCGTCACCGGCGCGGCCAAGCCGATCTTCGACTGCTGCGTCGATCTGGGCTTCACCGCCGCCGACACCGTGGGCAACGCCCGAGAGGCGGCCGAGTGGGCCCGCTCACTGGGCTATCGCAGCCTGATTCTGGTCACCGCCGACTATCACATGCCCCGCGCCATGCTGGAGCTGAAGGCGGCCTTGCCGCAAGCGAGGATCGCGGCCTATCCGGTGGCGACGCCGGACCTGGACGCCCGCCACTGGCGGTCCACCGCCGACAGCGCGCGGCGGATGGTGGTCGAATACAGCAAATACCTCGCCATCCTGGCCCGCGAGAGCGTGCGCGGCTTGGGTTCGCGCCAGGCGGCGAGGCCGGCGGGGCCGGCGGCGAGGCCGTCTTGACCGCCCTACGCTCCCTGGCCTTCGTCGCCGTCTTCTACCTGTGGTCGGCGGTGGCGGCGATCGCCCTGCTGCCCTTCCTGCTGGCCCCGCGGGTGTGGATGGTGAGGACCACGGGCCTGTGGGCGGTGGTGGTGATCGCCCTCCTGCGGGCGATCTGTGGCGTGCGGGTGGAGATTCGCGGTCGCCAGCACCTGCCCGCCGGCGCGGCTCTCATCGCCGCCAAGCATCAGTGCATGTTCGACACCATGGCCCCGCTCACGGCGTTCGCCGACGCCGCCTATGTGATGAAGAAGGAGCTGCTGAACATCCCCGTCTACGGCTGGTTCGCGCGCAAGGTCGGCGTGATCGTGGTGGATCGGGAGGCGCACGCCAAGGCCTTGCGAAGCCTGATCGCCGACGCCCGCCGTCGCATCTCCGAGGGCCGCCAGGTGGTGATTTTCCCCGAAGGCCACCGCACCGCCCCCGGCGCCAGGGGCGACTACAAGCCCGGCGTCGCCGCCCTCTACCGCGACCTGGGCCTCGCCTGCATCCCCATGGCCACCAATTCGGGCGCTCACTGGCCGGCCCACGGCTTCCTTCGCCGCCCCGGGGTCATCGTCTACCAGTTCCTCGAGCCGATCCCCGCCGGACTGCGACGGGCCGAGTTCATGCGAACCCTGGAAGCGCGGCTCGAGGCGGCCTCCGCCGCCCTCCTCGCGGAGTAGGCGCGGTCGTGGCCTGTTCCACCCGCGCTGTGCGTGTTATGCGCCTTATCCGCCTTTTGTCCGGACACCCGCCGTGCGCACCTTCACCACCGTCGAATTGCTCCGCGACCTTCCCAGTGTCACCCAGGCCGTGGCCAGGGGGCCGGTCGCCATCACCCGGCATCGCAAGCCGCGATATGTGCTCATGGCGATGGAGGATTTCGCCCGGCTCAACGGCGAGCGCGACCCGCGACAAGTCTACGAGACGGCCAACCTCCCCGACGATGTGCGGGCCGAACTGACCGCCGGCCTGGCGGCGACGATCGCCGAACTCGGCGGCGATGGCGTTTGAGATTCCGCCGCGCGGCGCGGTTTTCGAATATCCCTATCGCTGGGCTCGCGAGGCCGAGGAAGACACGTCGCCCGATGGCCGGAAGGATCGCGCGGTCTGCCTGGTCCTCACGGTCGCCATCTCGGCGAGGCGCCACATTCTCTATTTGCTCGCGGTCAGTTCCAAGCCACCGCGCGACGATCAAGTCGCGTTGCGCGCCCCCGAGACGGAGCGCCGGCGGGCCGGCTTGACCCGATATCCCGAGGCCTGGGTCTACATCAGCGAATTCAACCGCGACGTCGCCGAAGAGTCCTTCTACTTCGAGCCGAAGGCGCGCCGCCTCGGCGTATTCAGCCCGGCTTTCGTCCTTCAGCTGTCGCGCCAACTTGGGTCACTGATAAGCCTGGGCGGTGTCCGGGCGATCGACCGCAATGCCTGATCGGGGTGCCGAGCCCCGCCGCCTGGGCCTCTACGCGCCGTTCGTGGTGTTGCTGGCCTTGGCCGTGGCGTGGAGCGGCGGCTGGCTCGCGCTGCGCGGCGAGATTCTGCGCCGCCTGGACGCGGCGCGGCGGCCGGCGAGCGCCTCGGGCCGGGCCCTCGACTGGGCGAGCCGGTCGGTTTCCGGTTTTCCCTTCCGTTTCGACGTAGGTTTTACCCGCCTGCGCCTGCGCGAGCCCTCCGGATGGGCCATCGCCGTCCCCTCCCTGCAAGCCGAGGCCCTCGCCTTCGCCCCGACCCACTGGGTGGCCGTGGCCCCGGGCGGGGCGAGCTTCACCCGCCCGGCCGGCGGCGCGGTGATCGTCGGGGCCAAGGTGCTGCGGGCCAGCCTCTCGGACCTGGGCGCCCGTCCGCCGCGCCTTTCGGTGGAGGGGATCGGCCTGACCTTCCACCCCGCGCCGGGGGCCGATCCGTTCTTCCTGACCGCGGCGCAAGAATTTCATCTTCACACCCGCGCCGGGCCGCCCGACGAGGGGGCGATCTTCGTCGAACTCGATCGGGCCCAGGCGCGGCTGCCTGGGCTGATGGGCAGGATCGCCGCCGGGGGGCCGGTGAATCTTGCCGCCGAAGCGACCTACAGCCACGCCGCCGCCCTCGCCGGGGCCGATTGGGCGGGCGCCGTCAAAGCCTGGAGCGCGGCCGGCGGGACGCTCGATGTCCGCCGCCTGCGCCTGGCCGCCGGCGAGGCGGCGATCGACGCCCACGCCGGGACCCTGACCGTCGATGGCGACGGGCGCCTCGCCGGATCGCTGGCCGTCACCCTGCGCCAGGCCCCGCGCGCCCTGGCGGCCATGGGCGGGCGCGGAGGCCTCGCCCCCGAGGTGGCCGAGGCGGCGGCCCAGGTGGTCGGGGCGCGAGGCGGCGCCGTCGCCGCCGTCACCCTGGACTTCCAGGCCGGCCAGACCACCCTGGGCCCCGCCGCCCTCGGCCCGGCGCCCAAGGTTTATTGACAGCCTCTCCGCCGCGCCCTCATACCCGCCGCCCATGACCGATCCCGCCGCCTTGCGCCCCCTCCGTCACGCGATGCGAGAGGGCATCGCGCGCCACCTCCCCCGTAAGAGGGCGGGGGAGGAAAGAGGACGGCTGGCTTTCCTTCTCTCCTCCCTTGCGAAGCGGGGGAGGTGGCGCGCGGCTCTTTCTCGCCGCGTGACGGAGGGGGCGTCGGATCGCCGGCCCGATGAGTAGAGAGTCGAGTATCCTCTACCCCAAACTCGCCGTGATCGGATGCGGCCTGATCGGCTCGTCGGTGATCCGCGCCGCCCGCGCCGCCGGCGTGGCGGGCGAGATCGCCGCCGCCGATCCCAGCGAGGCGGTGCGGGCGCGCCTCGCCGCCCTGGGGCTGGCCGACCGTGTCACCGCCGATCCGGCCGAGGCGGCGGCCGAAGCCGACCTGGTGGTCCTGGCCGCCCCGCCGCTGGCCATCGGCGAAGCGGCCGGCCAGGTCGCCGCCGCCCTGAAACCCGGCGCCACGGTCACCGACGTCGGTTCGGTCAAGGGCGCCGTCGCCGAGGCCTTCGCCAGGGTCCTGCCGCCGGGCGTCTTCGCCATCCCCGGCCACCCCATCGCCGGCTCGGAGGAATCGGGGCCGGACGCGGGATTCGCCGCCATGTTCGAGGGCCGCTGGACCATCCTCACCCCCCAGAACCGGCGGGACGCGCCGTACCTGGCCGCCGTCGAGCGCCTGACCGCCTTCTGGGTCGCCCTGGGGGCCCAGGTGGAAACCATGGACGAACGCCATCACGACCTGGTTCTGGCGGTGACCTCGCACCTGCCGCACCTGATCGCCTACAACATCGTCGGCACGGCGGCCGACCTCGAGGAAGTCACCCGCTCGGAGGTGATCAAATATTCGGCCGGCGGCTTTCGCGACTTCACCCGCATCGCCGCCTCCGACCCGGTGATGTGGCGCGACGTCTTCCTGGCCAACAGAGAGGCGGTGCTGGAAATCCTCGGCCGCTTCACCGAGGATCTGCAGGCCCTGTCGCGGGCCATCCGCTGGGGCGAGGGCGACACCCTGGAGGCGCTCTTCACCCGCACCCGCGAAATCCGCCGCGGCGTCATTGAGGCCGGCCAGGAAACCCCCGAGCCGGACTTCGGGCG
>JBBRQW010000087.1:0-12698 GCA_038225765.1 Caulobacterales bacterium | reverse complement strand
TGGTCCAGGCCTACGGCGGATTCATCGAGATCCACGTCTCGACCGCGATCGAGGTTTGTGAACAGCGCGACCGCAAGGGGCTCTACGCTCAGGCTCGCAAAGGGCTGATCAAGGAGTTCACCGGCATCGACGACCCCTATGAGATTCCGGAAGCGCCCGAAATGGTGATCGACACCGGGCGCCTGTCGGCCGAGTTGGCGGCCCAGCAGATCCTGCTCAAGCTGGAAAGCATGGGATTCGTCCGTTGACGCCGCCGCGGCTCCACTAGAGCCTGTCCCGATCGGGTTGAATCAACCCGATCGGGAAAACAGGCTCTATCTAAAACACTTGAGCGCTTTCTGATCGCAAAACCAGTTCCCACTTTTGCGGAAAGCGCTCAAATATGATTTAGAGTGATAGCCGTTCGATCTCTATACGCGCCATCGCCAAAATGTCGGGCAAGTCTTGTGTCACGGTCTTATAGACGAAATCCGCCGCGACATTGTCGTAGTCATGGCGATAAACATTTCCAGCGTCGGCGATATCTCGCCAGGGAAGATCTGGATGTCGCCCCTTCAGCTCATCGGCCAGCCGACGCGTCGCCTCGCTGATGACTTCGAGACACCGTGTCACGGCGTGAAACGTCCGCCGATCTTTTCGAAATTGCTCGCGTGTCATCAGTTCGATAAACTGGCGCGCCTCGCCGGCGTGCAGTTCGATTGATCGCAATGCCTGGGCCTGTCGCTCAGAACGCATAGACCGCGTCGTGCTCGGCCGAAGGGCGCACATGGGGCTGCAGGGTCGCGCGATTGGCCACATCGACCCGACCGGGGAACAGCTCGCCGATGAAGCGCCGGATGGCCACGTATTCGTAGACGCCTATGTTCGCCGAGGGATCGATGTCGATGAGGACATCGATGTCGCTCCCCGCCTGGGCCTCCCCGCGGACGGTGGAACCGAACAAGGCCGCGCGCGCGACGCCGCGCCGGCGCAATTCGTCCCGGTTCTGGTTGAGGATCGCCAGGGCGCGGTCGCGGTTCATGGCTTGACCCTACCGCGAATCGGGATTTTTGCCCACCGAGGACGCAAAATGCCGAATCCACCTCTTCCTGTCAGCAATCAAGACAGCGCCGACGATGGTGTTCGCCACGGCGCCACCGTAACCGCAACGCGGGGTGTCACCGTCACGGCGCCGTGACGGTAGCCCCGGCATCGGCCGTCGTCGCCCCGCGCATTGCCAAACACCGCCGGGGCGCATAGCTTCCCGCGACTTTTAGCGAGGCCCCATCCGGGAGCCTCGCCAAGACCGTAGCGGAGACACAATGATCGCCTCGCCCGCCCTCGTTCTGGCCGTCGTCGCCGCCCCGGCGGGTGGAATCGGGGGCTTTCTGGCCGGGCCGGGCCAGCAGTTCGTCCTTTTGGGCGCCATCGCCCTGATGTTCTATTTCATGATCCTTCGCCCGCAGCAGCGCCGCGCCCGCGAACACGCGGCGCGGGTCGCCTCGATCAAGCGCGGCGACACGGTGGTCCTCTCCAGCGGCCTGATCGGCAAGGTGGTGCGGGTGGAGGACCAGGAGGTCGGGGTCGAGGTCGCCCAGAACGTCACCGTCAAGGTGGTCAAGGCCATGGTCGCCGAGGTGCGGGCGCGCGGCGAGCCGGCCCCGGCCAACGACCCCAAGCCATAGCGCCAGGGCCGCCGCCGCTCCCATGCTCGCCCTCACCCGCTGGAAAATCGGTCTGGTCCTGGCCTCGCTGCTGGTTGGCCTGATCTTCAGCCTGCCCAATCTGCTGCCCAACAGCGCCGTGGCGGAGCTGCCGGCGTGGATGCCGCACCAGCGGCTGTCGCTGGGGCTCGATCTCCAGGGCGGCTCCTACCTGCTCATGGAGGTGGATACGGCCGCCTTGAAAAAGGAGCGGCTCACCAACCTCACCGAGGACATCCGCACCAAGCTGCATGGCGACCAGGCCGCCGACCAGATCGCCTTCACGGGCCTCGGCGTGGTCGGCGACACGATCGGGGTGCGGATCACCGATCCCACCCAGGTCCAGGCCGCCTACAAGCGGCTCAACGATTCCCTGGGCGAACGGATCGCCACCGGCGGGCGGGACGTCACCGTCCAGACCCGGCCCGACCAGCGCATCGAGGTGGCGTTCGCCGCCAGCGCCGCCAACGCCGCCGCCGCCGACGCGGTGAGCCGGTCGATCGAGATCATCCGCAAGCGCATCGACGCCCTGGGGGCCAAGGAGCCGCTGATCACCCGCCAGGGGAGCGCGCGGATCGTCATCGAGGCGCCGGGCGAGAGCGACCCTGAAAAGCTCAAGGCCATCATCGGCAAGACCGCCAAGCTCACCTTCCAGATGGTCGATGCCGCCGTCACCCCCGAGGAGATCGCGGCCGGCGCCATTCCGCCGGACGACGAGGTGCTGCCCAGCGACGACGGCTTCGCCCCCGCCTATGTGCTGAAAAAGCGCTCGGTGGTGACCGGCGAGATGCTGACCAGCGCCAGCGGCAGCCACGACGAAAACAACCAGGCCTCGGTGGCCTTCAGTTTCAACGGCCAGGGCACCCGTCGCTTCGCCGAGGTATCGACCCAGAACATCGGCAAGAATTTCGCCATCGTCCTCGACAAGCGGGTCATCTCGGCCCCGGTCATCCGCACCGCCATCACCGGCGGCAGCGGCGAGATCACCGGCCATTTCACCGAGGAGTCGGCGCACGACCTGGCCCTGCTGCTCAAATCGGGCGCCCTGCCGGCGCCGCTCAACGTGGTGGAGCAGCACACCGTCGGCGCGGAGCTGGGCGCCGACGCCGTCAAGGCCGGAGAGCTGTCGGTCCTGATCGGGGCGGCGCTGATCTTCGCCTTCATCATCCTGGCCTATGGCCTCTTCGGCGGCTTCGCGGCCGCCGCCCTGGTGGTCAACGGCCTGATGATCGTGGGCGCCATGAGCCTCTTTCACGCCACCCTCACCCTGCCCGGCGTCGCCGGCCTGGTGCTCACCCTGGCGGTGGCGGTCGACGCCAACGTCCTGATCTACGAGCGCATGCGTGACGAGGCGCGGAGCGGGCGCCCGGCCATGAGCGCCGCCGACGCCGGCTTCAAACGCGCCTTGACCACCATCATCGACGCCAACGCCACCACGGTGGTCGCCGCCATCATCATGTTCAACCTGGGCGCCGGGCCGGTGAAGGGGTTCGCCCTGACCCTGCTGATCGGCGTCTTCACCTCGGTGTTCACCGCCGTCCTGATCACCCAGGTTCTGATCGGTTGGTGGTTCCGCGCCTTCCGGGCCAAGACCCTGCCGATCAGCTAGGACATTCGCGCATGTGGCCCCTGATCAAGCTCATTCCCCACGATACGAAGTTCCCCTTCGTCAGCCTGGCGCGGCTGTTCGCCACCCTTTCCATCGTCGCGGTGATCGCCACGGTGGTCGGCTTCTTCTATCCCGGCCTCAATCTCGGCATCGATTTCAAGGGTGGGACGGTGCTGGAGCTCAACACCGGGGCCAAGCCGGTTGATCTGGGCAAGGTGCGCGGCGCCCTGACCGCCCTCCATCTGGGCGACGTGCAGGTGCAGACCTTCGGCAAGCCCGACGACGCGGTGGTGCGCTTCCAGACGCCGGCCGGCCAACTGCCCGGCGTGGTGGTCACCCGGGTGAAGGCCGCCGTGACCCAGGCTCTCGGCGAAGTGGCCTTTCCGCGCACCGACGTGGTGGGGCCGGAGGTTTCCGGGGAGTTGAAGATCAAGGGGGTCGGGGCGCTGCTCGCCGCCATCGGCCTGATGCTCCTCTACATCTGGTTCCGCTTCGAGCTGCAGTTCGGCCTGGGCGCCGTGGTGGCCCTGTTCCACGATCTCATCCTGTCGTTCGGGCTGATCCTGCTGCTGCGCCTGGAATTCAGCCTCAACCTGATCGCCGCCCTCTTAACCATCATCGGCTATTCGATGAACGACACCGTGGTGGTGTTCGACCGGCTGCGGGAAAACCGCCGCAAATACAAACGCATGCCCCTGCGTGAGCTGATCGACCTGTCGGTCAACGAGACCCTGTCGCGCACCGTGATCACCGGCGTCACGGCGCTGCTGGCGCTGTCGGGACTGGCCGTCTTCGGCGGCGAATCCCTGCGGCCGCTCTCCATCGTGCTGTTGTTCGGCATCGTCATCGGCACCTATTCCTCGATCTACGTCGCCTCGCCGATCATCCTCCTGTGGGGGGCCAAGAAGGACGACGAGGCGGCCACGCCGATCGCGCCCCAGCCGGCCCGACCCTGAAGAGTCGATGCTTCCGGCGCTTTCCATCGACGCTTTTGGCGGCGGCGGGTTTCGCGTTTCGGGAGTTTGGCGGCCCGGTTCGCTGCTGATCGTGGGCGACCGGGCGTCTGACTGGCGGGCGACAAGCCTCGAGACGCTCGAAGCCGACGACTTCGCGGCGGTCATCGAGGCGGGAGGGGCGGTGTGCTCATTCGTCCTCCTGGGGACCGGCGCCGTTCAGGCCTTGCCGCCCCGCGCCGTGCGCGACGCCCTCGGGGCCGCGAGACTCGGCCTGGAATTCATGTCCACCGAGGCCGCCGCCCGCGCCCACAATGTCCTCGCCGCCGAAGGCCGCCACTTCGCCACCGCGCTGATCGCGGTGTAGCGACGCTTTTCGCCCGCCGCGAAACGCGTTATGCCTTGGCCTCCGACCACGACTCGCAAGGGGGGCTGAGATGTCCGCGCTTCTGCTGAATTTCCGCAACACCATGATCGCCAGCGTGGTGCTGGCGCTGATCATGCTCTGGGCCTTCGGCCAAAGCCCGCACGGGATGGACCGGACCTATCTGACGGCGGTGTTCCGCTGGATGCACGTCTTCTTCGGCATTCTGTGGATCGGCCTGCTCTACTATTTCAACTTCGTGCAGACGCGGAAGATGCCGGAGATTCCGGCGGAGCTGAAACCCGCCATCTCCAAATACATCACCCCCGAAGCCCTGTTCTGGTTCCGCTGGTCGGCCCTGTTCACCGTTCTGGCCGGCCTCTGCATCGCCGTCTCGCGGGGCCGGGACTATGCCCAGGGCGTGCTCAGCCTCGGCTTCATGGGCGGCCCCGAGACGGCGGGCCGCGGCTTTACCCTGATGGGCATCGGCGTCTGGCTGGCGATCGTCATGTTCCTCAACGTGTGGGGGGTGATCTGGCCCAACCAGAAGATCGCCCTCGGCATCAAGGAGGCCGACGCCGACGCCAAGGCCAAGGCGGCGCGGATCGGCACCCTGGCCTCGCGGATCAACGTGCTGCTTTCCCTGCCGATGCTGACCTCCATGGCCATGTACCAGACGCTCTACGGCTAGGCGTTCGACGCGGCGATCCAGGCGTCGAGATCGACCAGGGCCCTCAGGCCCATCGCCCGCTTCTTCGCCCGCCCGCGCTCGCCGCGATCGAGGCGGCGATCGCCCTCCCCGCGCCCCGGCGCCTCCATGGGCGGCAGCAGGCCGTAGTTGATGTTCATCGGCTGGAAGGAGCGCGCGCCGCTCTCGACGTGGCCGCCGGTGATGTGGCCGATCAGGGCCCCCAGGGCGGTGGTAGGCGGGGGCAGAGCGAGGGTCAGGCCCAACCGCTCGGCGGCGGCCAGGCGGCCGGCCAGCAGGCCCACCGCCGCGCTCTCCACATAACCCTCCACCCCGGTGATCTGGCCGGCGAAGCGCAGGCGCGGATGGCCTTTCAGGCGCAGGCGCTCATCCAAAAGGCGCGGGCTGTTGAGGAAGGTGTTGCGGTGCAGGCCGCCCAGGCGGGCGAACACCGCCTTCTCCAGGCCCGGAATGGCGCGGAACACCTCCGTCTGCGCCCCGTGTTTCAACTTGGTCTGGAAGCCGACCATGTTCCAAAGGGTGCCGAGAGCGTTGTCCTGGCGAAGCTGGGCCACGGCGTGGGGCCTGTCGCCGGGGCGATGGGGATTGGTCAGGCCCACCGGCTTCATCGGCCCGTGGCGCGGCGTCTCGCGCCCGCGCTCGGCCATCACCTCGATGGGCAGGCAGCCGTCGAAATAGGGAACGTGCTCCCAGTCCTTGAACTCGGTCTTGGGGCCGGCCAGCAGGGCGTCGATGAAGGCCTCGTACTGGTCGCGGTCGAGGGGGCAGTTGATGTAGGCGGCCGCCTCGCCGGCCGGGCCCTCCTTGTCGTAGCGCGACTGCTTCCAGGCCACGGCCATGTCGATGGTCTCGGCGTGGACGATGGGGGCGATGGCGTCGAAGAAGGAAAGCTGGTCCTCGCCGGTCAGGGCGGCGATCGCCGCGGCGAGCGCCGGCGAGGTGAGCGGGCCGGTGGCCACGATGACGTTTCGCCATTCGGCCGGCGGGGCGGCGATCTCGCCGCGCTCCACGTCGATCAGGGGATGGGCGAGGATGCGCGCCGTCACCGCCTCGGCGAAACCCTCGCGGTCCACCGCCAGGGCGCCGCCGGCCGGGGTCTGGCGGGCGTCGGCGCAGGCCAGGATCAGCGAGCCCAGCCGCCGCATCTCGGCGTGCAACAGGCCCACCGCGTTGTGCTCCGCGTCGTCGGAGCGGAAGGAATTGGAGCACACCAGTTCGGCCAGCCGGTCGCCCTGGTGGGCGGCGGTGCCGGTGAGGGGCCGCATCTCGTGCAACACGACGCGGGCGCCCGCCTCCGCCCCCTGCCAGGCCGCCTCGCAGCCGGCCAGGCCGCCGCCGACGATGTGGATGGCGTCCTTTGGCATGGGGCGGCCTTCTACGCCGGCGGCCGGCCTCGCGGAAGTGGCGCGGGCGGCGATTGCGGCTATGCTGGCGTTTCGAAGGTTAAAGGGGGGATTCGCATGGCGCGGATAGAAATCGGCGCGGCGCTGGGATCGGGCTTCACGCTGATCCGCCGCCAGCCCGGCGCGGTGCTGCTGTGGGGGCTGGTTTATCTGGCTCTCGGCGCGGCGCACGTCGGACTTCTTGGTCCATTCTATTTGGCTCTTTACTCGCAAATCGCCGCCGCCGCCCGGTTGGGCGCCGACGCGTCGCCGCAGGCGATGAACGCCTTGATGCCGCGGATGATGGCCATGCAAGGATGGAATTGGCTGCTGTCGCTCGCCGGCGTGTTCGTGAGCGCGATCCTCTATTGCGCCACTTTCCGAGCCATTCTGCATCCTGAGCAAAAGCGGTTCGGCTATCTGCGGGTGGGCGCGACCGAGTTGCTGCTTTTTGTTCTCTGGATCGCCGTCTACATCGTCTTTGCCATCGCCCTGGTCGTCGTCGCTCTCGTCGTCGTCCTGATCATCGCCGCCCTGATCGCCATGCACGCCGTCGCCGTGGGCGTGATCGTCGGCGTACTCGCCGCCGTGACGGCCTTGATCGTCGTCGTCTGGATCGCGCTGAGGTTTTCCATGGTCGGCCCGATGATGGTCAGCGACGGCAAGTTCCATTTGTTCGAATCGTGGACTTTGACGCGGGGACATGCCGCCACTCTGTTCATTGTGGCGATCTGTCTGGTGGCGATTCTCGTGGTCGCGGAGGTGGTGATCGTTGGCATACTGTTCGCGGCGGGCATAACGGTCATGGCTGTCGCCAGCGGCGGATGGACGCATCTTTCAAGCTTCTTCGACCGATCGCCCGCCGCCATCGTCGCCGGTATCGCGCCCGCGTTGATCCTAATCGCCATCATCTTGACGCCTCTTATAGGATGCTACTTCGCCATCGTCGGCGCGCCGTGGGCGCGGGCCTATCTCGATCTGACCGAGCCGGAGCCGGCGGCCGTCGCCGCCTGATGGCGCGAGGCGAGGAGTCGATCGTCGGCGGGGTGACCGCCGCCGCCCGCTTCGTCGCCCCGGCCTGGCGCGGGGCGTGGGCGGGTTTGGTTTTGACGGCGATCGCGCTCGGCGGTTTCCTGGCGTCGGCGGGTTTGAGCCGATGGGCTTGGCTCCTCGCCGCGGTCTTGGCGGCGAGCGTCGCCCGCGGCGCCCTCTATCGCCTGGCCATGGGCCTGCCGGGGGCCGGGCCGGGCGGGCTTCAATGGAAAGGCGCGGAGGGGCGGCTGCTCGCCGTGTGGCTGCTCACCGCCGTCTTCCTGGCCATTCTCACCCTGCTGCTCCTCACCGCCCTCATCGCCACCGCCTACGCCGTCGCCTCGGCGGGGGTGGGCTTCGTCGCCGCCGAGCCGGCGAGCTGGGCAAAGGCGGTGGACGGGCGCGGCCGGTTGGTGCTCGGCGCGGCCGGGGCGGCTGGGGCGGCGACCCTCGCCTGGGCGGCGCTTCGCCTCTGCCTCGCCTCGGCGGCCAGCGTGGCGCGCGGCGCCGTGCAGGTGCTGAGCGCCTGGCCGCTCACCCGCCGCCGGCCCTGGCGGCTGGCCCTGGCCCTGGCCCTGGTCGGCGCGCCGCCGGCGATCGTTCTGGCCGCCTTGTCTCTCGCCAGCGAAGCCCTTGACCGGCCCCCCGTGATGGCCGCCGCCATCGGCTTGGCCCAGGGCCTCGTCGTCGCCGGCCTGTGGCTTCCCATGACCGTCGGACTCATGGCCTATCTGTACCGGCGACTCGACGCCGCCCTGCCCCTGGACCCGTTGCCATCGTGACCGCTCTCAGCCCAACCGCCGCCGCCCTCGAAGGCCTCCGCGTCATGCGCCGCGAGCCCAAGGCGGTGCTGTCGTGGATCGCCGTGTGGATGATCGCCCTGGCCGGCATCGCCGTCATCAAGGTGATCTTCGGCGGCCCGCCGATGGCGGGCGGCGGCCAGCGGGGATGGTGGGCTCTCCTCGCCGGTTTCGGCCCCCTCGCCGTCGTCCTTATTCCCGCCCTCCTGGTGTTGTGGATCATGACCATCGCCACGGTCTTCCGCTCGGTGATCAGCCCCAATGAACATGGCTGGCACCTCTTCAAGCTGGGTCCCGACGAGGCGCGCCTGGGGGTGATCACCACGGCGGGGTTCGTGCTGATGGTTCTCTTCGGCAGCGCGCCGGCCCTTCTGCTGTTTGTTGTGGCCAAGCCGCTGCTCGCCATCGCGCCCGGCCTGGGCCACGGGATCGTCGATGTCGGCACCCTGGCCACCGTGTGCCTGGAGCTATGGATCGCGGTGCGCCTGTCGTTGGCCGCCGTCCACACCTTCGCCGAGGGGCGGTATCACATCGTCGGCTACTGGCGGCTCACGCGCGGCCAGTTCTGGCGGCTGGCGGCGAGCTATGCGATCGTTTTCGTCGAGATCGTCGCCTTCGTCCTGGTGCTGGCCCTGGCGGCCGTCCTCTCCAGTTGGGTGGCCGCGACCGTGGGAACGCCGCGCGGCGTGGACGCCGCGCGCCGCGCGATCCTTCTGGCCCTTGCCCTGGCGGCGGCCTTGATGAGCGCGATCTTCTTCGTCGTGCCCTCGGTGATCGTCTTCGCCTGCCAGGCTTTCGCCTATCGGGAGATCGTGTCGCGGCCCTGGGGTTAGGCCGCCGCGCTCGGCCGCGCCGACACGCGCTCATGCCAGGCGGCCAGATGAGGCCGTTCGGCGTCCAACGGCAGGCCGATCCAGGCGGCGAAGTCCACCGTGGTCAGGGCGCAGATGTCGGCCATGGTGTAGGCCTCCCCGGCGATGAAGGCCTTGCCGTCCAACTCGCGGTCGAGCCAGCGCTGGGCGCCGGCATAGGCCTCGCGGTTGGATTCGCCGAAATCCTTGAACTGGGTCCGCAGGGCGGCGGTGAACCGGTGGGCGTGGCGCCAGAAGTTTCCCACCGGCGCCATCAGCACGAATTCGATCCGCCGCACCCACATGTCGATCTGGGCCTTCTCGATGGCCGTCTTGCCAAACAGGGGCGGGTCCGGATTGATCTCCTCGAAATAGCGGCAGATGGCCACGGTTTCGGAGATCGTCGTCCCGTCGTCCAGTTCCAGGGTCGGCACCTGGCCCAGGGAATTGCGGGCCCGGTGCCGCGGCGATTTGTGCTCGCGCCCGCGCAGGTCGATCGGCGTCTCGGCAAGATCGACACCCTTTTCCGCCAGGAAGATGCGCACCCGGCGCGGATTGGGCGCCGGCATGGGCGCGCCATAGAGCTTCATGGATTGCGATCTCCCGGATCGGCTTCAGGCGTTGGCCCGCGCCCGCTTGCGAGGGGCCGGGGCGGCGCGGTCGGCGTGGCGGGCCAGTACGCCCTTCAGATAGCGGCCGGTCCAACTCGCCTCGTTCGCCGCCACCTGCTCGGGCGAGCCCACGGCGACGATCTGGCCGCCGCCGTCGCCGCCCTCGGGGCCGAAATCGACGATCCAGTCGGCCGTCTTCACCACGTCGAGGTTGTGCTCGATGACCACCACCGTATTGCCCTGCTCCACCAGTTCGTGCAGCACCTCCAGCAGCTTGCGCACGTCCTCGAAGTGGAGGCCGGTGGTCGGTTCGTCGAGGATGTAGAGGGTGCGGCCGGTGGCCCGCCGCGACAGCTCCTTGGAGAGCTTCACCCGCTGCGCCTCCCCGCCCGACAGGGTTGTGGCCGGCTGGCCGACCTTGATGTAGCCCAGGCCCACCCGCTTCAGGGTCTCCATCTTGTCGCGGATCGGCGGCACCGCCCGGAACATGTCGGCCGCCTCCTCGACGGTCATGTCGAGGACGTCGGCGATGCTCTTGCCGCGGAAATGGATCTCCAGCGTCTCGCGGTTGTAGCGCTTGCCCCGGCAGACGTCGCAGGTGACATAGACGTCGGGCAGGAAGTGCATCTCGATCTTGATCAGGCCGTCGCCCTGGCAGGCCTCGCAGCGGCCGCCCTTGACGTTGAAGCTGAACCGGCCGGGGCCGTAGCCGCGCGCCTTGGCTTCGGGAAGGCCGGCGAACCAGTCGCGGATGCCGGTGAAGGCGCCGGTGTAGGTGGCCGGGTTGGAGCGCGGGGTGCGGCCGATCGGGCTCTGGTCGATGTCGATGACCTTGTCGAAATTCTCCAGCCCCTCGATGCGCTCATAGGGGGCCGGGCCGTCCGAGGCGTTGTTCAGCCGCCGCGCCGCCGCCTTGTAGAGGGTCTCGACGGTGAAGGTGGACTTGCCGCCGCCCGAGACGCCGGTGACGCAGGTGAAGGTCCCCACCGGAATCTCCACCGTCACATCCTTGAGGTTGTTGCCCCTGGCGCCGACCACCCGCACCGCCCGCCGGGTCGAGAACGGCCGGCGACGGGCCGGAACCGGTATCTGGCGCATGCCGGTCAGATACTGGCCGGTGAGGCTGCGCGGCGAGGCCATGATGTCGGCTGGCTTGCCCTGCGCCACCACCTCGCCGCCATGGACGCCGGCCGCCGGCCCCATGTCGATCACGTAATCGGCGGCCAGGATGGCCTCCTCGTCGTGCTCCACCACCAGCACCGAATTGCCCAGGTCGCGCAGGCCCTTGAGGGAGACCAGCAGGCGGGCGTTGTCGCGCTGGTGCAGGCCGATGGAGGGCTCGTCCAGGACATAGAGGACGCCGGTCAGGCCCGAGCCGATCTGGCTGGCCAGGCGGATGCGCTGGCTCTCGCCCCCCGACAGGGTCCCCGAGCCCCGCGACAGGTTGAGATATTCCAGGCCCACATCGACCAGAAATCGCAGGCGGTCGTTGATCTCCTTCAGGATCCGCCGGGCGATCTCCATCCGCTTGTCGTCCAGCTCGCCCTCCAGCGACGCGAACCAGTCGCGGGCCGGGCGGATGGCCAGGGCCGAGACCTCGGCGATGGTCTTGCCGGCGATCTTCACCGCCAGGGCTTCGGGTTTCAGCCGCGCCCCGCCGCACGCCTCGCAGGGCGTTTCGCCCTGATAGCGGCCCAGCTCCTCGCGCACCCAGCTCGAATCGGTCTCGCGCCAGCGCCGCTCCAGGTTCGGCAGGACGCCTTCGAAGGTCTTGTTCACCTCGTATTTGCGGGCGTTGTCGTCATAGACGAAGTGGATCTTCTCCGATCCCGAGCCGTGGAGAACGACCTTCTTGGCGTCGTCCGGCAGCTTCCACCACGCCTCGTCCATGGAAAACCCGAAGTGGCGGGCCAGGGCCTGAAGGGTCTGGGTGTAGAGGGGAGACGGCCCCTTCGACCATGGCGAGATCGCCCCCTTGTGCAGGGTCCGGTCCTTGTCGGGAACCACCAGGTCGGCGTCGAAGGCCAGCTTCACCCCCAGGCCATCGCACGCCGGGCAGGCGCCGGCCGGGTTGTTGAAGGAAAACAGGCGCGGCTCGATCTCGGCGATGGAAAAACCGCTTACCGGGCAGGCGAACTTCTCCGAGAAGATCAGCCGCCGCGGTTCCTCTTCACCGTCCTCCCCAGATTCGTTCTTTGGCGCCGCCGCCCATTCGGCCACCGCGATGCCGTCGGCCAGGCGCAGGGCGGCTTCCAGGCTCTCGGCGTAGCGGTTCTCCAGCCCGGCCCGGGTGACCAGCCGATCCACCACCACGTCGATGTCGTGCTTGAAGGTCTTCTCCAGGGCCGGCGCGTCCTCGATCGGGTAGAAGGCGCCGTCGATCTTCAGCCGCTGATAGCCGGCCTTCTGCCATTCGGCGATCTCCCTGCGGTATTCGCCCTTGCGCGCCCGCACCACCGGGGCCAGCAGATAGAGCCGCTCGCCGTCCGGCAGGGCGGTCAGCTTGTCGACCATCTGGCTCACCGTCTGGCTGACGATGGGCAGGCCGGTGGCCGGGGAATAGGGAACGCCGACCCTGGCCCACAGGAGGCGCATGTAGTCGTGGATCTCGGTCACCGTGCCCACCGTGGAGCGCGGGTTGCGGCTGGTGGTCTTCTGCTCGATGGAGATGGCCGGCGACAGGCCCTCGATCAGGTCCACGTCCG
>JBBRQW010000086.1:0-12795 GCA_038225765.1 Caulobacterales bacterium | reverse complement strand
GGCCTGATCAACCTCGATTTCGCCGATGTGCGCACGGTGATGACCGAGATGGGCAAGGCGATGATGGGCACCGGCGAGGCGTCCGGCGAGGGCCGCGCCCTGATGGCGGCGGAAAACGCCATCCAGAACCCGTTGCTCGACGAAGTGTCGCTCAAGGGGGCCAAGGCGGTGCTGGTGAACATCACCGGCGGCCTGGACATGACCCTGCTGGAAGTGGACGAGGCGGCCAACGCCATTTCCGGCCAGGTCGATCCGGAGGCCAACATCATCTTCGGCGCGGCCTTCGATCCCAGCCTCCAAGGCGTGGTGCGGGTTTCGGTCGTCGCCACCGGCATGGACGGCGCCTCCATCGCCGCCATCGAACCCTATCAAAAGCGCCACGGCGCGGAGAGCGCGCGGCGCGCCGTCGAGCCGGCTTGGGAAGATCCCACGCCCGAACGCAGCGACGAAATTCAACCCGCCTTCGCCGCCAGCGAGGCGCCCGAACCCTCGTTCGCGCCTGAACCCGCGCCGGCGCGGGGCGCCGATCCGATCGTCGTGCCGGCCCTGGCGGCCAACCAGGCCGACTTCGCCTTTGAAACCCCGGCGACGGCGCCCGCCCCGGTGGGTGCGCAGCCGATCGTGCGCATCGTCGATCCCTCGGTGGCCGAGGAAGAGGACGAACCCCTGTTCGGCGCCAACCACTACGACGAACGGCGCCAGAAGGGCGGCTGGCTCAGCCTGTTCGGCCGACCCCGCCCCGACAGCGGCCCGCGTCCCCTATCGGCGCCGCCCCGTTCGGCCGGTGGCGCGCAGCCGGCCTTCGACCCGGTCGAGGACAGCGAGGCCGACGAGCGGGAGGATCTGGAAATTCCCTCGTTCCTGCGCCGGCTGGCGAACTGACGGGCGCGGCGGCGTGGCGGAGAACCCGAATGGAACCCTTGACCGATCAAATGGTTAGCGGGGACACATTCGGAAACAGGAGTTGTTTTGCGGCCCAGGGTCGCGATCCCTAGACCTGTCCGATAGGGGACGATGCGTGGGGGGGTCTTTCGCGCCCAGACGGAGACTTCCGGTTGTCGCCTTACCTTCAGCATACCATCGCCAGCCCGGTTTCGTTCGCCGGCGTGGGCATTCATACCGGCGAGCAGGTTCGCGTCCGCGTTCGCCCGGCGGCGCCCAGCGCCGGCATCGAGTTTTTTCGCACCGACGTGACCGACCGGGACCCGCTCATCCGGGCGCGCGCCGATTGCGTCTGCCGGACACGCCTGGGGACGGTGATCGGCAACCCAGCGGGCGTCACCGTTTCCACCGTCGAACATCTGATGGCGGTTTTCTCGGCCTTGAACATCGACAACGCCGTGGTCGAGCTCGACGGGCCGGAAGCGCCGATCATGGACGGTTCCTCGCGGCCGTTTGTCGCCATTCTGGACCGGGCCGGTCGTCGGCGGCAGGAGGCGCGGCGGCGCTATATCGAAATCCTGGAGCCCATCGAGGTGACCGACGGCGACAAACACGCCCGCCTCGCGCCCGCCGATCAGTTCGAGGTCGCCTTCGAGATCGCGTTCGAAACGCCGGCGATCGGTCGCCAGCGCGTCGAACTGGCGGTGGACGAAGCGACCTTCCGCCGGGAATTGGCCGATTGCCGCACCTTCGGGTTTCTTCACGAAGTCGATGCGCTGCGCGCCGCCGGACTGGCGCGCGGCGGCGATCTCGAAAACGTGGTCGTCATCGAGGGCGACACGGTGCTGAACCCCGAAGGGTTGCGGCGGCCCGATGAGTTCGTCCGCCACAAGGCGCTGGACGCGATCGGCGATCTCTACCTGTTGGGCCACCCTCTCATCGGCCGCTACGAAGGTCGTTATGCCGGCCACGGCCTCAACAACGCCCTGACCCGCGCCGTGATGGCGGCCCCGGCGGCTTGGCGCCATACGGCGGCGCGCCAGACCCTCGCCGAAGCCGGCTGAGCATTGGCCCAAGAGCGTTTGGCCGCTGGGCCGCCCTGGTGTAGAACCGGTGCGGCTGGCGCGGGGCGCGCGCTCTACGCTTTGAGGTGACCTTCCGTGTTGTCCAGACCCTGGGCTCGATCCGCCGCCGTTCTGGCCCTTGTCGCGACCGTGGCCCTCTGTGGCTGCTCAGTGCTCAAGAAGAAAAAGCCCACCCTCGCCTACGAGGAGCGGCCGGTCGAATTGCTGTTCTCGGTCGGCGCGGAGGACCTCGATCGCCATCAATGGAACGATGCGGTCAACTACTTCCGCGAGGTCGAGCGGCAGCACCCCTATTCGGAGTGGTCGCGCCGGGCGATCCTGATGACCGCCTACGCCCACTATGAGGCCAACAACTACGCCGAGGCGATCGCCGACGCCGATCGGTTCATCGCCCTCTATCCGGGTAACGCATCGACACCCTACGCCTACTATTTGAAAGCGGTCTGTTACTTCGAACAGATCGTCGATGTGAACCGCGACCAGGCCTCCACCGAAAACGCCCAGGTCGCCATGCGGGACGTCATCAAGCGCTACCCGAACACTGAATACGCCTCGGACGCGCGCCTGAAACTCGACATGGTCTCAGACCAGTTGGCGGGCAAGGAAATGACCATCGGTCGCTACTATCTGCGCACTGGCGATCCCATCGCCGCGATCGGCCGCTTCCGCACCGTGATCGATCGCTATCAGACCACCCTCCATACGCCCGAGGCCCTCTATCGTCTCGTGGCCGCCTATCTTACCCTTGGCCTCACCAAGGAGGCGGTGCGGGACGGCGCGGTCCTGGGCTTCAACTATCCAGGCGACGTCTGGTATCGCGACGCCTACCGCCTTCTCACCTCTCGGGGGCTGCGACCGGCCGTGACACCCGGCGGCGGTCAATCGGCTCTGCCCAGGTTCCTGCCGTTCGGGCGGCACAAGGAAACCACCGTGGCGCCGCCGGCGGTGGAGGTGGCGGGGGACGGCTCGGTGGCTCAGGGCCAGAGCCCGCCCGCGCCACCGGCCAAGCCCGGCAAGCCGGCCAAGAAGGGCGATTTCGTCCACGACGTTCTGGGACTTTGAGCGGCGCGGATTCTCGGTCATCCTTGGGGCCATGCTGATCGGCTTGGCTATCCGCGACATTGTCCTCATCGAGAGCCTCGATCTCTCGTTCGGGCCAGGCCTGACCGTGCTGACCGGCGAGACGGGCGCGGGCAAGTCGATCATCCTGGACGCCCTGGGCCTGGCCACCGGCGTTCGGAGCGACGCCGCCCTGGCGCGGCGCGGGGCGGCGCAGGCCCTGGCCAGCGCCATCTTCGCGCCGGCGCCCGATCACCCGGCATGGTCCTATCTCGACGAAAAGGGTCTCCCCCACGCCCGCGACGAGGACCTGGTTGTTCGCCGGACCCTGAACCCCGACGGCCGCTCTCGCGCCTTCGTCAACGATCAGGCGACCGGCGTGGGCGTGTTGCGCGAACTCAGCGGCCTGTTGGTCGAGGTGCACGGCCAGCACGAAACGACCGGCCTGCTCGACGCTCGGACCCATCGCGCCGTGCTCGACGCTTTCGGCGGCTGCGAAGCCAAGGTGACCGCTTGTCTCGAGGCGTGGAATGTGTGGCGCGCCGCGCGCCAGTGGGTCCAGTCTCTGTCCGCCGATCACGCGCGGACGGCGGCGGAAGTAGAAGATCTTGGGGATTTACTGGCACAACTCGACGCCTTGGCGCCGCGCGAAGGCGAGGAAACAGCGCTGAGCGAACAAAGAGCGCTGCTCGGCGCGGCGGAAAAGACCTTGGCCGACATCGCGGCGGCGCGCGATCACCTGGCCGAGGGTGACGTGGCGGGCCGCCTGGCGCAGGCGCTGCGGGCTCTCGAGCGGGCGCGCGAACGCACCTCGCGGGCCGGCGTCGAGGCCCAACATCCCGACGTCCGCCGCATCGCCGGCGCCGCCCAGGCGGTGGACCGCGCCCTGATCGAGGCGACCGAGGCCGCCGCCGCCATCGACCTCGCCGCCCAGGCCCTCGACCTGGACCCCGACCGCCTGGAAAAAGCCGAGGAGCGCCTGTTCGCCCTGCGCGCCATGGCGCGCAGGCTCGCCGTTCCGGTCGATCGGCTGGCCGCCGAGCGCGCCGCCATCGCCGCGCGGCTGCTGGCGGTCGAAAACGCGGAGGAAGTTCTGGCCGAGGCCCGGACGCGGGAGGCGCGTGCGCGGGAAGCCTATTTCGCCGCCGCCGCGGCGCTGAGCGCCGCCCGCCGGGCGGCGGGCGATCGCCTGGCCGCGGCCGTCCAGAGCGAACTCCCGCCGCTGAAGCTCGAAAAGGCCCGCTTCCGGGCGGCCGTCGAGGCCCTGCCGGAAGATCGCGTCGGCCCGCACGGCGCCGACAAGGTCGAATTCGAGATTTCCACCTTGCCCAACGCGCCCTTCTCCGGCCTCGCCGCCATCGCCTCGGGTGGCGAACTGGCCCGCTTCGCCCTGGCCCTCAAGGCTTCCCTGGTCGGCCGCGAGGGCGGCCCTCAACCGCTGATGATCTTCGACGAGGTCGATCAGGGCGTCGGCGGCGCCGTGGCCGACGCGGTGGGCCAGCGCCTGGCCCGTCTCGCCGC
Organism: Caulobacterales bacterium; assembly: GCA_038225765.1. Classification (GTDB taxonomy): domain Bacteria; phylum Pseudomonadota; class Alphaproteobacteria; order Caulobacterales; family Caulobacteraceae; genus Acaudatibacter. Next base: position 8,248 of record JBBRQW010000086.1, on the reverse strand, counting down.
GCGCGCCCAGGTGGTGGTGGTCACTCACAGTCCCCAGGTGGCCGCCCGCGCCGACGCCCACTGGCGGGTGAGCCGGATCGGCGAGGGCGAGCGCACCCGCGCCGTCGTCGAGGTTCTCGGCCCCGCGGCCCGCGAGGAAGAGATCGCCCGCATGCTGTCGGGGGCCAGGATCACCGACGCGGCGCGCGCCGCCGCCCGGGCGCTGATGCATGCGTGAGAGGGAAGGCGCGATGAAGGCGGTCGCCGATCTCACCGAGGCCGAAGCCGCCGCCGAACTGGCCGCCCTGGCGGACGAGATCGCCCGCCACGACGGGCGGTATTTCCAGGACGAAGCGCCGACCCTTTCCGACGCCGACTACGACGCCATGAAGCAGCGAAACGGAGCCATCGAGGGACGCTTTCCGCACCTCGTTCGCGAAAACTCTCCCTCGACCCGGGTCGGCGCGGCGCGGGCGGCGAGCTTTTCACCGGTGGAGCATGGCGTTCCCATGCTGTCTCTGGACAACGCCTTTTCCGACGCCGACGCGGTCGAGTTCGACGCCCGCGTCCGGCGCTTTCTGCGCCTGGACGAGACGCCGATCGCCTACACCGCCGAGCCGAAGATCGACGGGCTGTCGGCGTCGCTGCGTTACGAGGGCGGCCTTCTGGTCCAGGGCGCGACGCGCGGCGACGGGCGGGTGGGCGAGGACGTCACCGCCAACCTGCGCACCCTCGCCGAGATTCCGCCTCGCCTGGCCGGGCGCGGCTGGCCGGCCCTTATCGAGGTGCGCGGCGAGGTCTATCTGGGCCACGACGAATTCGCCGCTCTGAACGCCGACGCGGCGGCGGCCGGCCAGCGCACCTATGTCAATCCGCGCAACGCCGCCTCCGGCTCCCTGCGCCAGATCGACCCGGCGGTCACCGCCGCGCGGCCCCTGCGCTTCTTCGCCTATGCCTGGGGACTGGCGAGCGAGCCGTTCGCCGACACCCAATGGCGGGCGCTGGATGCCTTGCGCGCCTGGGGCTTTCAGGTGACGGCCGGGGCGCGGCGCGTCGAGGGTGTCGCCGGCTTGCTCGAGGCTTATCGCGCCATGGAGGCCTTGCGGCCCAAGCTCGGCTTCGACATCGACGGGGTGGTCTACAAGGTCGATCGCCTGGACTGGCAGGCGCGACTGGGTTTCGTGTCGCGTTCGCCGCGCTGGGCGGTGGCCCGCAAATTTCCCGCCCAGCAGGCCCGCACACTGCTCGAAGCGATCGATTTGCAGGTGGGGCGCACCGGCGCGGTGACCCCGGTCGCCAAGCTCACCCCGGTCACCGTCGGCGGGGTGGTGGTGGAGAGGGCCACGCTGCACAACGCCGACGAGATCGCCCGCAAGGACGTGCGGGTGGGCGATACCGTCATCGTCCAGCGGGCCGGGGACGTGATTCCGCAGATCGTCTCGGCGGTCCTGGAGGAGCGTCCGGCCGGCGCCGCGCCCTTCGCCTTTCCCACCCATTGCCCATGCGAGCTCAAGACGCCCCTGGCGCGGGAAACCACCGCGTCCGGGGCCGAGACGGTGGTGAGCCGCTGCACCGGCGAACTGGCCTGCGCCTTCCAGCGGGTCGAACACCTCAGGCACTTCGTATCGCGCCGCGCCTTCGACATCGAGGGGCTGGGCGAAAAGCAATTGCGCGCCTTCTTCGCCGAGGGCCTGATCGGCGAGCCGGCCGACATCTTTCGGCTGGGGCGGGATGAAAAAGCCCTGGCCCTGCTCCGCGAACGCGGGGGTTACGGCGAGACCTCGGTGCGCAACCTCGCCGCCGCCATCGAGGCGCGGCGGACCATCGCCCTGGAGCGCTTCATCCACGCTCTGGGAATCCGCCACATCGGCGAGGCCACCGCCACCGTCCTGGCGCGCGGCTACGGCGACGCGGCGAGTTTCCTGGCCGCCATGGACAAGGTCGCCGGCGGCGACGCCGAGGCCATGGCCGAACTCGACGCCCTCGACCAGGTCGGCGCGGCGGTGATCGGGGCGGCGGGCGCCTACTTTCGCGAGCCCCACAACCGGCGACTCGTCCAGGCTCTGGCCGATCAGCTCGATATCGAGGACGCCGCCCGCCCTAAGGCCGACACCGCGGTGGCCGGCAAGACGGTGGTCTTCACCGGCGCCCTGGAGCGCATGACCCGCGACGAGGCCAAGGCCCAGGCCGAGAGCCTGGGCGCCAAGGTGTCGTCTTCGGTGTCCAAAAAGACCGACATCGTGGTCGCCGGCCCGGGGGCCGGCTCGAAACTGAAGACGGCGGCGGAGCTGGGGTTGACGGTGCTGAGCGAGGACGAGTGGCTGGCGTTGGTGACAGGATAGGGCGTCGGGCGGCGTTACGGGTTCGCCGCTTCAGGGTTTGGCCGCGATCGCGCGCGGCGACCGGCGCCGGCCGGACGAGAGTTCCACCGCAGCCTCCCATTTCGCTTCCATGCGCGTGATGCGACGATCATGGTCGCGCAACTCTCGCGAAATATCCTTGAGCGTCTCGCCGAGGCGTTGCACGTCGCCGGCCAGGGTAATGGCCTCACGAATGGCCCCGATGGCTTCGCCAAGGACGCTCACGCGGCGGGCTTCAAGTTGCTGCCGCGAAGCTCGGTCAGTACGGCCCTGGCCTCGTCGAGCCCGTCCTTCAAGGCCGCTTTGGCCGCGCCCACCGCCTCGCGCAACCTGACGGTCAGGGCGGCGAGGTCGGCTTCCTCGTCGCTCGGCCGTCGCTCGCAACGGGCGCGGACGAGTTCGCCGACGCTGACCCCCTCGCGACGCGCTTCGGCGCCGAGAAAAGCCTTGAAATCGGGCGAAGTCAGCACCGTCACCCGTTCCGTCTTCATTGTCCCGCCTCGAGTGTCAGCCGCCACATTATCATGCGTATAATAAGGTGGGGTTGGGCCTCGATCAAGCACGAATTCGGCGCGGATCGCTCGATGCTAAATCGCCGCGCACGCCCCTTCCAGCCACGCCGCCACCTCGGCGGGGACCAGCGGGCCGATCGCCGCCAACACCCGCGCGTGATAGGCGTCGAGCTGGGCGCGCTCCTCGCCGGTGAGCAGGTCGCGCGCCACCAGCCGCCGGTCGATGGGGGCGAGGGTCAGGGTCTCGAAGCCCATCATCGGCCGCTCGCCGCCGGGAATCGGCGTCGGCGGGGTCACCACCTGCAGCGTCTCGATGCGGATGCCGTATTCGCCGGCCTTGTAATAGCCCGGCTCGTTGGAGACGATCATCCCCGGCTCGAGGGCCACGGCGTTGGGCTGTTTGGCGATGCGCTGCGGCCCTTCGTGCACCCCCAGATAGGATCCGACCCCGTGGCCGGTGCCGTGGTCGTAGTCGAGGCCGGCCGCCCACAACGGGACGCGGGCCAGGGCGTCAAGGGCCGAACCGGTGGTCCCGGCCGGAAAGCGCGCCCGGGCCAGGGCGAGGTGGCCCTTCAGCACCAGGGTGAAGCGCTCGCGCATCTCCGGTGTCGGCTCGCCGATGGCCAGGGTGCGGGTGACGTCGGTGGTGCCGTCCAGATACTGGGCGCCGCTGTCCATCAGCAGCAGCGAGCCCGGCTCGGCCCGCCGATTGAGCCGGCGGTTCGGGTGATAGTGGCAGATGGCCCCGTTGGCCATGGCCCCGGCGATGGTGTCGAAGGAAATATCCTTCATCGCCCCGCCGGCCTCGCGGAAGGCCTCCAGCTTGCCGACCGCCTCGAGTTCGTCGGGCGGGCTCTCCTGCCCCTCGGTGGCGACCCAGTGGAGGAAACCGGTGAGGGCCGCGCCGTCGCGAAGGTGGGCGCGGCGGGCGCCTTCGATCTCCACGGCGTTCTTGCGGGCGCGGGGGAGGGCGCACGGATCGGCCGCCTCGACGACCGCCGCTCCCGCCTTCTTCAACGCCTCCGCATACCAGGCGGCCGACTGGGCCGGATCGACCAGCACCTTGCGCCCCTTTAATTCCGCCAGCGCCCCGTCCAGATCGGCCGGGGTTTCCAGGCGCACCTGGTTGCCCAGCCAGGCGGGCAGGTCGGGGGTGACCTTGGCCGGATCGAGGAAGAGCCGGGCCGTTCCGTCGGCATCGAGAATGGCCTGGGCCAGCGGCAGGGGTGAGCGGATGACGTCGCCGCCGCGGATGTTGAACAGCCAGGCGATCGAGGCCGGCGCGGTGAGCACCGCCGCCTCCGCGCCTTGTTCGCCGAGCGCGACGCCCAGGCGCGCGCGCTTGGCCGCCGAGTCCTCGCCCGCGTATTCCAGGGGGTGGGGAACCACCGGCGCCGCCGGCTGGGCCGGTCGCGCCGCGCCCCAGGCCTGGTCCAGCGGGTTGGCCTCCACCGCCTTCAGCGTCGCCCCGGCCTTGGCGGCGGCGGCGCGCAGGCGCTCCAGCGCCTCGGGGCTGTGCAGGCGGGCGTCGTAGCCGATCACCCAGCCGGGCCTCGCCGCCTCGCGCAGATAGGCCGGCGGCCCGCCCTCCACCAGGTCGCGGATCTCCAGCACCGCGCCGTCCACCTGATCGCGGACCTGCAGGGCGTAGCGCCCGTCCACGAAGACCGCCGCCTTGTCCTTAAGGATCACCGCCGCCCCCGCCGAGCCGGTGAACCCGGTCGCCCAGGCCAGCCGGTCGTTGGCGGCCGGCAGATATTCGTTCTGGTGCTCGTCCTCGTGCGGGACGAGAAATCCGTCCAGGGCCTGCTCGGCCATGGCGGCGCGGATCAGGGGGATGTGCTTGGACCCAAAGGAGGGGTCGGTGGTTTCGTCGAAGCTCTGGCGCATGGGCGCATGTAAATCGTCGGGGGCGCGGGCGCAAAGGCCGCTTGAACCGCCGACCCAATTCACTACGGCAGTGACCATGACCGAGGCCAGCGCGGCGTGGCGGTGACCAATCCCTTCGGCCCGGCCCCGGCCCGGCGGCGGGCGCGCATCCTGGCCGGAGGCGCCTGACCTCACCTACGCCGCAGCACCAGGGTCGACCAGGCGTCGCGGCGCAGCCGGCGCTCCAGGCGAAAGCCGCGCGCCAGATAGGCGGCGAGCACCGTGCGGGCCTGGACACGCAGGAGGCCCGACAGGATCGCCGTCCCCCCGGGCGCCAGGGCGCGGCGGATATCCTGGGCCAGCGAGATCAGCGGCCGGGCGAGGATGTTGGCGAACACCAGGTCATAGGGCGCGCTTTGGGCCACCAGCCGGTGGGCGAGGCCGTCGGCGCGCACGAAACGGGCGGCGGCGCGGTTCGCGCGCGCGTTGCCGTTGGCGATACGCACCGAAACCGGGTCGATGTCGGTTCCCACGGCGACCTTGGCGCCGGTGCGGGCGGCGGCGATCGCCAGGACGCCGGTCCCCGCGCCTACGTCCAGCACCCGCTGGAAACGCCGACGTTTGAGCAACGCGTCATAGGCGATCAGGCAGCCCACCGTGGTGCCGTGATGGCCGGTGCCGAAGGCGGCGGCGGCCTCGATGCGCAGGCCCGCGGCGTTGATCGGAATGCGTCCCTGGTCGTGCATGCCGAACACGAAAAAGCGTCCCGCCCGCACCGGCGGCAAGCCCGACAGGGCCATGGCCAGCCAGTCGGCGTCGGCGAGTTTCCGGATCGCCGTCCTGAGCTTCGGGTGGCCGGCGAGCACCGCGGCGAGACGTTCGGCTTCCCCCGCCGAGGCTGGGAAGGCATCGATGCGCCAAAGTCCCTTGGCCTCGTCCTCCTCGATGATCGACCAGGCGACCGCTTCCAGCGGCGGGTCGGCCTCGATATCGGCGTCGGCGCCCCAGACCGCCTCGCGCGGCCCTCGCGCCACGATCTGCACCGCCTCGGGCTTCATGCGCCGGCCGGCGCTTCAGGGCTTGGCGCGGTCGGCCAGGGGGTGTTCGGCGGCGGCCCTGGCGGCGGCCCGGTCGGCCGGCGACGCGCCCTTGAGAATGTCGCCGCCCACTGAGGGATAGTCGTCGTGTGGCGGCGCATAGGCCGTCAGTTCGGCCGCCGGCGCCTTGGGCCACGGCATGTTCAGCGCCGCGTTTTCGACCCGGGTGCGGGTGACGCAGCCGGCCAGCGTCACGGCCAACGCTCCCACGCCAAGGACTCCCCACCGCGTCATGCCGATCTCCAGGCCATGCCGACGCTTTAGGCCATCCGCCGCCGCGCGGCTACAGCACGCTCAACATGTCGGCCACCAGCGGGTGGCGGACGATGTCGCGGTCGCCCAGGCGGATCACCGCGATGTCGGGCAGGACCTCCAGCTTGTCCGCCGCCCGGGCCAGGCCCGACAGCTCGGGCAGCAGGTCCGATTGGCCGGGATCGCCGGTGACCACCATGGTCGAGTTCCAGCCGAGGCGGGTGAGCAGCATCTTGAGCTGGACATAGGTGCAGTTCTGCGCCTCGTCGATGACCACGAAGGCGTTGTTGAGAGTGCGGCCGCGCATGAAGCCCACCGGGGCGATCTCGATGGCGCCCTCGGTGATCAGCGAGCGCACCCGCTTCATCGACAGCCGGTCGGAGAGAGCGTCGTAGAGCGGTCGCAGATAGGGGGCGAGCTTGTCTTCCAGTTCGCCCGGCAGATAGCCCAGCGACTCGCCGGCCTCCACCGCCGGTCTGGAAAGCACGATGCGCCCGACCTTGCCGGCGTCCAGGGCTTCCACCGCCTTGGCGATGGCCAGATAGGTCTTGCCGCTGCCGGCTGGGCCCAGGGCGAGAACCAGATTGCGGGCGTCGATGGCCTCGATCAGCCGTTCCTGGCCCGCCGACCTGGCCTTGATGGTCTTCAGATAGCCCTGCTCGCGATCGTCGTTCTGCGGCATCGGCGTCCAGCCGCGCGCCGTCGGCAGGCGACGCACCTTGGCGTCCCAGGGACGGTCCTGGGGGCGTTCGTCGTCGAACTGCCGCTCGTCCAACGCGCCTTCGAGCACAAATCGCTTCAGGGCTCGCTTGGTCATCGAAAGCCTCCGTTCTGGTCAAAGAAAAAGGGCGTCGCCGGTATGGCGCGCCCCTGAAAACCATGCAGCTTTGGAAAGCCGGCTGACGACCCAGATAAACTACGCGACACCCGCCTCTCCGTTCACGAGGAGACCGCGGGCGGGAAGCCCGCGGAGGGATGCGACCAGAGGGAGTCCGCCCCCGAATCGCCCGACGACACTGATCCTAACGTGGTTTATGAAGGTTTAATCAAGCGGTTCTTTGAAAGAATAGGGGGTAGGCGCATGAGCGTCTATAGATTGGACGGCTGGGCTCCGGTGACACCATCCGAGAATGAATACTGGATAGCACCTACGGCGGTCGTCGTAGGTAACGTAACTCTGAAGAAGAATAGCAGTATATGGTTTGGCGCGGTCCTGCGCGGTGACAACGATCCCATCGTCGTGGGAGAGAATTCCAACGTCCAGGACAACTCTGTCCTTCACACGGACCTGGGAGAACCGCTGACCATTGGTGACAACGTCACCGTCGGCCACATGGTGATGATGCATGGATGCACCGTCGGCGACAATTCGCTCATCGGCATCGGCGCGATCGTCCTGGGCGGCGCCAGGATCGGCCGAAATTGCCTGATCGGGGCCGGCTCTCTGATCACCGAGGGCAAGGAAATCCCCGACTTCTCGGTGGTCATGGGCGCGCCGGGGCGGGTGGTCAGAACCCTGACGCCCGAGCAGGCCGCCGGCCTGGCCGCCGGGGCTCTGCACTACATCGACAACTGGAAGCGCTTCAAGGCCGGGTTGACCGTGGTTTAGCCATGGCGCGGCGGTGATATCCGGAGCGCGGCCTTCCCGCCCCCATCCTTAAAAAAAGAGGCCGGGTGGAAGCCCGCGCCACGGATGACCGTCATCTTGCGTTTGCCTAACGCTCGCCGCAACGATGGGGTAGAAGGTTGAGCGTCTATCGCCTGGAGGACTTCCTTGGCCGCCTTGCCCGCTCCCGCCTTGAGCCTGAGCCGCCTGGTGCTCGAACGGCGTCTGGCGCCGGCCGAGACCCTGGCGCGGGCGGAGCTGGTGCAGGGCGAGACCGGCGAGCCCCTCGACACCGTGCTGACCCGCCTCGGCCTGGTCTCCGAGCGGGCGCTGGCGGCGGCGATCGCCGACGCGGCGGGACTGCGGATCGCCGGCGCGGCCGATTTTCCCGCCCAGCCTCTGGCCCCCGAGACGCTGTCGGGCCGGTTCCTGCGCGATGTCCGCGCCCTGCCGCTGAAGGAAACCGCCGCCGGTGTCGAGGTCGCCTTCGTCGATCCCCTGGCGGCCTATCCCCTGGCCGCCATCGCCTTCGCCCTGGGCCGCCCGGTGGTTCCGGTGGTCGCGCGCTCGGGC
>JBBRQW010000085.1:0-12823 GCA_038225765.1 Caulobacterales bacterium | reverse complement strand
GGCCACCTCCAGGTCCGGGGCGATGCCGGTTCGCTGGATGGAGCGGCCGGAGGGGGTGTAGTAGCGCGCCGTGGTCAGCTTCACCGCCCCGTCCAGGCCGCCGCGCAGGGGGATCACCGTCTGGACCGACCCCTTGCCGAAGCTGGTCAGGCCGACGACCTCGGCTCGGTGGCGATCCTGCAGGGCACCGGCCACGATCTCGGCGGCCGAGGCGGTGCCGGAGTTGATCAGGACGACCACCGGCAGCCCGGCCAGCTTGACGCCCGGCTTGGCGTTGTAGCGCTCGATATCGTGTGGATCGCGACCGCGTTGGGAGACCACCTCGCCGCCGTTGAGAAACAGATCGGAGACCCCCACCGCCTGATCGAGCAGGCCGCCGGGGTTGTTGCGCAGATCGAGCACCAGGCCTTTGAGATGGGGGTTCTTGGCGCGCAGATCGTCGATGGCGGCGCTGGTCTCGTCGGTCGCCTTCTCGTTGAAGCCAGACAGGCGCAGATAGCCGTAGTCGCCCTCGGCGTGATAGGTCACCGACTTGGGCTGGATGATCTCGCGGACCAGCTTCACGTCGAAGGGATCGGTTTTTTCCCGCGCGATGGTCAGGGTCACCGCCTCGCCGGCCTTGCCGCGCATCTGCTTGACCGCGTCGTTCACCGAAAGGCCCAGCACCGTCTCGCCGTTGACGGCGGTGATGTAGTCGCCGGGCTTGATCCCGGCCCGCGCGGCGGGGGTGCCGTCGATGGGCGAGATCACCTTGACGACGCCCTCTTCGCTGGTGATTTCGAGGCCCAGCCCGCCGTATTCGCCGCGCGTCTGATCCTGCATGTCGCTGTAGGCTTCGGGATTGAGATAGTCGGAATGCGGATCGAGCGAGGTGAGCATCCCGTTCAACGCCGCCTCGATCAGCGTCTTGTCGTCCACCGGCGTCACATACTGGCGATCGACGGTGTCGAGGACATTCCCGAACAGCTCGAGCATGTGATAGGTCTGGGCGCGCGGCTGCGGCGTCGCCAGGGCCGTCTGGCTCAGATAGGCCATGGAGCCGGCGCCCAGAACGAAGGCCGAAGCGCCGATCAGAAGATACTTTCGCATAACATCCGCCTTGACCGCCGCGCGCGCCGAAATTGTGGCGTCCGCGAACATTCGCGCCGCCTCGCGCTTGGCAACATGTGGCGCCCGGCCGCCCCGCGCAAGATCGCCGGCGCCGCGACGCTCAATCGCGGTGATAGGGCGAGCCGGCCAAGATCGTCGCGGCGCGGTAGATCTGCTCGGCCAGCATGGCGCGGGCCAGGGCGTGCGGCCAAGTCTGCGGCCCGAACGCCAGGCGCTCGCCGGCGGCGGCCAGAACCGCCTCGCCCAGGCCGTCCGCGCCGCCGACGGCGAAGGCCAGATGGCGCGCGCCGTCGTCGCGCAGGCGCGCGAGGCGGGCCGCGAACTCCCGCGAGCCCCACGCCGCGCCGGCCTCGTCGCAGGCGATCAAGTGGGCGTCGCCCAACCGGTTCAGCAAGGCCCGCGCCTCGTCGGCCTTGCCGGCCTTTCGACCTTCGACCTCGACGATTTCGACCGGCCCGAGCCCCAGGCCGCGCCCGACCGCCGTGGCCCGGGCGGCGTAGTCGGCCGCCACAGCCGCCTCGACCATCTTGCCGAGCCTGCCGACGCAGAGGAGCGTAATCCTCAACGGCGGTTCAGTGGGCCGCGACGGCGCCCGGCGGCTCCACCGACCAGATCTTCTCGATATTGTAGAAGGACCGGACTTCGGGGCGGAAGATGTGGACGATCACATCGCCGGCGTCGATCAGCACCCAGTCGCAATGGGGCAGGCCCTCGACCCTGGCCCGGCCGTGACCGGCGTCTTTCAGCGCCCGCAGCAGATGGTCGGCGACGGCGCCCACATGCCGGTGCGAGCGCCCCGAGGCGATGACCAGGGCGTCGGCGAAGGAACTTTTGTCCTTCAGGTCGATGAACAGAATGTCCTGGGCCTTTTCCGCGTCCAGGCGGTGAAGAATCAGCGCCTCCACGGCCGTTCGGCCGGCCGGCTCCTCGCCTGGCGCCTCGACGGCCGGTGTTTCCAGGGTGGGCGACTCAGGCGCGCTTGGCGCGGGTTTACGGCTCAGGGGGTTGCTCCTTGGTCGGGCTTGTCGAGGAGGACCCTACCACGCGGCGCGCTCCCGGTCAGGTGGAATTGCGCAGGGCGGTGGCGGAGGCGGGGTTGAACGGCGCGGTGAGGTAGATCCACGCCGGAGGCGTCGCGCTCGCCAGCCGCCGCGCCGCGCCGCTCGCCAGCCGCGCCGCCGCGAAGCGCCGGGCCATGGGAGAGAACCGACTCTTCATGGCGAGTCCCGGCCTCGACACCACCGCCACCGGAATTTCCTTCAACAAGGTCGTCCAGCCGCGCCAGAGGTGGAAGGCGGCGAGATTGTCGGCCCCCATGATCCACACGAACCGCACCGACGGAAAGCGGGCCCTGAGCCGGCGCACGGTGTCCAGGGTGTAGCGGGAGCCCAGGCGCCGTTCGGCGTCGGAAATCACCGATCGGGGGCCGCGCGCCCGCGCCGCCGCGCCAGCCAGGCGTGTCGCCAACGGCGCGGCGGCGCCCGCCACCTTCAGGGGATTGCCGGGCGTGACCAGCCAGATCACCCGGTCGAGGCCCAGTCGCCGGCGGGCGGTTTCGGCGACCTGGGCGTGGCCTTCGTGGGCCGGATCGAACGTGCCGCCGTAGAGCCCGACCCGCAGGCCCGGCGCCAGATGGAAGCCCAGCCTCACGGCCGCCAGGAGTCCGCGGCTTCGCCGCTCGACGCCGGCCGGTCGCGTTCGCGCACCTTGGCATGGGCGGCGCGGAGCAGTTCGCGAACCCCCTCGCCCGACACCGCCGAGATCAGAAAGGGCGCCGCGCCCGCCGCGCGCGCCAACGCCGCCGCCTTGTCCGCCCGCGCCGTCTCGTCCAGGGCGTCGATCTTATTGAGGGCGATCAGCTCGGGCTTGTCGGCCAGCCCCTCGCCATAGGCGGCCAGCTCGGCGCGAATGACGGCCCAGTCGTCCGCCGGGTCGTCGCCGGCCCCATCCACCATGTGGATCAGCACGGCGGTGCGCTCGATATGCCCCAGAAACCGGGTTCCCAGACCCGCCCCCTCCGAGGCCCCTTCGATCAGGCCCGGCACGTCGGCCATCACGAACCGCTCGCCGGGCGACAGGTCCACCACGCCCAGATGCGGGGTCAAGGTGGTGAACGGATAGTCGGCGATCTTGGGCGTCGCGGCCGAGGCGGCGGCGAGGAAGGTCGATTTGCCGGCGTTGGGCAGGCCGACGATGCCCACGTCGGCGATCAACTTCAGACGCAGCCAGATCCATTTCTCGATCCCCTCCAGCCCCGGATTGGCGCGCCTGGGGGCCTGATTGACCGGCCCCTTGAAGTGGGTGTTGCCAAAGCCGCCGTTGCCGCCGGCCGCCAGCCGCACCCGCATACCTTCAAGGTCGAGGTCGGCGATCAGGGTTTCCTGGTCCGCCTCGAACACCTGGGTGCCGACGGGAACCTTGAGCACCGCGTCCGCCCCCCCCGCGCCCGAGCGGTTGCGGCCCATGCCGTGACCGCCGGTCTTGGCCTTGAAATGCTGGTGATAGCGGTAGTCGATCAGAGTGTTCAGCCCCTCGACCGCCTCGATCCACACATCGCCGCCGCGCCCGCCGTCGCCGCCGTCGGGGCCGCCGTATTCGATGAACTTCTCGCGCCGGAACGACACCGCCCCGGCCCCGCCGTCGCCCGAGCGGATGTAGATCTTGCACTGGTCGAGAAACTTCATCGGCTTCTTGTGGCCCAGCCGGCGGCGGAAATCGAGGCAAAGCCTGGGGCGACGCCTATCGCCGTTCGAATTCCAGCCACACCGGGGCGCAGTCGCCCAGGCGCTTTTCCTCATAGCGGGTGGCGATGTGATCGGCCGGCGCGCGGCGCCAGTCGTCGGCGGCCTGGGCTGTCCAGTCGAAGGCGTCGGACCTCAGGAAACGCTCCAGGGCCCAGTTCGCATAGTCGGCCCAGTCGGTGGCGAATCGCAGGCGCCCGCCGCGTTTGAGGATTCGCGCGGCCTCGTCGATGAAGTCGGCCGCGACCAGGCGACGCTTGTGGTGGCGCCGCTTGGGCCAGGGATCGGCAAACAGCAAAAACAGCCGGTCGAGGCTCCCCGCCGGCAAGGCGGCCATGAGGTCGCGGGCGTCTCCGGCGTGGAGACGCACGTTTTCCAGCGCCAGCTCATCGATGTGCCGCAAGGCGCTCGCCACGCCGTTGACAAAAGGCTCGGCGCCCAGAAGGAGCACGTCCGGCCGCCGCGCCGCCTGGGCGGCCAGGTGCTCGCCGCCGCCGAAGCCGATCTCCAGCCACGCCTCGGCGGCGGCCGGGGCCAGGGCGACGGGGTCGAACGGGCCGGGCGGCGTGGCGATCTTCGGCAGCAGGGTCTCCATCAGCGCCGCCTGGCGCGGCTTGATCGGCCGCGATTTGATCCGCCCATAGGTGCGGATGGCCGGCGGCGCCTCAGCCAACGGTCGTGCGTCCCGGTCGGCGCCACCCTGCTCCCGCCAGTGAAACGATCAGCATCAACCAGAACGCGCCGTCTCCCCAGCGGTCGAACGGGGTGGGCGCCAGGGCCGGCGGCAGCGGCGCGTCGATGACGCCGAAGGCGCCTTCGCCGAGCGCCTCGCCCGGAACGACGCGGCCGAAGGCGTCGATGAAGGCGCTGATGCCGGTGGGGGTGGCGCGGATCATGGGCAGGCCTTCCTCGATGGCGCGGTAGCGGGCCATGTTGAGGTGCTGGCGCGGGCCGCTCGCGGTGCCGAACCAGGCGTCGTTGGAGATGTTGACGATCCAGGCGGCGCGCAGGCCGCTCAGGTTCGCGCCCTCGCGGGTGAAGCCGGAATAGAGGGCTTCGTAGCAGATCAGGGGCTGGACGGTCGGCAGCCCGGGGAGGCGCAGAGGCCGCGGCCTGGGTCCGGGCGCGAACCCGTCGCCCACATGCACCAGTTGCTTGATCCCCAGCCGCGCGGCGAGGCCGTCCAGCGGCATGAATTCGCCGAACGGGACCAGGCGGTATTTGTCGTAGACACCGGTGATCGCCAGGCCGGATGCGCCCCGCCGCGCCACCGCCAGGCTGTTGTAGATCGCCGGGCGCCCGGCGGCGTCGCCGTAGCGATAGCCGCCCAGCAACAGGGTCTGGCCAGGTGAAAGCGCGCCGACGATGGCGTCGTGGGTCCAGGCGCCCGGGGCCAGATATTCGTCGAGCGCGGCGGGAATGGCGCCCTCGGGCCAGACGACGATGTCGGGGCGTCTCGCCGCCGGCCGAGCGGTCAGTCGCACATAGCGGCCGACAATGTCGGCGAAGAGGCGCTGGTCGTATTTGTTCTCCTGCCTGACATCGGCCTGGACGACGCGAACCCAGGGTGCGGCGGGGTTGGCGCGCGGCGACCGCGCCAGCCGCGCCGCGCCGAAGCCGTAGAGGCCGGCCACGGTCAGGGCCGCGAGGATCGTCGCGCCGCGGCCCGGCCACCCTTCGCGCACGACCGCCGGGGTGGAAAAGGCGGCCACGGTGATCCAACTCAGCCCATAGACCCCGACCAGGGCCGCGACCTGCGACGGCGCCGACCCGGCCGCCCAGGTCTCGCCCGGCAGATCCCAGGGAAAGCCGGTCAGGATGTGGCCGCGCAGCCATTCGGCGAGGCCAAGGGCGGCGGCGAACAGCAGGACGCGGGCGGGGCCACGGCCGGCCATGGCGCGGTAGGCGGTCGCGGCCGCGCCCCAGAAGAGGGCCATGAACATCGATACGGACGCCACCGCGAAGGGAGCCATCCAGCCCTGTTCCCTGGCGTCGATCTGAAACGGTTCGGCGATCCACCACACCGAGACCACGAAGTAGCCCACGCCGGTCAGCCAGCCGCGGAAAAAAGCCGAGCGAAGGGGGCGGGGGGTCGGCGACCGGTCGATCAGCCACAGCATCAGGCCATAGCCCAGCAGGCCGGGCAGAAATCCCCAGGGCGGCTGGGCGAAGGCGGCGGCGGCGCCGGCGATCGGGGCGAAGGCGCGGGCGATCCACAAGCGGCGATCGCGCGCCAAGGTTTCAACCATCGCGAGTCGCGCCCGCCGGCGGCGCCGCCGCGGCGGGCCGAAGGCGCAGGCGTTTCACCCGGCGCGGGTCGGCGTCGGTGATCTCGAAATCGATGCCGGCCGGATGGGCGATCACCTCGCCGCGCTGCGGGACTCGGCCGGCCAGGGCGCTGACCAGGCCGGCGGCGGTGTCGATGTCCTCGTCCATCTCCGGGGCGGCGAGGCGGCGGCCGAGGGCGCCTTCCAGTTCGTCCAGGGAGACGCGGGCGTCGATCTCGAACACCCCGCCGGCGCGGGCGACGATCTGGATGGCGGCGGCCTCGTCGTGCTCGTCGTCAATCTCGCCCACCACCGCCTCGATGACGTCCTCTAGGGTCACCAGGCCGTCCACGCCGCCGAACTCGTCGATGACCATGGCCATGTGGATGCGGCTGGCCTGCATCCGCACCATCAGGTCGGCGGCCCGCATCGAGGCTGGCACATAGAGGGTCTCGCGCTTCAACCTCGGCAATACCGCCCCGTCGGCCGACTCCCGGCGCGGCGATCCGGCGAGGAGTTTGAACACGTCCTTCAGGTGGGCCACGCCCACCGGATCGTCGAGGGTCTCGCGATAGACCGGCAGGCGCGAATGCTCGCTGTCGGCGAACGCCGCCACCAGATCGGCGAAAGAAGCGGAAAGCTCCACCGCCATGATATCGGCGCGCGGGGTCATGACGTCGGCGACCCGAAGGCTCTGAAACGCCTCGGCGTGATCCATCAGATCCGCGCCGGCCTGGGACCGTGCGCCGGGATCGCCTCGCGCCCGGTCGCCGTCGCGCCGCCGCGCGCCCATCCATGACAGGAGCACCCGCCAGGGACGCCCTTTGGCGGGGCGCGGCCTCGGCTTCCCATCATCGGCGGTGCTGGACATGGTCTCCTTCGGCGTAGGGATCGGCGACGCCCAGGGTGGCCAGCAGATCGCGCTCGACCGCCTCCATCCGCCGCGCCTGATCCTGGGCTTGGTGATCATAGCCCAAGAGATGCAGGACACCATGGATCGCCAGATGCCGCAGATGGTCGGCCAGCGTCTTGCCCTGCTCCGCCGCTTCGCGCGCGCAGACGCCGAAGGCCAGGGCGATGTCGCCAAGATGACCCTCGAAATTGGCCGCGGCTGAAAAGGCCAGCACATTGGTGGGCGCGTCACGGCCGCCGAACCGGGCGTTGAGGCGGCGCAGCGCCTCGTCGTCGGTGAGCAGGATGGCGACGGACCCTTCGCCGCCAAGGCGCGCCGCCGCCTCGGCCGCCCGGCGCGCCAAGCCGTCGGCGTCCGGCATGGCCTTGGCCCACGCGCCGTCTTCGATCTCTATCTCGATTTCAATCATGGGCGCGGCGGGCGGCGTCGGCGTCATAGGCTTCGACGATGCGCCCGACCAGCGGATGGCGCACCACGTCGGCGACGGAAAATTGCGTCATCGCGACCCCTTCGACCCCGCCCAGGATCGAGACGGCGTGGGCGAGGCCGGAATCCGCCGGATTGACCAGATCCACCTGGCTGGGATCGCCGGTCACCGCCATGCGCGAGCCCTCGCCCAGGCGGGTGAGCACCATCTTCATCTGCAGCCGCGTGGTGTTCTGGGCCTCGTCGACGATGACGAAGGCGTGGGCCAGGGTGCGACCGCGCATGAAGGCGATGGGGGCGACCTCGATCTCGCCGCGGTCGCGGCGGCGGCGCAGGGCGTCGGCGCCCAGGATATCGGTCATCGCCTCCCACACCGGGGCCATGTAGGGATCGACCTTTTCCGAGAGGTCGCCGGGAAGGAATCCGAGGCGCTCGCCGGCCTCCACCGCCGGGCGGGTCACCACCAGCCGCTCCACCTCGCCCGCGCGCAACAGGCCGGCCCCGTGCGCCACCGCCAGGAAGGTCTTGCCGGTGCCGGCCGGTCCCAGCCCGAAGACGAGATCGTGGCCGGCCAGGGCTTCCAGATAGCGCGCCTGGGCCGCCGTTTTGGCGGCCACCGCGCCGCGCCGCGCCATGAGCCCCGTGGCCGGGCCGCCGGAGCGGGCCTGATCGATGGCCACGCGGACGTCGGCCGGCGTCACCTCCAGATGGGAGGCGACCCGCCCGGCCAGGGTTTCGATGGCCTGCCGGGCCCCGCGCCGCGCTCTGGCCTCGCCGTTCAGGGTGACCCCGCCCCCGGGCGTCTCCATCAGGACATGGAAGGCGTCTTCGATGAGAGCGGTATGGTGCCCGCCCGGGCCGGCCACGGCGCGCACCGCCTCGTCGGCGAGGGGCAGGAACTCCGACGGCGCCCGGCTCAAGCCGCTTCCAGAAGGGACTGGCCCGCCAGGCTGCCCCGGCCGGCCGAGGCGATGGCGACCGGGACAATGCGTCCGATCAGCGTCGCCGGTCCCTGGCAATGGACGGCCTGCAGATAGGGGCTGCGGCCGACGATCTGGCCGTCGTGGCGGCCGACTTTTTCGAACAGGACCGGGACGGCGCGGCCGACGAGGCCTTGGTTGAAGGCGCGTTGCTGCGTCTCCAGAAGCGCCTGGAGGCGACCGAGGCGCTCATCCTTCACCGCCTCGTCCACCTGGCCCGCCATGGCTGCGGCGGGCGTGCCGGGGCGGCGGGAGTATTTGAACGAAAACGCGCTGGCGTAACCGACCTCGCGGACCAACGCCAGAGTCGCCTCGAAGTCGGCCTCGCGCTCGCCGGGGAAGCCGACGATGAAGTCGCCGGAGATGGCGATGCCCGGCCGAGCAACGCGAACCGCCTCGACGGTCTGCAGATAGCTTTGGGCGGTGTGATCGCGGTTCATGGCCCTGAGGATGGGGTCGGCGCCCGACTGCACCGGCAGGTGCAGATAGGGCATCAGGGCGTCCACCTGGCCGTGGGCGGCGATCAGGGCGCCATCCATGTCGCGCGGATGACTGGTGGTGTAGCGGATGCGGTCCAGCCCGGGAATGCGCGCCAGGGCGCGGATCAGCGCCGCCAGGCCGCCGCCCGCGTCGTTGCGGTAGGCATTGACGTTCTGGCCCAGCAGGGTGATCTCGCGCACCCCGCGCGCGACCAGCGAGCGGGCCTCCGCCTCGATCGAGGCCGAAGGCCGGGAGAATTCGGCGCCGCGCGTATAGGGCACCACGCAAAAGGTGCAGAACCGGTCGCACCCTTCCTGGACGGTGAGGAAGGCGGTGACCCCGGAGGCTTCGCGCTCTCGCGGCAGGGAATCGAATTTCGCCGCCGGCTCGAAGTCGGCGGCCAGCCGCTCGCCGCTCGCCCGGTGGATCCTGGCGATCAGTTCGGGCAGCCGATGGTAGCTTTGCGGGCCGACCACCAGATCGACGGCGCCCTGGCGCGCCATGATCTCCGCGCCCTGCGCCTGGGCCACGCAGCCGGCCACCACCACCGTCATCGCGCCGCCGCTTTCGGCCCGCCGCGCCTTCGCCCGCTTGATCCGGCCCAGTTCCGAATAGACCTTCTCCGTGGCCTTCTCGCGGATGTGGCAGGTGTTCAGCACCACCAGATCGGCCCCTTCGGGGGTGCCCGTGGGGCCGTAGCCCAGCGGGCGCAGCACGTCGGCCATCCGTTCGCTGTCATAGACATTCATCTGACAGCCGTAGGTCTTGATGTAGAGGCGCTTGGCGGGCGCGGGCTCAGTCATCGGCCGGCACGGCATAGAGTTCCAGCCGGTGATCCACCAGGCGGTAGCCGAGCCGCTTGGCGATGGCCTTCTGCAGGGCCTCGATCTCGTCGTCCACGAATTCCACCACCGCCCCGCTCTTCATGTCGATCAGATGGTCGTGGTGCGGATCGCTGGTCTCCTCGTAGCGCGAGCGGCCGTCGCGAAAGTCGTGACGGGTGAGGATACCGGATTCCTCGAACAGGCGCACGGTGCGATAGACCGTGGCGATGGAGATATGCGGATCGATGGCGTGGGCGCGGCGGTGCAGTTCCTCCACATCCGGATGGTCGCTGGCCAGCGACAGCACCCGCGCGATGACCCGCCGCTGGTCGGTCATCCGCATGCCCTTGTCGATGCACAGTTTCTCCAGTCGATCCAAAGGGTCGCTCCGGGCGCCATCGCCGGGGCCGAACATAGGCCCCCGCGCGTCATCTGTTAAGATCGCGCCGAAGCACGATGGCGTCGGCGGCGCCGTCGCCGCGCTGGTAGTAGTCGCGCCTGGCGCCGACGGCGACGAAGCCGGCTTTCTCATAGAGGCCGCGCGCGGCGATATTGTCCGCCGCCACCTCCAGAAACAGGGCGGTCGCGCCGCGAGCCCGGGCGACATGGGTCGCCGCCGTCAGCAGGACGTCGGCGGCGCCGCGCCGGCGACGATCGGGAGCGGTGGCCAGGGTCAGGATTTCCGCCTCGTCGGCCAGGGTCCGGCACAGGATGAAGCCGTCCAGGCGGTCGGTGTCGGTCTCGCCCGCGCCCCAGGCCGCCAAGGCGAAGGCGCCGGGGCCGGCCAGCAGGTCGGCGATCTCGGAGACGCTCCACGGCGCCTCGAAGGCCAGGCCATGGAGGGCGGCCAGGGCCTCGGCGTCGCCGGCCACGGCGGGGGCCAGGATCACGGGACCCAATTCACGGCGATCGGGGTCGCGCGTCCGGCGCGCGCAAATAGAGGGGGTGGGGCGGCGTGACCGGCGCGCGCGTCGCCAGCCGCGCCACCGTCCCAGGGCTCGGCGCCGCCAGATCGACTAGCCGCGCGCCGGGAACCCTGCCCGCGAGCAGAGGGGCCCCTGGCCCGACCAGGGTCAGTCCGCCGGAAGGCCCGAGTTCGACGAGCCGGGCCGCCGCCGTCTCCACGGCCAGGCTGTCGGGCGGGGTGACGGGGCGCGCCTTCTCGAAGACCTGGAGATAGACCCGCCCGCGCCCGGCGTCGATCACGGCGGCGTGGCGGCCGGCGACTTCGAGGCCGGCGGCCAGCGCCTCGAGTGTCCCCACCCCGACGCAGGGCCGGCCCAGGGCCAACGCCAGGCCCTTGGCGAAGGCCAGGCCCACGCGCAGGCCGGTGAACGAACCGGGGCCGACGGTGACGCCGATGCGGTCCAGGCCCGCGAAGGGAATGCTGGCGCCGAGCATCAAATCCCGCACCAGGGGCGCCAGGCGTTCCTGATGGCCGCGCGCCATGGCCTCCGAGCGGCTCGCCAAAAGACGCCCGTTGGCCACGACGGCCGCCGAGCAGGCGCCCAGGCAGGTGTCCAAAGCCAGTACGATCATCGGCGCGGCGCGGGAATCGGGTGAACACGACGCCGCCTTCGGAGCGCGGGCTTCCAGCCCGCATTTTTTGCTGGAGCGTGAAGGGAGTATTCAGTCGGAGAACTAGACGCGAAAACGATCATCCTGTCAGCTCTGCGGCGGCGAAGGCCTGAAAAGGAGCGGGCTGGAAGCCCGCGCTCCGAAAGAAGAGCGCCGGGACAACCCCGCCTAGACCGTCTGCTCCACCCGCGTCACTTCGGGCACATAGTGGCGCAGCATGTTTTCGACCCCGGCCTTGAGGGTCGCCGCCGAGGAGGGGCAGCCGGCGCAGGCGCCGCGCATGTGCAGCCACACCACGCCCGTCTCCGCCTCGAACCGCGAGAACAATATGTCGCCGCCGTCCTGGGCCACCGCCGGGCGGATGCGCGAATCCAGCAAATCCTTGATTTCCGCCACGATCTGCGCGGTTTCGCCTTCGTAGAGGGTTTCCTCCGCAACTTCCTCCGTCCCGTCGGCGATCAGCGGCGCGTCGCCGGTGAAATGATCCATGATCGCGGCCAGGATCGGCGCCTTGAGATAAGACCAATCGCGATCGTCGGCCTTGGTGACGGTCAGGAAGTCCTGGCCGAAGAAGACCCGGGTCACGCCTTCGAGATCGAACAGCGCCTCGGCGAGCGGCGAAGCGGCGGCCTCTGGCGCGTCGCGAAATTCGCGCGTCCCGGCGGCGAGCAGTTCGCGCCCGGGTAGGAACTTGAGGACCGCCGGGTTTGGCGTGGTCTCGGTCTGAATGAACATGGATGCCTCTCCGTGGCCCGTTAGATGGCCCCGCCGGGCGCGGCTCGCAACCGCCGGCGCTTACCGGCGCGGCCAGAAGCCGACGATCTCCTGGGTCTGGGCCAGGATCGGCGCGGCCAGGGCGCGCGCCCGCCGCGCGCCGCCCGCCAGAATGCGGTCGATCTCGCCCGGGTCGGCCAGCAGGCGTCGCATATTCGCCGCCACTGGGGCCAGCCGCTCGATGAGCAGATCGGCCAGGGCTGGCTTGAACGCCTGGCCGAACCCCTGGCCCCCGTAGTCGTCCAGCACCTGGGCCTTGGTCCGGCCCGACAGGGCGGCGAAGATACCCACCAGATTGTCCGCTTCGGGCCGATCTTTCAGCCCATCGACGGTGTGCGGCAAGGGCGCGGGGTCGGTTCTTGCCCGCCGGATTTTAGCGGCAATCGCGTCCGCATCGTCGGTGAGGTTGATCCGCGACTGATCGGACGGGTCGGATTTGGACATCTTCGCCGTCCCGTCGCGCAGGGACATCACCCGCGCCCCCGGCCCCTCGATCAGCGGCTCGGTCAGGGGAAAGAAGCCCGGCGCCTCGAAATCGTGGTTGAACTTGGCGGCGATGTCGCGGGTCAGCTCCAGATGCTGCTTCTGATCCTCGCCGACCGGCACGTGGGTGGCCTTGTAGATCAGGATGTCGGCGGCCTGTAGCACCGGATAGGTGTAGAGCCCGACGCTGGCCCGCTCCTTGTGCTGGCCGCTTTTTTCCTTGAACTGGGTCATGCGGTCGAGCCAG